>JAIOYL010000058.1 GCA_021741195.1 Sneathiella sp. | reverse complement strand
CGGCTCCCATTCATGCCAATGCCCCTGATTTCGCGGACCAGTCAACGGAAGCTGAAATTCTGGTGACCGGTATTAAGGTTGTTGATCTGCTCGCGCCTTATGCAAAGGGCGGTAAGATCGGCCTGTTCGGCGGCGCCGGCGTTGGCAAGACGGTTCTGATCATGGAACTGATCAACAACGTCGCCATGGGCCATGGTGGTTACTCTGTGTTTGCCGGGGTTGGCGAGCGGACACGTGAAGGTAACGACCTTTACTACGAAATGATTGAAGGCGGAATTATTGACCTTGAAGGCGACAAATCGAAAGTGGCACTTGTCTATGGTCAGATGAACGAGCCTCCCGGAGCCCGTATGCGCGTCGCTCTTTCCGGATTGACGCAGGCGGAATATTTCCGTGATGTCGAAGGCCAGGACGTACTGTTTTTCATCGACAATATTTTCCGTTTCACGCAGGCAGGTTCGGAAGTGTCCGCACTTCTTGGCCGTATTCCATCCGCTGTGGGATATCAGCCAACATTGGCAACCGACATGGGCGCACTACAGGAACGGATTACTTCAACCAACAAGGGCTCGATTACCTCGGTTCAGGCCATTTACGTTCCGGCCGACGACTTGACCGACCCGGCGCCTGCTACCTCCTTCGCCCATCTGGACGCAACGACAGTTCTGTCCCGTCAGATTGCCGAGCTTGGTATTTACCCGGCTGTGGACCCGCTTGATTCGACGTCCCGCATGCTCGATCCGGCGGTTGTCGGAGAACGTCATTACGGTATTGCGCGCGAGGTTCAGGAAACCCTGCAGACCTATAAATCTTTACAGGATATTATCGCAATTCTCGGTATGGACGAGCTGTCGGAAGAAGACAAACTCATCGTCGCCCGCGCCCGTAAGATCCAGCGTTTCCTCAGCCAGCCGTTCCATGTGGCCGAAGTCTTTACCGGATCTCCTGGTAAATTCGTGAAACTTGAAGATACACTCGATGCATTTGAGAAAATTGTCGCCGGGGAATATGACGAACTGCCGGAAGCTGCGTTCTATATGTGCGGCGGGATCGAAGAAGTGCTTGAAAAAGCCAAGAAGATGGCCGCTGAAGCTGCTTAATCATTGTCGCTTGAAGGAGTGCATTAAATGGCGGAAATGATAACCATGGACCTCGTGTCACCTGAAAAGCTTCTGCTTTCAGATCAGTATGAAATGGTTGTTGTCCCAGGGGCGGAAGGCGATTTTGCCGTTCTTGCCGGCCATGCGCCGATCACATCCTCCCTGCGTCCCGGTGTCATCAGCATTTATGAGGGCGATCAGGAGAAAGAGCGTATCTTCGTCAACGGCGGCTTTGTGGAAGTTTCCAATGATAAGCTGACGGTACTTGCCGAGGAAGCGGTTTATGTTGCAGATCTCAATCGGGATAATCTGGAACAGCGTATCCAGAATGCCCGCGAAGATGAAGAGGACGCAAAAGATGACGAAACCCGTCGTAGGGCAGCTGAAAACAAGGATCACCTGCAGCAGCTTCTGGATGCGATGGTTTAAATTTGAGTCGTATAGGTTCACGTAAAAAGAGGCCCCCGCGGCCTCTTTTTTGTTGCCAGAACCTATCAATCGAAGCCAGGTTTCATACAATGATTTTATATTATGGGATGAAGAACCTTAATGAGATTGCGCAAGGGAATATCTGCGCTACCGCCCTAATTCCTGGAGAATTTTGATGTCTGAGCAAAAGTTAGGAAACAGAGCTGTCGTCATCGGCAGTGGGTTTGGCGGCCTGCTGGCGGGCCGGGTTTTATCGGATTACTTTCGAGAGGTCGTCATTGTGGAGAAGGATGAAGAGCCGACAAATTCTCTTCCGCGCAAAGGCGTGCCCCAAGGTCGGCATATTCATGTCCTCCTGAACGCCGGTGAACAGGTCATGGAAGATCTCTTCCCTGGAGTAAGGGACGATTTGCTGCGGGCCGGGTCAAAGACTGCCGTTCTTGGCAAAGACGTCAGATGGCATCTCGCTGGCAAATGGATGCCGCCTTTTGAAGGAGGAATGATGACATTTTTCCAGTCAAGGCCGATGCTGGAGTTTGTTTTGCGTTTGCGCGTATCGAATATCGATAACATTTCCTTTCTCTATAGCAAGCGTAGTTTGAACTTCCGGTTTTCAACCGATAGGAAAAAATTGGAGGCCGTGGTTCTCAAAGATGTCAAAACAGGGATCGAAAATGAGGAAAAGGCTGATTTTTTTGTGGAAGCAGCAGGTGCGGGAACTGATCTGCTAAAGCAGTTGGCGGCCTCGGGATATCCGGTGCCTAGTGAGAGTGTCGTTGAGCCGGACTTTGCTTATTCGAGCGGTTTATTCAAGATACCGGAAGATTGGCCGGACACATGGAAAAGTATCCTCATTTACCCAAAAGCGCCGAATGATACACGCGGGGGAGCGTTTGTTCCTGTCGAAGACGGAAACTGGATGGTGACGGCGGCCGGCTACAGTGGTGATTACCCGCCGGCGGATCTCATGGGATTTCTAGACTTTTTAAAATCTTTGCCGAAGCCTGACGTCTTTGATGCCGTATCTCGTGCGGAATTGATTGGCGAAATTGAGGCGTTCAAGTTCAAAAAGGGAGTGCGTCGGCACTTTGAAGACCTGAAGAAATTTCCCGACGGGCTAGTCGCACTTGGAGATGCAGTCTGTCGGGCTAACCCTTTTTTCGGCCAGGGTATTACCGTCGCGGCATTGGAAGCACGGTCATTGCAGAAAAACCTCGAACGGGTAAGGACTTCCGAAGGCGTCGTTCCTTCGGATTTTGCCAGGGTCTTTTTTCAGGATGTTGCAAAGATCCTCAACGTTTCTTGGGAGATGGCGGTTGGCGAGGACTTTAAGTATCCTGAAACAAGGGGAAAAAGACCTGCAAGATTCGCTGTATCCCGATGGTTCAAGGACAGGATCATGGCAGCAAACGATCCTGAAGTTGCAAAGCAATTTTATAAAGTCATGCATTTTGTCGATAAGCCAACGAAGTTGCTGACAGCCCAGATGCTTTATCGTACGTTCATAAAACGCTAATTAGCGGCGGAATTACACCGATTTTAAACCAATAAAATACATCCAAAACTTGCCCTATTAATAGCTCATTAACCTTTACATCCTATTTTTAAGTGGCGGTAGAGTACATGGGGCGAAAGAATGTGTTGAGCCCACTTGAATAGGTTAACAAATATATATGTGGACCATTGGACGCATTGCCAAACACTTCGGTGAAGGCAAGTTCAAAATTGATATATTTTCTCTTCACTTTAAAGAAAAAGAAGTGGAGAAGCTCTACAATGCTCTTGAACTGCGCAAAGCTCTTCCCGTTATTCGTTTGTCGCTCACCGGAGCAGTCCTCATCTATGCAGTCTTCGGCATCCTGGACATATACGCAATCCCTGAAATTCTTTACGATGCCTGGATTATCCGTTTCCTGATTATCTGCCCGATTTTTACGCTTGCTGCTATTTCAACATTCTGGGAGACGACGAAACCTTACGCGCAACCGATATCGGCCATATGCGTTCTCGCCAGCGGTTCCGGGGTCATAGCGATGATTGCTTTAGCGAATCCGATTGGCGGCGCAATATATTTTGCCGGGCTGGTTCCGGTTTTTATCTATAGTTGCTGTGTTCCGCCGGTTCGATTTCTTCATGCCACGGCGGTTACGATAATCCTGATCGTCCTTTATTTCGTAGTAACTACCATCGTCAATCCTGTTCCTTACCTGATCTGGCTTGAAAATATGTTTTTCCTCGTTTGTGCGGCGGCTATGAGTATTTTTGCCAGCTACATACAGGAACTCGCGCGCCGTAAGGACTTCATCAACATGCGAATGCTCGATGAAGAACGCGTGAAGAGCGATGTTCTCGCCGAAAAAGCGCAGGCCGCAAACCATTCCAAATCCGAGTTCCTGGCGATTATGTCCCATGAATTGAGAACGCCGCTCAACGCCATTATCGGGTTTTCCGAGATTCTGGAAAAGGAAATGTTCGGCCCGCTCGGCAAGGAACAATACAAGGAATACTCAAAGGATATCAATGTCAGCGGCCAGCATTTGCTGAGTATCATTAATGACATTCTTGACCTTTCCAAGGCAGAAGCTGGAAAACTCGTCCTCCAGGAAGAACAGGTTTCGATTGTTGATATTGTAAATTCAACCTTGCGGATCATTCGCGATCATGCAGCGGAACGGGGGGTTCGTCTGGCATTCGATGTTCCCGTTAATGAGTATATATTAATTGGCGATCCGCGCTTACTCGCGCAGGTTTTCCTCAATCTATTCTCGAATGCAGTAAAGTTTACCCATAAAGGCGGATCCGTGGCGATCAGCTTTAAGGAGAAGACCAACGGAAATCTCTGCGTCATGATTAAGGACACAGGTATCGGAATTGATGCTGAGAATATCGAGAAGGTATTCGCACCGTTTGTTCAGATTGAAAGCTCCATGGCGCGTAGTTATGAAGGCACTGGACTTGGATTGCCGCTGTCGAAAAATATCATGGAATTACATGACGGCAGCATCAGGCTGGACAGCCGACTTGGCGAGGGGACCATTGCAATTGTAGAGTTTCCAAAAGAACGGATCGTAAATTCCCACCTCGAAGGTGAGAACACACACAAGCTTGCGCGAGGTTAGTCCCCGGCTTCGGATCGGTAAGGGCGCGGCGCCTTATTCCGGTTTCGTCACGATAAGAAGATGACAGTGACCTGTCGAGTCAACAACAATCTCTCGTTTGGCTTCCATTTCAATATCTACCGCAAGATCGCGCATCTCGCTTTCGTCACGATGAACCAAGGTCCAGTCAACGACATACTCGACCTGCCACTCAAGGCTTTCCTCTGAAGTGCGCATACAGCCAATTATCAAAGTGCCGCCGGGAGACAGGTTGGCATAGAGATCCCTGACAAGCTTAGTCGCCCTCTTGGTGCCCAGATAATCTGCAAGACCCACAGCATAGATAAGGTCTTGCTTCTCCAGCTTTCTAAAAAGCTTGCCCGTTGCCAGAAATTCCAGGAATGTGGCATGCAGGCATTTTACCGCCGCCTTGCCATCGAGTCGCGCTACTTCGGGATAGGTATTTTTATAGGCGAAGGAGAGCGCATCGTGATCCTGATCAATCAGCGTGAAATCAATGAAGATGGGAACAGACGCGGATTTAAGAAAATTCACAACTTCCTGCGCCGGGCCACAGCCAAGACTAGCTATCTTGAAAGAGGTTTGGCCTTTTGCAGCTGCCTTTGAACTCAGGCTGGCGATTGCCTGCTTGGTCATCGTCATGCGGGTTGCAATAAATTCACCTGTCGACGTACCAAGCCGATGGCAGAACTTCCCGTAGGCTGTAGACCCTTCCATTGTGAGATTATAAGCATAATTCATGACCTGATAGTCGCCTGGATATCCGAGCGGCTTGGTATATGCCCGGTTCCAGCTCGCCCCGGCCAAAAGCTCAGGCGTCAGTACTAATTCCGTATAACGTTTCATTGCCGCGATGGCGGCTTCGTCGCCATGAAGAGAATGCGTAATCCTGAGACAGGATTTCGAGATTTCCTTCCACCGTGCAAGCGCTTTGACCTCGCAGGCGAGGATAATATCTTTTACCCTGTCGTCACGGCGCGCATCCTCATGGTTTAAATCCTTCTCGACCTTGTCCAGAACCTTATGGATTGACCGCAGCATATAGACGGCGTCGCTGATCGACTGCTTGTATTCCGCGGGCACCAGGTGAGATTCGTCTGCGAGACCCGTTGTGACCGCCTGCTGAAGAGCCAGATCATCATGCCGATCGAGGATTTTCTGAATATCCAGAAAGCCTTTCGTGAGTTCAATGGCGACCTTATGCTGGTTCTCATGCGGCTCAATGCGCCGTACTTTACCATTGCCTACGAAGATTTCCGTATTTCCCAGCTTGAGCTTGAGCGGAACGTCTTTATTGATCTCGTCGAGCCAGGATAAATTTTGGGGGCTTACGAAACTGATGCCGCTCATGCTGATGTCGAAGAGATCGAATGACTGATTGTCGACATTCACCACGGGAGCAATGCTGCTCATCAGGGTTTTGGCATTGAACCGTTCCGCGCGATAGAAAACCCTTCTACCTTCTCCTCCGGTAAGCTCTTCATAATGTTTCATATTACGCCCACTAAACGATTACTGAAATTATTTATAAAACTACCGGTAGAAATAACGTTAAGCAACCCCTTAAATTCAAGGCATTTAAATAACATCAAGAGCAACTGACAAAAGAGACTCACCTACCATACAAATTAACCATAATCATTAACTATAAAAAATTAACAACAGTTAACAATTAGTTAAGATTATAGGCGGAACTTAAATGGAAAGACAACAAGTTAAGTAAGGAATTGGCGTGAGAAAAAAGAAATACTATATATTGAGATAATTCGCGTAAATTCAGATTTTCTTTCTATAGTTTGTGGTTAATTATAGTCGAAAACGGTCAAAAATTTAAATATATGGTTTGAAATTCTGGATGATTGTCTCATAAAGGTCACGTTTAAAAGGGACTATCAGTTGCGGAAGTTCGACTAATTCGGCCCATTTCCACTCTGAGAATTCCGGATGCTCCGTGCGGATATTGATCTCGTTGTCCTCGCCCAAAAAGCGAAATAAAAACCATTTTTGTTTCTGACCGCGATATTTACCTTTCCAAATCTTTCCGATGAGGTCTTCTGGAAGATCATAGATGAACCAACCTTCCAGACGATGAATCAGCTCGACATTCCGGGTACCGATTTCCTCCTCCAATTCGCGATAAGCAGCTTCAAGTGGGTCCTCCTCATGGTCGATGCCTCCCTGCGGCATCTGCCAATGCTCGGTTACCATATCGATGCGCCGGCCGACAAAGACCTGGCGTTTGTTATTTACGACCATCATCCCCGCACAGGGACGATAGGGAAGATCCGCTTGAGAAGAGGAAGAGTTATCTGTCATCTGATTACCTGTCTGTTTATAAGTGCGGAAACGGGGGCGAGCGCCAGTCCTTTTCCATCGAGTGTTTTAGCCCAGCTTGATAAATGCTCAAAGGTAGCGGGATAAGGATAGGCAACCCCTATGGCCGATCCGGTTCGTCTGGCAATATCTTCGAGTTCCGTGAGCCGTAAATCAACCGTCGCGCCGTCCGCCTTATGATCCAGAAAGCGGTTGTTGACGGCAACGGGAATTTCAAGCGTATGGGCGACATGTGCGGCGACGCTATCGCTTGCGGTGCGGCTGTCAAGATAAAGCAGGCCTTTCTTCTTTATAACCTCCAGAACGGGACGGATATGTTCCGTCGATGCCGTGAATTTCGATCCCATCTGGTTGGTGATACCGGTATATCCGGAAAAGCGCTTTAATACCCAATCAAGCCGCGACAGGTTTACCGCCTCTGTCAGGCTGGTAAGCAGGGCCTGCGATCCCGGATCATTTGCGGGATAGCCCTTGGGTTCCATGGGTATTTGCAGAAGCACTTCATGACCCGCATTACGGGCACGATTAACCCAGGTCTGCAGGTCTTGTCCGTAGGGATTGAAAGCCAAAGTAAAGGCACCGGGTAATTTCTCGATTGCGGCAATCGTGCCCGCCTTGCTGATGCCGATCTCGCTGATAACAATGGCGATGCGGGGCCGATCCTGGGGATCTCTGAATGGGCTTGCAAATTCCTGCCAGGCCAGCATTTTTTCTGGGACAGCCTCGGAGACCGGCGCGACTTGCTGCGGGGTTTGCTCCGGCGCGGCCGAGAGATTCTCCGCCATAGGTGTCGGCGCCACCGGTTCTACCGGCTCCGGTTTTGTTTCCGGTTGAGACGACGGGGTTGGCCCTTCTTCTTCAGGTATCTCAGCCTTTGTTACAGGCGTGTCCACGGCCGGTTCTGAAGGGGTGGCGGTGTCGGGCTCGGCGTCCGGCAAACTCTCCCTTTCCAGCCTAGCGGTACTTTCATGCGGTGGTGCTTCACTTGGAATTTCCGCCTCCATAGTCAAATCATCTGTTTTTTCTTGCGCTGCCTGTGCTTCAGCTGGCGGGGATTGGGCCTGAATTTCATCTCCTTTTTCCAAGGCGGGTTCCGGTGTTTCCGGGGGCACAGAATTCGAAAGCTCCTGCGAAGGCATCTCTGCTCTGTTAGGCTCTTCACCGGGAACCGGAGTAGCCTTTACGTCGCTCGTATCGACAGCGGATGAGATGGGAGTGGAGGGTGGTTCCGGTGTAATAGTCTTTGCCATTTGGGCCGGTAAAGCCTGCCCATCATCATTCATTGCCTCAGGCATGGATGCATCCTTCGCTGATGGCGGTGACGGATCAGAAGAGGCTTCTGTTAGGACATTCTTCGTCGCACGCTTAACGGAGCTGGATTCGGTGTCCTGACCAAGAAGAGGTGGAGCTGGCTTGGCAACAGTTTCCTCAACTGCCGTTGCGGGCGCCGCCACAACTTTTTCCAGTACATTAGGTGCTGGTTCAGCAGGAGGTGCAATAAGTATTGGAGCTTTAATCTCGGCGCTGGCGGTAACAAGCGCTCGTTTTCCTTCATGGAGACCGCTGAAAAAGAGCCAGATACTGACGCCGATAACCGCGAGTATTAATGATAACGATAAAAGGAACAAAACCGACACCTTATTTTGAGGTGTCGGTTTCGGTACGCGGTCTTTATTTACGTTTAGCACAATTAACCGGCCTTATTAACGAAACGGGTGTCTGAAGCAATTCATAGTCACAAATTCCAGACCCCCGTGATAAACCAGGCGTTGTCCGAGCTTACTTGGTATCTTTCTTGGCGAATAGCCAGACACCTTTCAGCAGGTCTTTTGCCCGAAGAAGTTGATAATCAAGATTATCCGTTGGCTTTTCATCCGTTACTGTCTCGCCTTCCGCAGGCTTCGTTCGATCGCTGTTTTCCAGATGATTGCGAAGGTCAGCCTCGGACCTGCCGCCAACTGGTTTAAGGACTTCAAGCTTTGCCTGTTCAACCTCGATGTCCGGAACAATGCCCTTCGCCTGAATGGAGGTGCCGGACGGCGTGTAGTAACGAGCAGTGGTCATCCGCATGGCGCCATTCCCCTGCAGTGGGATTATCGTCTGAACGGACCCCTTGCCGAAGCTTTTCGTGCCGAGGATAACTGCACGACCGTGATCCTGAAGGGCACCTGCAACAATTTCAGAGGCGCTTGCCGATCCGCCGTTGATGATCACGACGACAGGTTTTCCGTTCACAATATCATCTGGTTTAGCGTTGAAGCGCTGGGCGTCGTCTGGCTTGCGGCCGCGTGTTGAGACAATTTCCCCTTTCTCAAGGAAATCATCCGAAACAGCGATGGCCTGGTCAAGCAGCCCGCCCGGGTTATTGCGAAGGTCGAGGATGAGACCTTTGTAGTCGTCTCCCGCTTCGGTCTTCAGTTTTTCAATTATTTTACGAAGCCCCTTGTCCGTCTGTTCCGTAAAACTGGAGATACGGACATACAGGATATCACCCTCTTCCAGATGTCCGCGGACGGACTGGACGGTAATGACCGCCCGGGTGAGGGTAATGTCAATCGGCTCTTTTTCCCCAACACGCCTAATTGTCAGCTTCAAGTCTGTATCGACCAGGCCGCGCATCTTTTCAACGGCTTCCGCCAATGTGAGGCCCAAAACCGGTTCACCATCAAGATGGGTGATGTAGTCGCCAGCAAGAATGCCCGCCTTGGCGGCAGGAGTATCGTCGATCGGTGAGACGACCTTGACAAGGCCGTTCTCCATGGTCACCTCAATACCCAGTCCGCCGAACTTACCACGTGTCTGAACCTTCATACCGTCATAGTTTTTTGGATTAAGGTAACTTGAATGCGGATCGAGTGAACTGAGCATCCCGTTGATGGCCGCCTCGATAAGTTTCTCGTCATCAACCTGTTCGACGTAATCTTCGCGAATTTTTGCGAAAACATCACCGAACAGGTTTAATTGACGATATGTCTCGGAACTGGCCTCAACCTTGTGATCAGGTGTGGCAATAATGGCGAGGGACAATATCAGAACCGCCACCGCCAATACACCTGTTACAACATTTCTCATTATCCGCTAACCTTTCTATTCTCCGCCAATAACCAGGGGACAGGGTCAATTGGTGCACCGTTGTTTCTAAGTTCCATATAGAGCTTTGGTTTTTCTTTACTACTATTTTTCATCTGCCCGACAGGTTCGCCAGCAAGAAGAAGCTGCCCGACAGTACCATCAATAGATCCCATTCCCGCAAGCAATGTATGATAGCCGTCGCCGTGATCAATTATCAGGAGCAATCCATAGTGTCTAAAGGGGCCAGCGAAGGCGATTTGACCATCAAAAGGCGAGATGACGGCAGCATCTGCACGGGATTCAATGATTATTCCCTTTTGCTGTCCCGCAGCCTTCTTCTCATTATAATTCGAAACTATCCTGCCGCCTACCGGTAAAGGAAGGGTGCCTTTGGCATCCAGAAAATGCCGGGCTGGGTCCGCATGGGCAAGTTTGCGCGGCGGCGCTGGCCTTGCTTCTGATACAGGCGGCGGAGATTCCTCTTTCTCAGCCAGTTTGTTGCGTATCTCTTGCTGCTGTTTTTCCTTGAGAGCAATTTCCCGCTCTATGCGTTCCGTTTCAAGCGTCTTCTGGCGCTCCTTTTCCTGTTCCAGCCGCGCGATCAAGGCCGTCGTATCCTTGACGTTCGACATCAGTTTTTCCAAACGTTCCTGTTCGGATTTGCTTGCCGCTGCGATTTTTTCCTGCGCTGTGCGTTTTGCGGCAAGTAGTTGATCAAGTTCCCGCTGTTCAGCGACCCGTTCATCCCGAAGCGCGGCAAACTCTTCTTTTTCCTTGGCATATTGCTGCCGCAGGCTGGCAAGTGCCTCCAGTTGGCGGGACAGTTGATCCGCATCTTTCTTGAGTTTCGGAAGGATGGATTGCAACAGGGTGGAGGCGCGCAAACTATCAACAAGTCCGGCCGGATTGCCGATCAAAGTACCTTCCGGCTGACGGCTCAGATTGATAAGGGCTGAAAGGGTACCGGCAAGCTCGGCATTTCTTTTCGACAAGTCGGCCAGCGTATCGTCTTCTACCTGCCGGATTTCGTCAAGTCGTTCCTCAACATCCACAAGCTTCTGATCAAGGGTGGTCAGGTTTCGGGCGGCGGAGACGAGATTTTGTTTAAGGGTCCTGATTTCCGAACTGAGGTTTTGAAGTTCAGCAGTGAAATTTTCCTTCCGGCTGTTGGAAGTGGCCAGTGCCTCACGCAGTTGCTTCAGTTCTTCTTCGGGCGTGGCGGCACTCGCCAATTGCGGAAAAATCAGGCTTAAGGCGAGAACTCCGGGAATGACACGCCTTAAAATACGGGCTCGGCATAAATAAGTGAACTCAGGAAGCAACACGATTGTCTTTCAGCCCCTCCCCTTGATGGGTTAGAATTTTGCCGGTCATCTCCGTTGGAATATTCAGTCCCATCAAACTCAGGACTGTCGGTGCGATATCTGCCAGGGTGCCGTTTTCAACAAAGGAAATGTTATCGCCCACGGCGAACACGAAGGGCACAAGGTTTGTTGTGTGCGATGTGTAGGGCGCATGGGTTAAAGGGTCCCGCATCAATTCGATATTTCCATGGTCCGCCGTAATCAGCATCACGCCCTCGGCAGCGCTGACCGCTTCGGCCAGTTGCCCGATACAGCCATCAATAACCTCGACGGCCTTGATCGCAGCGCTCATGACGCCGGTATGCCCGACCATATCCGGGTTGGCGAAATTGACGACAATCAGATCGAACTTACCGGACCCGATGGCGTCAAGCAATTTAGCTTTTACTTCAGGCGCCGACATTTCCGGCTTTAAATCATACGTCGCGACTTTCGGGCTTGGCACCAGAATACGCTCTTCACCCTCGTAGACGCGTTCTTCGCCGCCATTGAGAAAGAAGGTGACATGTGCATATTTTTCAGTTTCGGCAATCCGGAGCTGGGTCTTGCCCGCGGAAGAAACGACGTCACCCAGGGTTTTTTTCACATCCACTGGCGGAAAGAGGGCGGGTATGGATTTGGCGAGATCGCTCGAATATTCGACCATCCCTTTCACGGCGGCAAGAACGGGCCGTTTGCAGCGACTGAAGCCGCTAAATGTATCATCGACGATTGCGATGAGAATTTCGCGGGCCCGGTCGGCCCTGAAGTTAGCCATGATGAAGGCATCGCCATTCTGAATGCCGTCAAAGTCCGCCGCTATCCTGGGCGTCACGAACTCGTCGGTTTCGCCTGCGTCGTAAGCAGCCCGAATACTGGCGACCGGATCGCTGAAGGTCACCCCTTCGGCCAGGAACATTGCGTTGTAGGCTTTTTCAACGCGGTCCCAGTTGGTATCACGGTCCATCGCAAAATACCGCCCGACAAGTGTCGCGATTTTTGCATTTTTCAGCTTTTGCAGTTTTGAAATTAGACTCTGAGTGTAATCGGCGCCACTTGTCGGCGGCGTGTCGCGGCCGTCCATGAATCCATGTATCCGGACCGGGATGCCTGCATCGTCAATAATTTTCGCAAGCGCCGCCATATGATCCTGATGTGAATGAACGCCGCCGGGCGAGAGCAATCCGGCTATATGGCATGTGCCGCCAGACGCTTTCAACTTGTTGATCAGATCGAGAAGCTCAGGGTTTTGCGCCAATACCCCTGTCTCAATTTCATGATTGATTCTTGGCAGATCCTGCAGGATCACGCGCCCGCTGCCGATAGTCATATGGCCAACCTCGGAATTGCCCATTTGCCCCTCCGGCAGGCCGACATCGGCGCCAGAGGTTCCAAGCAGGCTATGCGGGCGGGTCGCCAGCATATGATCCCAATTCGGCGTATTCGCAGCCGCAATCGCATTGTCGACGCTTGTTTCGCTATGGCCCCAGCCGTCCAGAATGCAGAGCAGAACGGGATGGCGATTTGAGTGTTTGTCAAAATGGATCGTCATAGCGTCTTTATAGTCCTGTTAAACTTAAGATTCCATTATAATCACGCCCGGTGGTAGGGATGATTTGAGAGGATGGAGGATGCGCGGTAGAGCTGCTCCGCGAGAAGGCCCCGCACCATCAGATGCGGCCATGTCATGGGGCCGAGAGAGAGCAATCTGTTTGCCGTCTGCAATGTCGACTGGTTATGTCCGTCGGCGCCGCCGATCAGGAAAGCGACATTCTGCACGCCATCATCGGCAAGTTGTCCCAATAGCCTGGCGAAATCAGGGCTAGTCATCGTCACGCCCTTTTCATCCAGGGCGACAATGGTCGCCCCTTCCGGGACGGCGTTCATGAGAAGCTCGGCTTCCCGGACTTTACGCTTTTCACCTTTAAGGGGCTTTCTTTCTTCGACTTCTTTCAAGTCGAGAGGCCAGGTTAGCCGTCCTGCATATTCGGTATACAAGGCCTGCAAAGGACCGCCTCTGAACTTGCCGACGCTGGCAATGGTAAGACGCATCCAACTCTCCCAAGCATAGCCGCCAACTTCCGGTCAAGGAAGGTTAGCTGATCATTTCCATCGGAATGTCCGGCGCCCAGATTTTTTCCAGATTATAGAAATTCCTGACTTCCGGCCGGAACAAATGAATAATGATGTCACCGGCGTCGACCAGGATCCAGTCGCCGCTGGTTTGTCCTTCTATCCGGACGGACCCGAAACCCGCTTCCTTGATACGCGTTTTCAAATGATCCGCCATTGCGGCGACCTGACGAGAGGAGCGGCCATTGGCAATAATCATATAATCTGCGAAGGAGGTTTTACCGGCAAGGTCGATGGAGACAAGGTCTTCCGCTTTGTCATCGCTCAATGTTTCTTCAACGAGATCGCGGAGTTTAGCAACTACAGCTTTTTTAGCTTTCATAATAGGGATCAATTATTCTCCAATAAATATGTGATCATCTCACTTCCTTACTTTTACAATTTGGGAATTTTTTAACTCAAGAGCAAGCTTTTCTTGCAGTGTCACGATAATTTCTTATCTCGGTACTGCTCATTTTGTGGGTCGTTTGTGTAATAAATGCCCAGGCAGGGGGCGTCATATTCGCAAGCGCGCGCGTTGATTTACCCGACGGGCTGTCAAGGATGCGCCTTTTTCGGTATTTAAAAGCAACCTTTCCGTTCAAGGCCTTATAGGTATAGCCGGGGCGGTTGAAAACTGCGACGGGGACCTGTTTCATAATCATTCCCCACTGTTGCCATTTTGGAAGTTGAACAAGATTATCGGCGCCCATAAGCCATACGAAATGATGTTGCGGATAAGTCACTTTGAGGGCGGTAAGGGTTCTGGCTGTCCGGCGTTCGCCTATCCTGAGTTCGAAATCGGATACTTTAATTTTCGGGTGTCGGGCAACCAATCTGGCGGAGGTGAGGCGTTCGCCGTACTCAGCCATTCCCGCCTCTGGTTTCAAGGGATTTTGCGGGGATACCAGCCACCAGACCTGATCCAGGTCAAGAAGCCGCAACGCCATTACGCTGATATGGCGGTGACCCTCATGGGCGGGATTAAAAGATCCTCCCAGCAATCCGATTTTGAGTGCCCGCATTAAATTTCCTAGGGCCGCGTCTGGCCGGAGCCCCTGACGACATATTTGAAGCTGGTGAGCTGCTCCACGCCGACGGGACCGCGGGCATGCATTTTACCTGTCGAAATGCCGATTTCAGCACCCATGCCGAACTCGCCACCATCTGCAAACTGGGTTGAGGCGTTTTGCAGCACAATGGCGCTATCGACAGAGTCCATGAAACTTTTCGCGGCCGCCTCGTTCTCTGTGATAATACAGTCCGTATGATGCGAGCCATAGGTTTCGATATGGTCGATAGCCGCCGGAAGGTCGTCCACAACCTTGATGGACAGAATGGGCTCGAGATATTCCGTGCGCCAGTCATCCTCCGTTGCCGGAATAACGCGGCTGTCTAGCCTCTGCACCGTCTCGTCACCGCGGATCTCACAGCCCTTCGCAATCAGGTCGTCGATAATTTTCGGGAGCTGCACCGCCGCAACATCGCGATTGACAAGAAGGGTCTCCAACGCTCCGCAAACGCTAACCCGGCGCATTTTGGAATTGAGGACAATGTCATGGGCCTTGGCCACGTCCGCATCCTTATCGATATATATATGCACGAGGCCGTCGAGATGGGAGAAAACCGGGATACGGCTCTCGTTCTGCACCCTTTCAATCAGGTTGCGGCCACCGCGTGGCACAATCACGTCGACATAGTCCGACATGGTCAGGAGTTCGCCAACAGCGGCTCGGTCCGTCGTCGGAATCATCTGGATCGCCTCACGCGGCAAGCCCGCCTCGACCAGCCCGTCCTGCAGGCATGACCAGACGGCGCGGCTGGAATGATAGCTCTCTGAACCGCCGCGCAAAATGCAGGCATTTCCCGCTTTCAGACAGAGGCTTCCCGCGTCTGCCGTCACGTTGGGGCGGGATTCGTATATGATGCCGATGACCCCAAGTGGCACACGGACGCGCGCGATTTTCAGGCCATTGGGCCGTTCCCATTCGGCAATAATGTCGCCGACGGGATCTTCAAGACCTGCGATCTCTTCAAGCCCGGTCGCCATGGCGTCTATGCGCGCGGGCGTCAGTTCGAGACGATCGAGCAAAGCGGCCGAGATGCCTTTACTCTGTGCCGCTGCCATATCTTTTGCATTTGCTGTGAGGATATCGGAGGCATGATCCCGTATGGATTTGGCTGCCTGACGCAACGCTTTGTTTTTTGCCTCAGTTGGAGCAAGGGACAGCGTCTTCGCGGCTTTCTTGGCACCGCGTCCCAATTCTTTCATCATGCTGGCGATGTCGTTGCTATCGCTGATTTGTGATTGCACTGTCATGGCTTTTTATCCGGTTTTTGTGTTAGTTTAACGCAAGCTCGTCCCGGTGAATCATCTCGTCGCGGCCAGAATAGCCGAGAATTTCAGCAATCTCACCACTTTTATGGCCGATGATGCAGATTGCGTCTTCTGATGAATAGGCGACCAGGCCCCGGCCGAGTTCCTGTCCATCAATATTGGCGACGGTCACCAGGTCGCCGCGTTCGAATGGGCCGTCAACCTTGATGACGCCAGCAGGAAGCAGGCTCTTGCCGGATTTGAGTGCTTTTTCCGCGCCTTTGTCGACAATCAACCGTCCGCGAGAGGACAGGCTGGCGGCAATCCATTTTTTCCGCGCTTTGCGGGGTGTTTCCCGGGCGACGAAGCAGGTGGCGTTAGCTCCATCTTCGAGGGCGCGCAATGGATGCATGACGGTGCCGCTCGTAATAAACATATTACATCCGGCGGCCATGGCGATCTGCGCGGCCTTCAGCTTGGTTTCCATGCCGCCACTGCCGACTTCCGTTTTTGACTTTCCGGCCATGGCCATGATGTCGGCGTTGAGCTCCGTCACTTGAGGAATAATCGACGCGCTGGCCTTGCTTTTGGGGTCGGCATCATAGAGGCCGTCGACATCGCTGAGCAATATCAGACAATCAGCGCTGATCATCTGCGCCACCCGGGCGGCCAGCCTGTCATTGTCGCCATAGCGAATTTCACTCGTGGCCACGGTATCGTTCTCGTTGACAACCGGAACCGCACCCAGGGAAAGCAGGGTGGTGATGGTGCTGCGGGCATTGAGGTAACGCCGCCGTTCCTCCGTATCGCCTGGGGTCAGCAGGATTTGCGCGACCTGTATATCCTGAAGCGCCAGAATTTCCTGGTAGGCGTGGGCAAGCTGGATTTGCCCTGCCGCGGCGGCAGCCTGACTTTCCTCAAGTTTAAGGGGACCACTCCGCATCTTCAATACATGGCGGCCCATGGCGATAGAACCGCTGGAGACGATCAGGACTTCCTGACCACGGGCGCGCATCCGGGATATATCCTCACTTAACGCCGTCAGCCAGTCGCGCCGCAACTTGCCGGTCGCGTCATCAACCAGCAATGCAGATCCGATCTTAACGACAACGCGATGGGCGCCCGTAAATCTTTTGATCAGGGTTGCCATGTTGTCGGTTCTTCTCCGGCAAGAGTTCTCTGTTCCGCTTCTTCCTGTTCTCGTTCTTCCTTTTTGCCGGCGTCGACGATCTTCAGCAATTCGAACAGCAGCGGTTCAACATTCTCGCCGATAACGGCGGAAATCGCATGAACCGGTTTGCCGGAGACTTTTTCAAGGGCTTTGACCTTCGCTTTCAGCTCGTCTTCGGTAACAGAATCCATTTTATTAAGTGCGACAATCTCGGATTTTTTGGCGAGGCCTTCATCATAGGCGGCAAGCTCATGACGGATCGTTTCATAAGAGCCGACGACATCCTCCTCCGTTGCATCAACGAGATGCAGGAGGACGCGGCAACGTTCAACATGTCCAAGAAAGCGGTGACCAAGCCCAACGCCTTCAGAGGCGCCTTCGATCAGGCCCGGGATATCCGCGAGCACAAACTCGCGGTCGCCAACGGCGGCGACGCCAAGCTGCGGAACCAAAGTGGTGAACGGATAATCGGCAATTTTCGGTTTTGCGCGGCTGGTGACACTCAGGAATGTGGATTTGCCCGCATTCGGCAATCCGACAAGACCGACATCGGCAATCAGTTTGAGACGCAGCCAGATCCAGCGTTCCTCGCCCGGCCAGCCGGGTTCAATTTTCCGCGGC
>JAIOYL010000057.1 GCA_021741195.1 Sneathiella sp. | reverse complement strand
GTGATCAACTTGAGAAACAATCAGTAACCAACTGGAAAACAGGAGATATCGGCGTGTTTAAGGAAAGCGCTTTTCCCATTCATGTCGGCTTTCTGGGCCTGCGCGACGGGACCCGGACCGTGATCCATGCCCATGCCCGGCGGCGGCAGGTGATCGAGGAGGCGCTTGGCCCCTATGGCGCGCCCTTCGCCGTCTTTTCCCTGCCGGAGGTGATGTAATGGCGACCTTGGCATTGGGCGTTGCCGGAGCGGGCATCGGCTCTGCAACCGGCGTCGGCGCGGGGACCGGTTGGCTGGTCGGCACCACGCTCGGGCGGGTATTGTTCCCCGAGGACAGCGCATCCTCGCCCGGACCGCGTCTTTCCGACCTTAAAATCACCGGCGCGAGCTATGGGGCTCCAATCCCGCGCCTCTATGGCACCATGCGGCTCTGCGGGAATATCATCTGGGCCTCTGACCTGCGGTCCGAGACGGTGACCAGCGGCGGCGGCGGCAAGGGCGGCTCAACCGGCGCGGCGCAGAGCACCGGTTACGCCTATTACACCAGTTTCGCCGTCGCCATCAGTGAGGGCGAGGTGGCCTCGCTCCTGAAGATCTGGGCGGACGGCAAGGTAATTTATGATGCGAGCGCCGCCGGTGAGGTGATCGCCGCCGATGTCCGCTTTCGCTTCTATACGGGCGATGAGGCACAACTCCCCGACAGTATTATCGAAGCGGTCGAGGGGGAAGGCGATGTTCCTGCCTATCGCGGGCTTTGCTATCTCGTTTTCGATGATTTGCCGCTGGCGGCTTACGGCAACCGCATTCCCAATATCGAGGTGCTGGTGACCACCGAAGGGCTCGGTGCCTGGCCGCTGACCGACAGCACGATTTCTTCTGTGAATGCAAGCTCCTTCGCCTATGATGCGGATCGCGGTCTTGCCTTCAGCTACGAGGTCATCGGCGGCGTCGATACGGTGCGGAAAATTGACACCGAGACGCTTGAGCAGCTTGCCTCCGCCGAGATTGAAACGGAATTCCCGCGCCTCCTCGATGCCGCCCAAGGCTTCTCGCGCGATCGCAAGGGCGTCTTCTGGATCGGGACGGGGGCGGCTTTGCTGGCCGGGCGGAAGATCCATCGGGTCGATGGTGAGGCGCTGGTTTTACTCGATTCTGTGGAGCTGCCGAGCGGCGTCGGCGCGGTGACTTTTTCCACCGATGTCATCCATCCGCTCACCGGGGCGCAGTTCCAGGTGGCGGGCTCGCAGCAGAGTTATCAGGTGGTGGTCTTCGATGAGGCACTGGAGGTGGTGGAGACCATTGCGACTTCCTCGCGCGTCTGCACCGGTGCTCTCACGGATGAAAGCGAGGTCGCCTGGGTTGCGATGTCCGGTTGGGCAACGGGGCCGCAAGTGAGCGATCTTGAGATTGTCCGCGTCTCCGTTTTCAGCAGCCAGGGCGTCGATGCCACGGATTATTCTGTGATGAGCGAGATTTTCACGATCCCGGCAACTGACCTTACCCCGCTTGGCGGCACGGGCAGCGAGACCAACACCATTACCCGGATGGCCGGCTATCTGCCGGCATCGGACGAGCTGGTCTTCCAGAACGACTACCGGATTTTCAAATGGTCGATGGCGAGCCACGCGATCACGGTTTCGCGCGATGTCAGCGACTTAAGCGGCGATCTCTCGCTTGTAAGTACCAATAACGGCTCGGAACTGGTGTTCGTGAGTTCCGGGCGTTATGCGGTTTACTTGAGCGCCGAGACGCTCGAGGAGCTGGAGCGCGCCGATCTTTATAATTTCACGGGCGTCAGTGCGTCCGTCAACGGCATTTATGATGCGGCCAGTGACAGCCTGATCGCCTTTAATTCCAGCTTTGGCGTGAAACGCTTGTTCCTTCGCCGAGAGGACGGGTCGAGCGCCGATCTCGCCGCCATTGTGACCGATCTTTGCAGTCGCGCCGGATTGACGTCTTACGATATCGATGTCGCTTCGCTCGATGCGGAGATTCCGGGCTATGTGGTGAACCGGCCGATGTCCGTCGCCGATGCGCTGACGCCACTCAGTCAGTATGTATTTTTCGACGCTGTGGAAAGTGGTTACAAGCTGATGTTCATCCCGCGTAACAGCGGGGATAGCGGGATTGTCATTGAAGTTTCGGACATGCTGGCGCCGCCCGATCTGCGCCGGTTGCAGGAAAGCGAGCTGCCCGAAAGGATCTCGCTTTCCTATCTCGCCGCTGACGCGGGCTATCAGGTGGGAACGCAGATGGAAAAGCGGAGCTTCCGGCCCGTCGCCACCATGTTCGGCCGCAACCAGCTTGCCCGCGATCTTCCCATGGCGCTTTCCGCCGATCAGGCGCGGCAGGCGGCGGCGAAGACCCTTTATGCGGCCTGGGCGGAGCGGCAGACGCTCGGCGTCTCACTGCCGCTTAAATTTCTCGCCCTCGATCCCGCCGATGTGGTGACGGTGAGTTTGAACAGCGGCGCGGCCTCGGCGCGGCTGATGCAGTCGCATTTCGGCGCCGATATGACGCTGGAGGCGGAAGCGGTGACACTCTCGCCGCTCGCCTATTCCTCAAGCCTCACGAGTGATGCAGGTTCCGGTTATGAGCAGGTGCTGATCCGGCGGGGTTCATACGCCGAGCTGTTCCTGCTCGATTTGCCGCTGTTGCGTGACCAGGACGCAACGGCGGGAACAGGCAGCCGCTTTTATTTCGCCATGGACGGGTACCAGTCCGGCTGGTCCGGCGGCGCGCTTTATTCCGCCTTTGAGGAGCAGGGCTTTGAGCTGGAAGGGAGCATCGCGAATGAGGTTGTCTGGGGCGTGACGCTCGCCGCACTCGCCAATACAGCGACGCCGTGGCAGACCGACACTGTCTCTACCATTGATATCCGCTTCATTAGCGGTGGCGATGAACTCGAGAGCATTACGGAAGCGGAGCTCCTGAACGGCGGCAACGCGCTTCTGATCGGCGACGAGATTGTGCAGTTCGCCGATGTCTCGCTTAACGCGGACGGCAGTTACCGCCTCTCGACCTTTATCCGCGGGCGGCGCGGGACGGAAGGCGCGATAAGCGGCCACAAGGTCGGCGAGCGGGCGATCCTGCTCCGGCCCGGCGATATCGGCGGTGGCTTTTCCGCGCTCGGCGATCTCAACGTCCCGCGCTTCTGGAAGGCGGTCGGGGCGGGCCGCCTGATCGAGGAAGTACCGGCGACCATCAAGGCGCTCACCGGCAAGGACCTGATGCCTTATGCCCCCGTGCAGATCGCGGGCACGCGCATCAGCGGCGATCTGGCGCTCTCCTGGCAGCGCCGCACCCGCGTCGGCGGCGGTTCTTTGAGCGGGATCGTTCCGCTTTCCGAAGCCTCCGAACGCTATGAGCTCGTCTTCACCCATGGCGGGGCGAGCGTCTCGAAATTTGTCTACGATGCCACGGAATATATTTATCCGGTAAGCGAATTCAACGCCGATTTTGCCGCCTCGGAAAGCGAGGTGCCGGAACTTGGCCTCACGCTCTATCAACTCTCACAAACCATTGGCCGGGGATTTCCGGCAACGGAGATAATCTAGCATGTCAGAACTTGATTTACCGCAGATCGCCGAAAGCCAGGCGCTCGCCTATGTCACCTCCAACGATGCGGATGCGAAGCTGGAATCGGCGCTCTGTGATGAGCTCGCGGGCCATGACCCGAGCTCGGGCGATGTGACGCTGACGGATGCCGAATTCCGCACGGCCTGGCATCACATGATTGGTGGATCGCCCGCGGCCGCGTTCAATTTCATCGTTCCGGCCATCAAGCGGCCCTTCATGGTCACCAACGGAAGCGGCGAGACGGCGACGGTCAAAACGGCGTCGGGCGCGGCGGGGCAGGTGCTGGACGGTGAGACGCGGCTTTTCTATTGCGACGGAACGGATGTCCTTGGCCTTACCGACAGCACATCGGCGGGGGGCGGAGGCGGGGCGGGTAGCCATTCCGGCGCGCTGGTCACGAAAAGCGCGAACCAGAGCGTCGCCAACAGCTCGAACATGGCGCTCGGCTGGAACAGCGAAAGCTATGACACCGGCGGCTTTCACGACAATTCGGTGAACAACAGCCGCCTCACCGTGCCGGGCGGGGTTTCGAAGGTGATCGTGAGCGGGCAGGTCCGCTGGGACAGCAATACGAGCGGCGCGCGGGAAATCCTTGTCGAGAAGAACGGCTCCGCCACCTATGACGGGCGGCCGTTCCGGCATATCGGGGCGCAGCCGGGCCGGACGATCCAGGGCTTCGTCTCGCCCGTCCTCGCGGTCACGCCCGGCGATTATTTCGAGATGATCGCCTGGCAGGACAGCGGCGCCAGCCGCGACATCGAAAGCCATGCCTCGACCTGGTTCAGCATCCAGGCCATCGAATAGATCTTGAAAGGAGGGGAATGATCATGAAATCCGTTGTGCAGCGGGCGGTCCTCGGGGCCGCCCTTTTTACATCCGCGCCCGCGCTTGCCGACCCGTTCTGCCTGCCCAGAAGCGAGCTCGCCGTCTATCTCGCCGAGCATTTCGGTGAAAGCCTGATCGCGCAGGGCCTTGATAACAGGGGCCTGCTGACCGAGGTGTTCGCAAGCCGCTCTTTTCAGAGCTGGACCCTGACGGAAACTGACGTGACAGGCCGCGCCTGCCTTAAAGCGGCGGGGGAATACTGGAACGCATTGAATGCGATCCGGAAACAATCCCGGCAACAACCGGCGGGCTACCGTCGGAACCGCGAAATATCAGGAGAGTGACATGGACAGGCTGGAACAGGAAATCGGCGCCATGCGGGCGCGCATCGAGAATCTGCATCTGGATATGGTGGAGCTGCGCGATGACGTCAAAAGCCTCGCGCAGCAGGTCAGCATGGGCCGCGGTGCGTTGAAGGTCATCGGCATCACAGGAAGCCTCGTCGCGGCGTTAACCACATTTGCCGCCTGGGTCGGCCAGACTTTCAGGCCGTTCAATCTATAACGCACAGGAGGGGAATTTGACTGCGTTCTTACAACCGGGTGCGATTGCCGCCACGGCAGGCATGGCGTTCGAGTCGCTGGCATATCTGGTCACATTGGCGACGGTGATCACGGCGGCAACGCCGACGCGCTGGGAGAGCGAAGTCCTCGACCGGCTGTTTCACTGGCTCAACCTGATCGCCGGGAATGTCGGTCATAACCGGAATGCTGACGATCAATGACACCGTTTGAGGCGGCACTCTGCGCGAAAATCGCCTATGACCCGAGGGGAGCGGAAAGGGCGGGGCGGCTTGGCTACAGCTATACGGGGATCGGGAACGGCGGCCATTTCGCCTGGATCGGACGGAGGCATGATGTCACCGTCGTCGCCTTTCGCGGCACGGCGCTGCGGGGGCGGGAGAAGAAGAGCTACCGCAGCAACCTTTCGACCGATCTCATTCCCTGGGCAGGCGGGGTGGGCCTCGTGCATCAAGGCTATTACCAGGCGCTGTGGCAGGTCATCGCCGCGATCAAGCGAGAGATCAAGGGGCGTGATGTCCTCATCCTCACCGGTCATTCGATGGGCGGGGCCATGGCCACGCTGGCTGCCGCCCTGCTGGACGC
The DNA here is from genome assembly GCA_021741195.1 of Sneathiella sp. Classification (GTDB taxonomy): domain Bacteria; phylum Pseudomonadota; class Alphaproteobacteria; order Sneathiellales; family Sneathiellaceae; genus Sneathiella. Next base: position 12,221 of record JAIOYL010000057.1, on the reverse strand, counting down.
GAAGCGCGTGTACAGCTTCGCCAGCCCGCGGATCGGCAATGCGGAGTTTGCCGAGGGCTATTCGAGGGCGATACGGGTGACGCGCTATGTCAACCGCTGCGATTTTCTCGCGCGGCTGCCTTTTTCCGGGCTTGTCCAGGGCAGTATGCCACCGGCCAAGGAACAATATGTCCATATCGGCCAAACGGTTCGCCTGCCGGCCTTTGGCCATTCCATGAGCGCCTATCTTTCCGGCATCCGGATGCGAAAGGCCGGAAAATATTCATTCAACAAGGACCGACCAGAAGGGAGAGAAAAATGAACCTGCATCAAAGAGACCAACAGAATGACCTGGCTGATTTTGACGCCGACGCGCTGATTGAGGAGAGCGCCGAGACCGCCTATCTTCACTATTCCGGCGAGGAGGAGGAGGCCAACGATAATTTTCCGGCCCATGAAATCCTGCAGGGCTGTATCTGGCGCGATACGGCCTCGTCGCAACGCTTGGCCGGGGCATCGGATGAGGGAATGCAGGACGACGGCAGCTATGACGAGGGTGACCGCCGCACGCTTGATTTCAGTGATCGCCGCCGTGGCAGCCGAGGATTTCTGGATGATGAAACCCCCCTATACCTGTCCGGCGGTGATTAATAGAAAATAAGGGCCTTGTGGCCTATTTGCGCCCGGCAAGTGCAAGGCCGAGGCCAGCGGCAACGAGAAACACAGCGGTGATCCGGTTGCGCAGGCGCTGGAACCGGATCATCAACGGCCGCAGCGCCCCTGCGAAAACCGCCCAGAGGGCATCGCCAAGGGTGAGCACTGTCAGGAAAACCAGCGCGACAATAACGAGCTTCGCCAGGTAATTTCCACCGGGCGCGACAAATTGCGGCAGCAGCGCCGCGTTGAAAATCAGGGTCTTCGGGTTAAGGATGGCGACAAGCAGGCCACGGCGGAACAATGTTGCCACCGGGATCCGTGCCGCCTCGATGGCGGAAAGGTCCTCCGGCGGCGTCCGCCAGCTCTGAACGCCGAGATAAAGGAGATAAAAAACACCGGCCCATTTCAGCCAGGTGAGGATATCTGCGGCAAGTTGCAGAAGCGCAGCAATACCGAACACCACCAGCAGCAGCTGCAGGCCAACGCCTGCTGTAGTGCCGGCCACCGTCCAGAGACCGTAAGCGGTTCCGTAGCGGAGGGAATTGGCAACTGTCAACGCCACGTTGGGCCCCGGTATCGCCACCAGGGCAAGGGTGACAAGGACAAGCGGGAGGAACTGTTCCATGACCCCAGAATATCAAAATTTCCGCCTGCCTCAATTGGATTGTCATGCCGCTGTCATCATTTCCCGTTACGGTCATGGTTGTCCGCTCGCCAGTTTGAGGGATAAATTGGGCTTTTTGTTGAATTACATTAACTTTACTCCAGAAATTTCTGGATTTCGGGCAAAAATTTAGTAAAATACATACATAATCATTAACTAAATTTCCTGCTGTCATTGTCTGCGCAGTCGCTTTTCAAAAGTTCAAATTATGTATCGAGTTAATTTTAGATGGAGAAGGCCGATGCCTGTCAATTCTCTGAAGATTAAACTCAACATTTTTGCTTTGGGTCTTGCCGTAATCGTCGTCGGAATGGCGGTTTTCGGCGCTTTCGGCCAGGCTGCGGCGGCAACGCCGCCGATCGATTGCACGAAGCCTTTGTCCGTGGATCAGCGGATTTTATGCCCGGAGCAAACCGGGGTGGGCGAGCGCTCGGGATTGGATGGCCTGATGGCCTGGCTGTTTAACCCGGCGTCAGAAGAGACGTTGTTCCCGCCAAAGGCGAATCAGGCGGTAACTGACCGGAAGAATCCGGACAAATATTCCGAAGTGCCGTTGCCGGTCGCCTGGCCGCTGTTTGGCGCTGCGCTCCTCGGAATTGGCTACCTCGGGCGGCACCGCAAAAAAAGACCGGTTCAGGAAAAATAATCACTGGCTAACCCAGGGTCCTGACCCTGGGATTTACTTGGCGGCTGTCCGATGGGCGGGCCGCTTTTTTTTGCCCTTGAAGAGCTGCCGTGTAATTAAGAAATGTTTAGCATCTTCACTTTATCGTCGGCGGCATGGAGATGATCCGGGATGTCAAGCCTACGGCCTGTTTGCTGGAGGCGTTCAGATTTGTAGTCGTTCATCGCTGGCCCTGCTTGCTCCGGGCCGTGCCTGTTGTGCTGCTCACGGCTCTGATCGCCTGGCTGGAGACCAATATCCTCGCGTCGGCGGAATATTTCCGCATGGTATTCAATGAACTGCTCTACGCGATTTTCGCCGTCTATTGGCATCGCTACACGATTTTGAGCCGGGAGCGGGAAAGCAGTAGTTTCGGGCTTCAATTCGGGCTCCGGGAGATCAAGTTTGCCGGTGCCATGCTGGCCTATGTGATTGTAACCTATATCCTTGCACGGACCTTCGTTGCCAGCGGCGGGGCAAGTTCCAATTCCACGATCATCCTGTTTATTATTGTCCTGCTGCTGTCGTTCCTGCCGCTGATGTTCGTCTTTCCGGCCATCGCGCTCGATCAGCCCTTGGCGCCGGCCCGGTTCGCGGAGCGGATTTTCGAGATGTTCCTGCCGCTGGTGGGCACGCTGTTGCTGGCGCTGGTCGCTGTTGCCGGGCTCTACGCGCTTATATACATGCCATTTCTGTTGATGATGCTCCTGAAGCGGCCCGATATGGCGGGCATCCTGTTTTATCTGGTTTCCTCCTTTGTGATCATGCCGTTCATCATGGCGGTCTTTGTCTCCTTTGTGGCTATTCTGTTTCGCGATGCCATTGGTCTCGAGGCCGGCCAAGCCGAATAATTTTTTTGAGGCTTGCGGCGCGCAGCCAATTTTCCTACCGTCACCATATCGAGGACGGAGGATGATAATGAGCGAAGGGATTGCAGGTGGATGCGCCTGCGGCGATGTGCAGTATGAAATGCAGGTTCCACCGATGTTCGTGCATTGCTGCCATTGCCGCGAATGCCAGACCCATTCGGGGAGCGCCTTCGTCATCAATGCCTTGATCGAAACCGACCGAATCCGGCTGCTCGGCGGTGAGCTGCAGGAGATTTCCGTGCCGACCAACAGCGGCGGCCCCCATGACATCTATCATTGCACGCGCTGCCAGACGGCGCTCTGGAGTGATTACGGACACCGCCCGGGGATGCGGTTCTTGCGCGTCGGCACGCTGGATGAACCATCGCTCCTGCCGCCGGATGTGCATATCTTCACGCGCTCCAAACTGCCCTGGGTGACCCTGCCGGAGAATGTCCCTGCGTTCCGGGTGTATTACGATATGGAGAAACTTTGGCCTGCCGGCAGCCTTGCCCGTCGCCGCAAAATAGAAAAATAAAAATAAGGGAATATGACGTTGAAAATAGGAATTGTCGGCGCCGGGGCGATCGGTGGATATTTTGCGGCCCAACTGGTAGAGGCGGGATACAGTGTTGTGGTGCTGGCGCGAAGGCTTAACCGTGATGCGCTCGCGGAAAATGGCCTCACGATCACCTCGGAAAACGGCCCGCTCACGGTCAAATTTGCCGCTGTCTCCGATAGTCCGGCGGAGCTCGGGATTTGCGACGTGATTCTCTTCACCGTGAAGGGGCAGGATACCGATCAGGCGGCGAATGATATGCAGCCGATGGTCGGTCCCAAAACCGAGATTATCAGCTTGCAGAACGGGCTTTACGGGATCGAGCGGCTTGCCGCCAAATATAATGCGGATCAGATTTCACCCGGCATCACCTATGTTCCGGCGGTGGTCGAGGCGCCGGGACAGATTTTACGCACCGGTAATGTCACTCGCACGGTCTTCGGGCCACTTCACCCGCGCGATACGGCGCTCCATGAGGAGCTTGCGGCGGCGCTTAAAAAACAGGGAACCGAGGCCGTGGCGCTCAAGGAACCGATGACGGAAATCTGGACGAAATATGTGGTGCTCGCGCCCTTTCACGCCATCGGCTGCCTGACCCGGCTGCCTGTCGGCGGCTGGATCGGGACGCCGGAAATGCAGGATCTTTTCCTCCGCGCGATGAAGGAGGTCTGTGCGCTCGGCCGGGCGAAAGGCGCCGATGTGCCCGACAGCATCGCGGAAAAGCAGGTGCATTTTGTCCTGAAGAACGCCAATCCGGGCACCAAGGCGTCGATGCTGGAGGATCTGGAGCGGGGCAAGCCGCTGGAGCTTGAGAATATCGGCTGGCTCTGCCGCGAAAGCAAAAAGCTCGGCCTTGCAAGCCCGATCCATGACATGGCCTACGCACTGCTGCTCGCCCATAAGGACGGCCGGGCGGCGTAATCCTGACATCCGACTGACGACCAACTGATACTCCGTCCCTCGCGCCGGAGTTTTGCTGCCGGACATCCGGCGGCCGCGCGCGTCCTTGCGCGCAAATAACGGCGAAATTTACAGAAAAATTTGAAGGAGCTTCGGGATGATCATCGATGATCTGCGCGATCTCGTGGTGCGCCCGACGCTGGACGCGCTTCAGATGGGCGGTGCGAATGCCGAGAATCTTATCCTTGGCACCGGGCTTGTCGAGAGCGGCTTTCGCCATCTCAGGCAGAGGGGCGGCCCCGCGCTCGGTTTCTATCAGTGCGAGCCCGCGACCTATAACGACATTCTCCGCTATCTCGGGCGGCGACCGGTACTCCTCCGGCGGCTGCGGCTTTGCCTGGCGGGGGAGGGCGTGCCCGATGTCTCGCAGCTTGTCTGGAACCTTAAATTCGCGACCGCCATCTGCCGTATCCATTACTGGCGCGTGCCGGATCCGATCCCGGGCAACCTCGCCGGACAGGCGGCCTACTGGAAGCGCCATTACAACACCGCGCTCGGGCGCGGCACGGTGGAAAAATACCTCGAATGCGCCCGCCCCCTAACAGAAGGACTGGAAATATGAAGGAATATTTGAAGGGAAAGAAAACCTATGTCACCGCGTTCCTTGCGATTGTTGCGGCGGTGGGAAGCTATGCTCTCGACGAAATCGCGCTTAAGGACATGATCGAGGCGGTCTTCGCCGCGCTCACCGCCATGACCATCCGCGCGGCGATCACCACGGAGGCTTCGAAATGAGGAGGATTTTCGCCGCGGCGCTGCTGCTAATGGTCACAGCCTGCGCAGGCCCGTTCGCACAGCTCTCCGAGCGCGACCAGCTCCTGCTTACCTGCGACGGGCTGGCGACGACCATGGGCATCGTCCGGAACTTCGTCATCGACGGCACGATTAAGGATCGGGAGAAGCTGCAGAATATACGCGCCTCCTCGCTCATCGTTGAGGAGACCTGCCTTGCCTCGACCGATTACGCGTCCGCGCTCTCAAAGCTGGCGGCGCAATCGGTGGTCCTGCTCGATGCCCGCCTTGCCGCCGAGGCAGCGGCATCGAGAGGAGGCTGAGCCATGGAAATCACCACTGCTTCCCTCCTCGCGCTGCTTGAGGGCGGCGCATGGCTTGTGAATGCGGCACTCAGGGCGCAGAAGGGCGAACTCAGCCAGGCCGAGGTCGACAGCATCCTCGATCATATCCGTCAGGAGGGCGGCGATCTTCGCGCCGCCATCGACAGGGCGCTCGCGAAAGAAGGTGATGCATAGCAATAAAAAGGGAGGCCTTTTCGAGGGCCTCCCCTTTTTGTCGTTAACCGCCTGCCGTGCTCTCCGGAAATGGCGTCCTAATATTGCTTTCTCGGCTGGTCCGGCCAGAGTACCGTGTCGCAACCTTTTCGCTCAGCCAGTTCCTGGACGGAGATATTGCGGTCAATCAGGTCGTTGGCCTTGCCGTATCCCGCCTTGTTCCCGCCATAGAGAGCCGACGCCCGGTCCGTATTGGCCGCGTATTCCTCCTGTAAATCCTGGCAGCTCGCCGTCTTGTCCCCCTGATTGAGGTCATTATAGTTGATCGGGGGCTCCTCGATCGTGCAGGCGGCGAGAAAAAGGAAAGCAAAAACAGGGATCAGCTTTTTCATAACAGTTCCTCGCCGGAAAGGGTTGAATGCAACGAAGCATAAGCCCGCGCTGCTGTCAATTCACGGATGCATATCACCGGACGAGGCCACAAAAAAAGCCTCCGGAGATCACTCCAGAGGCTTTCCTGAATTGGCTCCCCGAACAGGACTCGAACCTGTGACAAGCTGATTAACAGTCAGCTGCTCTACCAACTGAGCTATCGGGGATCAGCGCCCGACGCAAATCGGGATGGCGGCTTATAGCAATTGCGCCTTTGTCTGCCAAGCCTTGATTTGCCATTTCGCCAAAAATCTTGGACTTTTCGCGCGAAAAGTCGCCTCCGCCTAGTCTCCGCCGTGAACAGCCGCTATTTTCTTGTCCGTATTATACTGGCTTAGCGCATAAACCGCCCAGATCGCCGCCGGGATCCAGCCGATCAGCGTGATCTGCAGGATCAGGCAGATAATGCCCTGGAACGGCTTGCCGATGGTGAAGAAAAGCAAGAACGGCAGGATAATCGCGATAATCAGTCTCATAATGGCCACCCCCATTGTAAATAACAGGGGCAAGCTTACCCAACCTTGCAAAGCTTGGCAATCGGCTCGATCCTGCGCGGCCGCGCAGCCTTATTTTCCGGGCTTGTCCGCTTTCGGCTCATGGTCACCGGGCCGGGACGAATGAAGCGTATAGAGCGCCCAGATGGCGGCGGGCAGCCAGCCCAGCACCGTCAGCTGCAGGATCAGGCAGATGATTCCCGCCGTGGTGCGACCGAGCATGAAGAACAAAAGCCAGGGCAGTAAAATTCCGATCAAAATATACATTGATGTCTCCTGCATTGCATGACGGGGCAGCGCCGCTGGCCTCAATAGGGCGACGGCTATGCGCAGGACGCGGGAAGCGTTGCGGTTGTGACGATATTCTGGAGAAAAAAGCGGGCAGGGGATGGAGGCCTGGACCGGAATCGAACCGGTGTGGACGGATTTGCAATCCGCTGCGTCACCACTCCGCCACCAGGCCCCTGATCACGTGGTATGCCGCTGAAATCCTAGGCGTTGTAAGGCTTTCGCGCCGGAGTGTCAAGCGGCGATATCGCGGGATTTCGGGCAGGAACGGCGCGGATTAGGTCCCCTCCCTGCCTTCCGTCTGGAAATGATCGAGCTTGCCGTAGAGGCGCTTTATTTCCGCGAATTCCGCGGCGTCATAAAAGGCGCAATCCCCGGCGGTAAAGGCCTTGGCGACCTCCACCGTGAACCGCGCCGCCATTTCAACATCCATCGGATGCGTGGCCCCTGTGGCGCAGCCGGCGACGGTTGTTTCCGTCGTGATGGCGACACCGACGACGGGGGCGGCCGTCGCGGTCGAGGGCTGCATGATGCTGTTGAGATGATAGAGGCCGTTGCCATAGGGGGTGATGTCCTGCTGGGCGAGGGCGAAAACCTCTGGATGCCGCCCCGTGACTTCCGACATGATATCGAGCAGGTCATTACTGGTTTTCAGCAGATATCCTTCCTTTGCCGTCGGCGAGATCGCGAAGCCGCGATGGTTGATAATCTTGTTGCCCTTGGTGGTATCCACGGACAGGATCGCGGCCATTTCGGGCAAGACTTCCCATTTGTTCTTGACCGGCATGGGTATAGGCGAATCCATGAACGGCACCGGCTTATGAGGCCGAGTCGGCGCGTCCGGGCAGATATGAGTGGTGATGATCACGTCGCCTTTAAGCCTGTCGCCGAGCCGGTTCATTTTGGCGAGCTTCGCGGCGGCGGCCAGCACGGCAAGCGCCCCGTCGCCGTCAGAGACAAAGCCGATCCGCTCGGGCCGCGCACCAAGGCCGCCGAGCCGGCCGATAATGCCCAGTGTCGGGGCATCGCCGCCTGCACTCCTGCCGTTGGTGCCTTCAATTATTACCCTGATAAAATCGGTGGCGCCCTTGCCGGAACTCACGCGATTGACCTCACTGCGGGACTGCCCCGTCTCCTCCAGATAGGCCTGAATGTCGGCGCCGCTCGCGTAAGGCGCGTCAAGAATTTCAAAGATATCAATGATTTGTTTCAGCATATTCCCGGCCCGTCTTTTTGCTTATGACCGAAAACTACCTGTGAAAGAGACGCGGGGCTATCAGGGCGAATACGTACCTGCTAGAGCATCAGGACCTGACGGATGAGCCCCGACACCGTCGAGACGCCGATCTTCTTCATGACCCGCCCGCGATGGATCTCGACGGTCCGGTGGCTGATATCCAGCCGCCGGGCGATCTCCTTGTTCGATAATCCCCCCACCACATTTTCCGCCACTTCCAGCTCGCGCTGCGTGAGTTCGGGATAGGCCTGCGCCATGCGGATGGCCAGCTCCTTTTGCCTGCTTGGGCGCGTATCCGTCATCGAATTGAGCTGCATGCGCAGCGTGCTCGCCAGGATCCGGCGCGCCGTCACCACGGGCTTGCCGGTCTGGGCGCTCACCTTTCTCGCGGTTTCCGCCGAATAAGCCATGGAATACATGACGATAAAATCGCAATTCTTCAAATTCCGGGAAATCTCGTCGATATCGCCGCTGGGACCGGGCAGGGTATAGCTCACGGACTGGCGAATGGCGGACCCGTGGGTGAAGATATTGTCATTTCCCTGCAAATCGACGGAATAGATAATGCCAACCCGGCAGCCAACCATCGAGAGCGACTGCACCCATGCCTCGACGACTTTCTGCGCGTTCAGAAGCGGGGTCTTTGTCCTGATCTCCTTGCGCAGGCCCGTGCTGATGACGACGATGAAATCGAAATTCTCCGTATCCAGCTTGTCGCAGAGGTCCGCAATCTTCTTTTCGACGATATCGGCGCTGACGATCCTGTATTGGCCGCTGCGAAACCGGGTATGGAAGGTGATCTGGTTGGGCGAGGGCGTCAGCAGTTCATGGTCGATATCACCACCCTCGTCATAATCGTCGAGCGCGCCAAATTCCTCGGCGATTATCGGCGTGTCAAGCTGGCGGACCAGATGCGGCACGATGTCGGGCCGCGGCGACTGGCCGATGGTGACAAATGCAATCCGGGGTAGTCGCGCCATCCTAATTCCCAAGTAATTCCAAACCTTTAATACGCGCCAAAGCGCCGGATACATGCCTTGAGGGAGGTGTAAGGGCTCTTACGTATTTCATGAATCTGTAACAACGTTCAAACTTCAAACCGTGGTGCAGGCAAGTTTCTGGAAAATGTATGGGCAAGTCAATGGACATGAAAAAGGGAAGCGGCAAAAGGCTGGCGCTGGTGACGATCGGCCAGGCGCCGCGTGTCGACATCGTTCCGGATATGATGGGAACGATTGATGCCTCGTTCGAAATTACGGAATTCGGTGCGCTTGATGGTTTGACGCCAGCAGAGCTGGCGGCAATGGCGCCGGAAGGTGACGAGCCCTGCCTCGTCAGCCGTCTCAGGGACGGGACCGAGATTGTCTGTTCGGAAGCGAAAATCGAGGAGCGGCTGGACGCCCTGTTCAAGCGGATAGATCCGGCAAAGTTCGATGCGATCCTGATGCTTTGTTCCGGTCACTTGCAAGGCGTTTCCCATTCGCTTCCAATCTATTTTCCCTATGAAGCGCTGCAGACGGAGATCGGGGAACTCGTCGCCGCCGGCGAAAAAATCGGTTTGATTTCGCCGCATGCGCGCCAGATTGACAAGATGAAATCCTATTTTTCCGAACCGGGTCAGGCGGCCTACGCCTCGGCTTCGCCTTACGGTGCCAACGAGTTCGAGACGGCGGGAACGGCCTTGAAAAATACTGACGTGATCATCATGAATTGCATGGGATATGACGCGGCGATGGCCGGGAAGGTCAGGGAGGCGGCCGGTGTGAGGACAACAACCGTCCGCCAGCTGTTCATGAAACATGTGACGAAAAGCTTGTCGTGAGAATTAAGCGCGTGAATCCCCTTTTGCGAAATGAAGATTAGTCATTTCATTAATCAGTTAACAGGAGGAAATAAAAATGAAGCATATAAGCAGACGTAGTTTCGGAAGGCTGGTCAGGGCCTGCGCCGTTGCCGGCATCGCAACGGCCAGCCTCGGCGTGTCTTTGGATCAGGCCGCCGCCTTTGAAAGGGTGAACGGCGAGAAAATTCTCGTTATCGCGGGCCGCCAGCCGGTCGATACGCTGGACCCCAGCATCAAGTATAATGCCTCGATCCGCACCTTGCAGCAGGCGCTCTATGACGGACTCGTAAAATATGAGGGTAATCCGCCCGAAGTGAAGCCCTGGCTCGCCAAGAGCTGGGAAAAAAGCGATGACGGCAAGACCTGGGTATTTCACCTGGTTGACAACGCCAAGTTCCATAATGGTGATCCGGTCACGGCCGAAACGATCAAATATTCCTTCACCCGGACCCTGAACCTTAACAAGGGTCCCGCCTGGATGCTCGCGGACTTCCTGAAACCGGAAGGCATTGTCGCCGTCGACGAGCACACGGTGCAGTTCAATCTTGAAAAGCCCTATGCGGCGTTTCTTTCCTTCCTGCCCTGGTGGTACATCATGAACCCCACCGAGGTGGAAGCCAACGCGGTTGACGGTGATCAGGGGCAGAAATGGATGATCGATCATGAAGCGGGCAGCGGACCCTACAAGCTGAAGCGGTTCGCGCAAGGCACGCTTTATGAAGTCGAGCGGGTAAAGGATTACTGGAACGGCGATGGCGGCTCCAATGTCGCAGGGATTGTCTATAAGCTGATCCGTGAATCCGCCGCCCAGCGCGCCGCCCTGATCCGCGGCGAAGCCGATATCGCGCTTGACCTGTCTCCGGACGAGTTTGACCAGGTCGCCAAGACGCCGGGAATCAAGACCTCGACGGAGCCGGCGTTGACCTCCTTCGGGCTGAAGTTCAACACCCAGGGAAAATATATGTCGGACGTAAACCTGCGCAAAGCCGTTGCCTATGCCTTTGACTATGACGCCCTGATCTCGATTTTCAACGGCAATGCGGTGCTGCAGACCAGCCCTTTCACCGATGATATCAAGGGCAAGATTGACGTGCCGGGCATTCCCCGCCAGGATCTCGCGAAAGCCAAGGAATATCTGGCGAAATCGCAATGGCCTGACGGCGGTATCGATCTGGAATATGTCTATGTTCAGGGTCTTGAGATCGAACGGTTGATGGGCCTTGTACTGATCGACAATCTCAAAAAACTGAATATCGGCGTGAAAATGGTGCCGTTGACCTGGCCGAACATCGTCGCGCGCGGTTCCAAAGTTGAAACCTCGCCTGATATTTCCGCCATCTTCGCAACACCGGTCTCGATCGATCCGGATGCGGTTGCCTACCAGTATCATCCGGTATCATGGGGCAAATATTACGGCTCAAGCTTCTACGACAACAAGAAAGTCGCGGAGTTGATCGAGCAGGCGCGGTATGCGCCGACCTGGGAAGAACGGGCGCCGCTTTACGCGGAAATCCAGAAGATGATTGTGGAGGACCAGCCTGAAATCTTCGGAATGATGCGGAAACGCCTGATTGCATACCGTGATTACGTCACAGGCTTCTCCTATACTCCCGTCCGGATGACGACGGAAGTTGACTATTACGGCCTGGGTATCGGAAAATAACTTTCCTGTCTGACCCGCCGGATCTGGATAAAGGTTCGGCGGGTCTTTTTTCTGGCTGAGGAAATGGCATGCTGAAAATGTTAGTGAAGCGGTCAGTCCTGATGTTCGGGATGCTGCTGGGCCTGTTGATCATCACCTTTCTGATCTCCCACGTCACGCCGGGCGATCCGGCGGCGCTCGCCGCAGGCCCTGACGCCAGCACGGAAATGATTGACCAGATCCGGAAGGAACGCGGCTTCGACAAGCCCGTTTATATACAGTTCATTACCTATGCGGGGGGTATTCTCCGGGGTGATTTCGGTACATCCATCCATACGACCCATGCCGTATTCGATGATATCGTTGCCTATTTCCCGGCGACATTCGAGCTGGTGCTCTATTCCGTCCTGATCGCCATTGTGATTGGCATACCTCTGGGCGTGATTTCCGCCGTTAATCAGAACAGCTGGATAGATAATGTCATCCGCGTATTGAGTTCCTCCGGCGTCGGGTTGCCGATGTTCTGGCTGGCGCTGATGCTGCAGCTCTATTTCGGCCTGCAGCTTGGCTGGCTTCCGCTTGGCGGCCGGATCGACCTGATGACGGAGCCGCCCGCCATGATCACGGGACTTTACACGATTGACGCCCTGCTGAATTTCCGCTTCGCGTTTTTCTGGGAATCGCTCCACCATATTATCCTGCCGGCGATCGCGCTTTGCTTCCCG
>JAIOYL010000056.1 GCA_021741195.1 Sneathiella sp. | reverse complement strand
AACCTTTCGCCGCAAAGGATTTTGCCCGCGCCCTGTCAGGCGTCGGTAATAGCTAACAAGGAGACATAACAAGCATGGCGGCACGCCCAATGCCAAAGGGGTTGAAACCCGCGACCGAACTCGGTCCGATCCTGGTTTTCTTCTCTGCCTATTATTTTGGCGGTCTGTTCGTCGCGACCGGCGCGATCATGATCACAACCATTATCGCCCTTGGCGTTTCCTACTATTACACACGGACACTACCGACAATGCCTCTCGTCACGGCAGTCGTTGTTATCGTCTTTGGCGGTCTCACGCTGTATCTAAAGGACGAAGCCTTTATTAAGATGAAGCCCACCATCATCTACAGTATCTTTGCGTTCATTTTGTTCGCCGGACTTTTGCTGGGTAAATCATACGTCAAATTGTTGTTCGATAATTTCTGGAACCTTGATGATGCGGGATGGAAAAAATTAACGGTGCGCCTCGCCTTGTTTTTCCTGTTGATGGCCATTGCAAACGAAGCGGTTTGGCGAAATGTCTCGACGGAAATATGGGTTAATATCAAGGTCTTTGGCTTTACCGCCGCGACATTCCTGTTTTTTATTGCACAAGTGCCGTTGATCACGCGGCATAGCGCCCGCAAGAAACCAAATCCCGACACATGAGCCTGCGCTATTTTCCTCTCGACGGCACCGATTTTCGCCTCAGTATGGGATTGCAGGCCCTGAGAGATCGATCCTGGCTGGATGTCGATGAAAATTACGAAAAAGATCTTGAAGAGAAGCAATTACTGTTGAGAAGCCAGCGGACGACGGTCTTCGCTGAAACGGAGGGAACCCGCGCGGCGCAACAGGAAATACTTGATCTCGTCCTCGCGGAATTCGAAAGATATTATCCTGAAATCTGCTCCCCTGATGATTTCCGGCAGGATGAAAGCCCACTTGTAGGCGCGGCGTCCCTTGTGCAGGAAGATCTCGTCCTCATGCGTGAAGAAGAGGAGGGGTATGCGTTGGCGGCGGCATGCCTGTGTTTTCCAACGGGCTGGAACCTTATTGATAAAGTCGGCAAGATCATACGCCGTATTCATCAACCGGTTCCAGGATTAAACGACCGCATGGGCGCGCCGATTGACCGCTTTTTCCGCAATCTGAAGCCGGGGAAGAAAGTTGAGCGCTTTAACTGGGGCCTATACGACAGCGCCGCCCTGTTTCAGCCTGGCTGGTGGCGTAGCGGACGGCCGATAGACCAAACGGTCACGGCGGAAACAGTTTCGGAGAAAATCTTCTTTCGGGTCGAACGGCAAACATTGCAACGGCTTGCCAATGAAACGGACATTCTGTTCACCATCCGTATTTTCAACAATACTCTGGAGGAAGTTGCGAGCGACAGGATACGGGCCGCCCGTCTTCTTCACGGGCTGGAAACCATGGATGAAGCCATGCAAAACTACAAATCCATGCCCCGCTACGATAAGCTGATAAAAAATTTTCTCGAGCAGACCGCCATTTAATTTCCGAATACAGTCTTTAGAATTTCCGTTGTCTGTTTGACAGGGTCTTTACGGATCGCGGCTTCCTGAATGGCAAGGTAATGGAAGAGCCCGTCGAGCGCCATCCCGGTCGCATAATCCGTCAGGTTGGTTTTGATATCCGGAACCATAGGATAGTTTTTATATTGTTCAATCAGGCTATCATAGACGGAAATCGCGCCGACATCCTTTAGCGATTGTTCCATGACCGGGCGAACGGTTTCCGTTAGTTCGGCCGTCGAGACGTTGCGGAAATATTGCGTCGCCGCATCATCTGGACCGTTGTAAATTTTCTTCGCATCCTCGACTTTCATTTCGGAAATGGCCGTCCAGATTATCTCCCTGGTTTTGGGTGCGGCTGCTTCCGCCCCGCGGTTCAGCCGTTCCTCGACCTCGTCCGCCATGCCGGAAAGGCCAAATTTCTTCAAGAGCGCCTGGGCCTGCTGCATTTTTTCAGGGAGCGGAATATGAATGGCCGGATCCGCATTGTAGCCATCTACGGCCCCAATTTGCCCGACCACCGTTTCCGTCCCGACCTTCAGCGCTTCTTTCAGTCCTTTCGTGATTTGATCTACAGAGAGATTACTCGTCGTGGAACTACTCGAACGTCCTGTCGCGGAAGATGTCGTATCAGTAATCGTTTTCTGCAACTGGTCTAGTAATCCTGCCTGCAGGGGCGCGACTAGAGCAAGACTGCAGGCGACGCCAAGAACAACCGCCTTCATCAATTTTTTCATGAGTGAGAATCCTTCTTGAAAGCGCCTAGCGCTTCATAATTTCTAACGATTTTTTCAGCATCTCGCCACTCGCGTTCGAGAAAGGAGCGAAACTGTCTTCATCTTTTACCTGCCTGTATTGATGTAGCGCCCAATAGACGGTCGGAAAGGCGAGATCGTCCCACGGAATATCAACCCAGTCAAAAAGCCCTACATCCAGCGATTCCGTTCCTGCCGAGAATTGGGGCTTGTCAAGAACCGCCCGGTACATGACCTGCACCTGACTGATATGGGTCACGCTGTAGAGGGCGAGCAAATCACGAATGCGGATTTCGGCATTTGCCTCTTCATAAGCTTCGCGAATGGCGCCTTCTTCTGTCGTTTCATTTTGCTCAAGATAACCAGCAGGTAACGTCCAAAAGCCTTTGCGTGGATTAATGGCGCGCCGACACAGCAGAAATTTGTCTTCATAGGTAACGACAGAGCCCACAACTATTTTTGGGTTTTCATAATGCACCCAGCCACAATCAGCGCAGACGTGCCGCTCCACGTTATCACCTTCCGGGATCTTGCGTTCGAACGCATAGTCTTTTGGATCAAATGAAGCCAACGGGTCCTGACCCTAAATATCTTTCTGCAAGCGGTGGGATAACGGTATCAATTTTTGCCCTTGGCGGAAAGATCCTTTATCGCCCTCACCGCAGCATCATGCACGGGGCTTCCATCCGGCGTCAGCTGCTGCAACCGGGTCCATAGCCGCGCCGCTTCGCTATCGTTCCCGGCCGCCGCTTCGGCAAATCCGACATACCAGAGAGCCTGCGGGTGGTCGGGATCGAGGGCCAGAACTTTCCGGTAAAGGTCAACCGCCGTCGAGGGTAGACTGTCTTTGCCCGCACCCTGAATATAGGCGCCTGCCTCAGCCGCAAGCGCCAACTTGTCGTCAGGCCGAAGCGCCGAGGCACGGGCATAGGCCTCTGCCGATTTATCATACTGTGCAAGGGTCCCGTAGACTTGCCCGAGCCGCATCAAGCCGTCATAATCAGGCGTTTCGGCCATCCGGTCAGAAAGCCTTTGAACCATTGAGCCAATCATGGCCTGCCGGTCATCCGCCGACATATTCGCCGCCGCCGCGATATCTTCACCGTTCGGCCCGGAGCGCGGAATAGCGGCCATTTTCTTCTCGAAGAGATCGCCAAGATCAGAGCCTGTCTTTGCTGCCGTCTCCTTGATACGGCGTGTCAGCACTGGCATGTAGGGCGCATCTGCCGGACTTCCCTCATAAAGAGCGATCCATTGTTTAAGCGCGCCGGGCTCATCACCTTTCTGCGCGTCGCGAAGCGCAAGATAATATCTCGCACCCGGATCTTTCGGAGAAAGAGCAAGAGCCTTTTCAAATGCCTTTTCTGCATCCGGCGTTACCGTACCGTCCGCCGCGAAATAGTAATTTTCACCGGCACCCATATAAAGATCAGTTGCCTCGGGGGCGAGAACCGTTGCTTTAAGATAAGTTTCCGCGCCCTCCTGATAGCGCTCCATCCGGGTAAGGGTGCGGGCGAGAAGGATCCAGCCATCCAGGTTGTCCGGCTTTTCGCGGAGGGCGTCGATGAGACGCTTAATAAGCGGAGCGAGATTTTCCGACTGGAGCGCAGCCGTCTCCGCTGCGATATCGCGCGACGGCAGTGGCCGTGAGGGTTCATCCGGCGACCCAAGATCGACATAGAGGCCAAGGCTCGCCACAGGAATAATGACAATAATCGCCAGTATCACGATCCAGTTGCGCGTGCCACTCACTGGGGAAGAGATCTTTTCCTGATGGCCAAGGCGCAGTATCCGTCGCTTAATCTCGAGTTGGATTGAGTCCGCTTCGCGTGTCTCCAGGGCGCCACGGGCGATTTCCTCATCCAGTTCGCCTAGCTGTCGGCGATAAACATCAAGTCCACGTTCAGATCGTGAGATCGCCGGGCCTCCTGAACGGAACAGAGGCCAGCCCAACACAATGAGCGCGGCAAGAAGGATCAGCGATGCAACGAACCAAATCATGAAGCGCGTCCGCTTTCGTCCGGGTGCAGCAGTTTATCGAGTTCCGCTTTTTCGCTGGCCGTCAGTTTTTCAGGTTGATCATCCAGTCTGTTTTGAGAACGCCCACGCATGAAAAAGAAAACCGCTATGCCGCCGCCCAAAAAAATGAACAAGGGACCAAACCACAAAAATACAGTTCGTAGTTTGAACGGCGGATCCAGCAGGACCCAATCGCCATAGCGGGTGACAAGAAAGGACCTCACCTGATCGTCGCTTTCACCGAGTTGGATGCGCTCGCGCACAATTTTCCGAAGGTCTTTTGCAAGGTCGGCATTACTGTCGAGGATGGACTGGTTCTGGCAAACCAGGCAGCGTATTCCCTCTGAAATATGCCGCGCCCGCGCTTCCAAGGCCGTATCATCCAGCTGGTTTTCGACGAATACTGCCTGCGCCGAAAACGTGACAAGCAGGCCGATGATGCAGCCAAGGGCACCCAAGCGAAGCATCACGCTCACGATCCGGTCCCTTGCAGGAACGGACGGATGCGTGTATCAAATATGTCCTTACTTACGGGGCCGATGATCTTGTCGAGGATTTTTCCGTCCGCGCTGATGACAAATGTTTCCGGGACGCCGTAAACGCCGAGGTCAATCCCGACCCGGCCTTTGATATCCATCCCGGTTCGCATATAGGGGTTTCCGTGGCGGGAAAGCCATTGCGCCGCCGCATCTGGCGTATCCTTGTAATTCAGGCCGTAAATATCCACTAGATTTTGCCGCTTCAGGTCCATGAAGAAGGGATGCTCGGCAAGGCAGGCGACACACCAAGACGCAAAGACATTGAGGAGCGTAATCTTGCCCGACGCCAAATCCGCTGTTGCAAGCGCGGGTCCATAATCCGGAACCGCGGCGAGATCAAATTCCGGTAACGGCTTGCTGATCATCTCCGACGGAATTTCCTTGGGGTTGAGATTAAAAAGGGCATACCACATGATGGCAGCGATGGCCGCAAATGTGAGGACAGGCGCCAGAAATCTCAATCGCATCTTGTTATCCCTTTGCCCCGGTCAGAGCCTTTTCTTTCGCACCCGGCGAGCGGGCCCGCTTTGGCGCACCGAGCCGTAGCCGCCGGTCACTCAGGCTGAGGGCACCGCCCGCGAACATGACAAAGGCACCGATCCATATCCAGGAAATGAACGGCTTGTGATAAATACGTGTTGCATAGCCTCCCTTTCCGTCGGCATCACCGATCACGACATACAGATCCGCCGTCAGCATCGGTCGAATTGCGGCCTCGGTCGTCTCCATGGGAGGATTGGTGTATCGTCGTTGTTCCGGGTACATCAATATACCTTTGCCGCCACCGGTCGAGGCAATAAAGGTCCCGCGGAGCGCCTCGTAATTCGGACCAGCAACGTTTTCCGCACCTTCAAACTGGAAATCATACCCACCAACGCTTATCTGCTCTCCAGGCTTCATAACCCCGAGATGCTCTGTTTGCCAGGCCTCGGAAGCAGTAATACCCAGAACGACCAACGCGATCCCGATATGGGCCATCGTCATACCATGAGAACTGCGGGGAAGCTGCACCAGACGCTTCCAGCTACTGGTTAAGGGGCCGCGAAACAGCTTGATCCGCTCCGCCCATTCGAGAATCGTTCCAACCAGCAGCCAGGCAAAAAGCCCCATCCCGACCAGTGCCATCACCGGTGCATTGCTTTGCCACCACCAAACCACGCCGGCAAAGAGAAGCGCCGCCGCCAGAGCGAATTTAAGGCGCGTGAGAACACCCGTAAGATCGCCGCGCTTCCAAGGCAGGAACGGCCCAAACGCCATGGCGATAATCAGTGGGACGACGAGCGGCAGGAACGTCGAGACAAAATACGGCGGACCGACGGAAACCTTGGCGCCTGTGAAGGCATCGAGAAAGATCGGATAGAGTGTACCCAGTAGAACCGTCGCTGCAGCAGTGGAAAGCAGCAAATTATTAAGGACCAGCGCACCTTCGCGACTGATGGGTGCAAACAGTCCGCCGCCCTTCATCATTGGCGCCCGAATGCCATACAGAAGCAGCGATCCGCCAATAACGACAATCAGGAAGATCAGGATAAACACGCCGCGCGCCGGGTCCGAGGCGAAGGCATGTACCGACGTCAGCACACCGGAGCGGACGAGGAAGGTTCCAAGCAGGCTGAAACTGAAGGCGATGATCGCAAGCAGGATCGTCCAGTTCTTCAAGGCATCGCGCTTCTCGACAACAATCGCCGAATGCAGGAGCGCGGTCGCGGCCAGCCAGGGCATGAAAGAGGCATTCTCCACCGGGTCCCAGAACCACCAGCCGCCCCAGCCAAGCTCGTAATAAGCCCACCAGGAACCAAGGGCGATCCCGATGGTCAGGAACCCCCAGGCCGCTAATGTCCAAGGCCGCACCCAGCGCGCCCAGGCGGGATCCACGCGCCCCTCGATTAGCGCGGCAATCGCGAAGGAAAAAGTGACCGACAAGCCAACATAGCCGAGATACAGGAAGGGCGGATGAAAGGCGAGGCCCGGATCCTGCAAAAGCGGATTGAGGCCGCTGCCATCGAGCGGTGCCGGATCGAGGCGTTCAAATGGGTTCGATGTAAACAGGACGAACATCAGGAAGCCAACCCCGATCAAACCCTGTATTGCCAACACCCGCGCCTTCAAGCTATCCGGCAGGTTTCTTCCAAAAAGCGCCACGGCAAAGCCAAATAAGGCCAATATCCAGCCCCAGAGCAAAAGCGAGCCTTCATGGTTTCCCCAGACACCGCTGACCTTATACAGCATGGGCTTCAGGGAATGGGAATTGCTTGCAACGTTCAGAATTGAGAAATCGCTGGTAACGTAACCAATTGTCAGACAGGCGAAAGCGCCAGAGATCGCCACAAATTGCACGAAAGCGGCATTATCCGCGAAATGCATCAGCGGGGCATTTCCCCGCGCCGCGCCAATCAGCGGGAGGACACCCTGAAAACAGGCTGTGACCAGCGCCAGAATAAGCACGAATTGACCGATTTCCGCAACCATCAGTTTTTAGCCTCCGGCATCCATTGTCCGGCTTTTTTAAGGCTCTCGGCGACTTCCGGCGGCATGTAGTTTTCATCATGCTTGGCGAGAACGTTCGATGCAATAAAAACGCCTTTGTCATTGAAATGGCCTTCGGCAACAACGCCCTGTCCTTCGCGGAACAAATCGGGAAGCAGCCCCTTAAAAGTAACCGGCACGGTTTCCACAAGGTCCGTCACGCGAAATTGATAAATCACGCCGTCCTTCTCGACACTGCCGTCCTCCACAAGTCCTCCGAGCCGGAAATTCCGTCCCACCGGAATCGGCTTTTCAGCAAGATCAGAGGGGCTCCTGAAAAAAACGAGGCTATCCTGAAAGGAGGTCAGCACAAGCGCGGCAGCCACCCCCAATATAGCCATCCCCGCGAGGACAAAATATAAGCGCCGCCGTTTCCGGGTCATGTCAGACTTTCCCCGGATAGTTCTCCGGCGCCGCTTCCCGCGCGCCGTGGACGACCATCCTGCGCAGCCGCCAGTTCCCGTTCCACAGATTTGAGGCGGCTCTGGCTTCGGGCATAGAGCACAATCAGGACAACGGCCGAAATGGCAAAAGACGGCCATACAAACAGGCCATATCCTCCCATGTCAAAAAAAGCTGTCACTTGTTCCACTGCAATCCTCAATCCCGTTCACAACGGCGGAATATATCCCTTAATCCACCAATATACATATCCTACCTGAGTTTCTGCGTCACAATGCCGCGATAACGAGGATAGGTCTCTAGTGCTCCTTAAGTTCCGACATCCGCAAAATCCGGAGCCGGCGTTGCAAGATTTCCGCTTTCACGCGAATGATCAGCACCATCACGAAAAATGACATATAGGCAAGCCCCATCACCAAAAGCGGGATCAGGATCGAGCTATGGATCTTCGGGCCCGACATCGTCGCAACGCTTGCCGGCTGATGAAGCGTATTCCACCAGTCTACGGAAAATTTGATGATGGGAATATTAATGACGCCGACCAGCGCCAGAATGGAGGTGGCCTTGGCGGCTTTTCCCTGATCATCAAAGCTTTCCCATAGCGCCATATAGCCAAGGTAGAGAAACAGCAGGATCAGCATGCTGGTCAGCCGCGCGTCCCAGACCCAATAGGTTCCCCACATCGGTTGTCCCCAGAGTGACCCGGTCACCAGCGCGAGAAAGGTAAAGCAAGCCCCGATCGGCGCCGCCGCCTTCGCCGTCAAATCGGCGACCGGATGTTTCCAGATCAATCCAATCGCCGAAGAAATCGCCATCATGGTATAAATCGACAATCCCATCCAGGCCGCAGGCACATGGACATACATGATCCGGACCGTGTCGCCTTGCTGGTAATCGGGCGGCGCGACAAACAGGGACATGTAAAGCCCGACGGCGAGCAAGATAACGGTCACGCCAACACTCCAAGGATAAATGGCGCCCGTTATTGCCAGAAACCGCTTGGGATTCGCATATTTGTGTAAATCGATGGCCATGGTCAGATTCTAATCAATTCCTCAATTTGGCTAATCCAGCGCCAACCGCAATGCCGCCGCCGCCGCGAACATCCCCACCACGAGCGACCCAAGCGAAATTCCAGCAAGCAACAATAGATGCGGTGTTGCCGGCAATTGTCCAATGGCCGCCTCAACCGCTGCCGCGCCAAAAATCAATACCGGTATATATAGAGGAAGAACCAGAAGTGACAACAAAACTCCGCCGCGGCGCATTGCCACGGTCAGCGCGGCGCCAATTGCCCCAATCAGGCTCAACGTCGGTGTTCCGATCAGCAGCGCCAAACTCATGGTCCAAATGCCTTCTGTCGGCATATTCAAAGACAGGGCAAGAACCGGCGTGATAACGATCAGCGGCAAAATCGACGTAAGCCAATGCGCAATGACCTTTCCGAGAACCAGAATCTCCAACGGCAATGGCCCGATGATCAACAGATCAAGGGAACCATCCTCGAAATCCGCCTGAAACATCCTATCGAGCGTGAGCAGACATGAAAGCAGCGCCGCGACCCACAGAACACCGGGTCCGATCCGGGCGAGAACAGAAAGCTCGGGCCCGACGCCAAGCGGAAAGAGGACGACGACGATCACGAAGAAGCAAAGACTAAGGGTAACGGCGCTGCCCTGACGAACAGCAAGGACAAGATCGCGCCTGATCAATCCGAAAAACCGCTTCATGACGCGATATCATCCAGGTTAAGTGTGCGAACTTTTGCAAGCATCAGGTCCTGATGAGTGGCAAACAGCGCCATGCCGCCATTTTGCAAATGCCGGATCAGACGGGCCTTGAAAAGATCGATGAAATGCTGATCAAGGGCACTAACCGGCTCATCCAAAATCCAGAGCCGGGCATCCGAGGCCGCAAGACGCGCAAGGTTTGCCCGCTTTTTCTGCCCCTGTGACAGCATCCCTGCCGGTGTGTCCCGAAGCAGGTCGAGCTCAAACTCGGCTAGGGCTCTCGCAACATCGGGCGTCCCATGAAATCCGGCCCAGAAAGAGAGATTCTCCGAAACCGTCAAAACCGGCTTCAGGGCGTCCTGGTGCCCAAGATAGTGATAGTTTCCGTGAAAATTCGAAGAATCAGAGCGGATATCCTCACCTTCCCATTTCAGCATTCCGCTCAACGGTTTCAGTAACTTCGCGCATATACGAAGAAACGATGACTTACCGGCGCCATTCCGGCCACGCACCCAAAGCGCGTCGCCTGGCGAGAGCGAAAAGGAAACGCCCTCGAAAATAAGCTGATCCGCTCGCAGGCACGTCAAATTTTCAGCGGCAAAACTCATGGCAGCGGCACATCACTCCAAAGCGAAGGGTCGGGCTTGCGCCCATTCCTCCTGACTACAGGAACAGCAGCAGTTTCGCAAATTTTTGCCGCACTAACGGAATTTCTTATTCGTAACTGCGGGCGTCGTCGATAACCTTGCCATCGTTCGCAAGGCTGCCTTCGGCAACGAAGACAACAGATCCGCGTACCTTGCAAAGATTCTGCAAATTCGTCTCGATGGTACTCTTAAGTTCGTCGCTGCCACCGTTGAGTTCGCATTGCAGCGTCATGGCGTCTATATTATTCTCACTGGTAATGACGAGCCGCACTTTCTTCACCTCGGCATGACGTTTATGGACAGCGGCCACTTGTGCGGGGTCAACAAACATGCCTTTCACCTTGGCCCGCTGATCGGCGCGCCCCATCCAGCCTTTGATCCGCGCGTTGGTGCGACCGCAGGGGCTCTGCCCTTCCAGAATCGCAGACATGTCTCCGGTCGCAAAACGGATCAGCGGATAGGTTTTGTTAAAGGTCGTCACCAGAACCTCGCCCACTTCACCAGGCGCGACCGGATCGCCGGTACCGGGACGGACAATTTCAACGATGACCCCTTCGTCGATGATCATGCCTTCCATAACCTCACTTTCATAAGCGATGAGGCCAAGGTCCGCGGTGCCATAGGATTGCACGACGGACTTCACGCCGAGTTCTTTCAGTGCGGTGCGCAATGACGGCGGCAACGCTTCTCCGCCAACGCTGGCATGGGTGATGGAGGACATATCCAGTCCTTCTTCCGCACCCTTCTCCAGCAGTATTTTTAGAAACGACGGCGTTCCCACATAGGCCTGCGGACGCAGTTCATTAACGGCCTGAAGCTGCATTTCCGTATTGCCGACACCTGCGGGAAACACCGGGCAGCCGACGGCGTGAGCGCCATTTTCCATCATCATGCCCGCAGGCGTCATATGATATGAGAAAGTATTGTAAACGAGATTGCCAGGCCGAAAGCCCGCTGCCCACATCGCGCGGCCCATGCGAAAGAAATCCTTTATATCCTGTCCCGGTTCATAAATTGGGCCCGGCGACATAAAAATATGGGCGAGTTTTTCAAGAGGTTCGGCGTTCAATCCACCAAACGGGCGTATTTCCTTCTGCTTCGCCATAAGATCGGATTTTCGCGTAACTGGAAGCGTCGCGAGCGCCGCATGGTCACTTACGGATGCCGCATCCACTTCTTTCAGTGCATTGGAAAAATAGGCTGAATTTGTCTTCGCATGCGCAATCTGCTGCTTGAGGTCTTCAAATTGCGCCCATTCCCGCGCCTCAGGATCACGGGTTTCAAGGGAATCATAATATTTGTCTGTTTCGGCCATGGTCCACCCGTTTCTGTTATTATTTTTTCTACCTAAGATTACGCAGGCAAACGCTTGCTCCGTCGTAATTTGCATATTAGCGGGATTGAATCAAGAATTCCAGTCACGCCCTGCAAATCAACTTCTTTCACGGTTAAAGTTTAGGGTCAGGGATCCGGATCCGGACATAAAAATTCGTCAAGATATGTAAATATTCGAGAAAGATAGGCGGTTCACTCACCTTTGGCCTTGAGAATTTCAGAAATTTAGGGCACATACGGCTCATCAATTAACTGGTGCCCTAACCGTGGCATTATCCCGTTCCCCTTCCCACAAAGGAGCGAAGCGTTGACAACAACTGGTCACGATAGCCTGAACACCCGCCGTACCCTCGATATCGACGGACATAAATATGATTACTACAGCATTCCAGCGGCCGAAGAAGCAGGCCTCGGCGACTTATCCCGCCTGCCGTTTTCCCTGAAGGTCCTGCTCGAAAATCTTCTTCGTCATGAGGACAGCAGAACAGTAACTTCTGATGATATCGCGGCTCTTGCCGGCTGGCTCAAAAACCATAAAGCCAATCGCGAGATTGCCTACCGTCCGGCCCGAGTGCTGATGCAGGACTTCACGGGCGTTCCCGCTGTTGTTGACCTCGCCGCCATGCGCGATGCAATGGTAGCACTCGGCGGCGATCCGGAAAAGATTAACCCGCTTGCGCAATGCGACCTTGTCATCGACCATTCGGTAATGGTGGACAAATTCGGCACCGCCGCGGCCTTCGGCCAGAATGTCGAGCTGGAGATGGAACGTAATGGGGAGCGGTATGCGTTCCTGCGTTGGGGCCAGAAAGCCTTCAACAATTTCCGCGTTGTTCCGCCCGGAACCGGCATCTGCCATCAGGTCAACCTTGAGTATCTGGCACAGACAGTCTGGACGACGAAGGACCAGAACGGAACGGAAGTCGCCTATCCGGATACGCTGGTCGGCACGGACAGTCACACGACAATGGTCAATGGCCTCGCGGTTCTTGGCTGGGGCGTCGGCGGTATCGAGGCCGAGGCCGTCATGCTCGGTCAGCCGATTTCCATGCTGATCCCCGAAGTCGTCGGCTTCAAGCTGACCGGCAAGCTGAAGGAAGGTACGACGGCGACCGACCTTGTGCTGACAGTGACGCAAATGCTCCGCGCGCAAGGTGTCGTCGGCAAGTTCGTTGAATTTTATGGCCCAGGCATCGCCGAACTTGGCCTCGCCGACCGCGCCACGATCTCCAACATGGCGCGGGAATATGGCGCGGCCTGCGGTTTCTTCCCGATCGATGCGGAAACCATCAATTATCTCACCTTCACGGCGCGTGATCCGGAGCGGGTCAAGCTGGTGGAAGCCTATGCCAAGGCGCAAGGCATGTGGCGGGACAACAACACGCCGGACCCCGAGTTCACGGCGACGCTCGAGCTTGATATTTCATCGGTTGAGCCCAGCCTTGCAGGTCCAAAGCGGCCGCAGGACCGGGTTCTGCTCTCCGACGCCGCCAATTCCTTTAAAGGTAGCTTACCGGAACTGGCCGGATCGAAGAGCAATCTCGATATTCAGATACCCGTGGCGGGTAAGGATTTCAAAATCGGCCATGGCAATGTCATCATTGCGGCAATAACTTCCTGCACGAATACATCAAACCCGAATGTCATGCTGGCCGCTGGCCTTGTCGCGCGCAATGCCCTGAAAAAAGGCCTGACCGTCAAGCCATGGGTCAAGACCTCGCTGGCGCCGGGCTCGAAAGTGGTGACGGATTATCTGGCGAAAGCCGGCCTTCAGGACGACCTCGATGCCCTCGGCTTCAACCTCGTCGGTTACGGTTGCACCACCTGTATCGGAAACTCCGGACCTGTTGCTCCGGCTATTGCCGATGCCATCGCCGAAGGTGAGCTGGTAGCCTGTTCCGTGCTATCGGGCAACCGTAACTTTGAAGGCCGGGTCAGCCCGCAGGCAAAAGCGAACTATCTTGCCTCTCCGCCTCTGGTCGTCGCCTATGCCATTGCCGGGTCCCTTAACGTCGATATCACGAAAGACTCTCTTGGCAATGATCAGGACGGTAACCCGGTCTATTTGAAAGATATCTGGCCGAGCAACGCGGAAGTTCAGAAAACCGTCCGCGAAGCCGTCATGCGCGATATGTTTGTCACTGAATATGGCGATGTATTTTCCGGTGATGACACCTGGAAGTCGATCAAGACAGCCGAAGGCCAGACTTATACCTGGGACAGCACCTCGACCTATGTCCAGCATCCGCCCTATTTCGAAGGTATGCAGAAGGAGCCGGGTGATTTTGAGGATATCAAGGGAGCACGGGTTCTTGCTCTGCTCGGCGATTCCGTCACCACAGACCATATTTCGCCCGCCGGCGCGATCAAGGCGGACGGCCCGGCCGGCGAATACCTGAAATCGCATCAGGTGAGCCCGAAGGATTTCAACTCCTACGGCTCGCGGCGCGGTAATGACCAGGTCATGACCCGCGGCACTTTCGCCAATATCCGCCTGCGTAACGAAGTTGCGCCTGGCACCGAAGGCGGCGTCACCCGTCATATGCCAGACGGGAAACAGATGTGGATCTACGATGCCGCGGAAAAATACCGGGCTGAGGGAACGCCGCTGGTCGTTTTCGCCGGTAAGGAATACGGCACTGGCTCCAGCCGCGACTGGGCCGCGAAGGGTACTTTGCTGCTTGGTATCAAGGCGGTTGTCGCCGAGAGTTTCGAGCGCATTCACCGCTCCAACCTGGTTGGCATGGGCATTCTTCCCCTGCAGTTCCCGGAAGGTGTGACCCGCAAAACGCTGAAACTCGATGGCAGCGAAGTGATTGATCTCACTGGCATCAAGGAAGGCGTAACGCCGGGAATGAATGTTGCCTGCAAAATCACGCGCAGTGACGGCTCCTCGCAGGTAATCGACCTTCTTTGCCGCATTGATACGCTGGATGAAGTTGAATATTACCGTCACGACGGTATCCTGCAATATGTGCTGAGGAATCTCTCTGCCAGCTAACCGGCGGCGCGATCCAAAGACGCATGAAGACGCGGCGGCCCTCAAAAGCCGCCGTTTTCTGTTCACCCCACTTTCACTCACAGGTGATTTGTTTGTGAAGAATTTATAAGCTACATAATGCTTATGAAAAACTTTCGCATCACTCTTGTTCTTGCCGTAGCTTTGAGTGGCCTTAACCTGATCGCATCATCGGTGAACGCGGAAAGCGCTCATCAACCCTCCACAGTGGTCGAGCTCTTTACGTCGCAAGGCTGCAGTTCCTGTCCACCTGCAGACAAGCTGCTTGGTGAACTGGTCCAGGATGAAGATGTTCTGGGTTTATCCTTCGCCGTCACTTATTGGGATTACATCGGGTGGAAGGATACGTTCGGTGACGCCGCCAACAATGAACGGCAAGCCAACTACAAAAACACCTTCAATTCGCGCTACGTCTATACCCCGCAAATGGTTATCGGCGGCAAAAGCCAGCTGGTCGGGTCAGATAGCAGTGGCGTCAGAGCTTTGATTGCGGAAAATGCCGGTCAAGCGTCACGTTTTCCGCTGACCTGGTCGTTTAATGAAGACAAGCTCAATGTCACGTTGCCAAGCGGTGAAGGCGAGGCAACCATCTGGCTTGTTGACCTCAACCATTCGGCAGACGTTGACATAAGTCGCGGGGAGAATTCCGGCAAAATTATTACCTACCACAATATCGTCCGCAATATCCGTTCGGTCGGTGAATGGAACGGGACCGCCAAAACCGTCGAGCTTGATCTCGCCGAAATGCGGCGTTCCGGCCGCGACGGCTGCGCCCTGATTATCCAGAAGTCAGGCTATGGTCCCATTCTTGCGGCATTAAACGTCTCCCTTTAAAAAGCACTGGTTGATCCGGCTCGTTCTCTGGGGCACTATGGCATCAATCAATAATAACAATGGTGCCCGATGACCAAGGAAATTGCCCCACTCAAGCCCGCCGCAACCGTCCTGCTTGTCCGGGATTGCGAAAAGGAAAGCGATACTATCGAAGTCTTTATGGTGGTCCGCCATCACCAGATCGACTTCGCGTCCGGCGCTCTCGTTTTCCCCGGCGGCAAGGTGGACGAGGCGGACATGGAACCCGATCTCGTACAATTTCTTCCCAAAGGCGAGCGCGGCGACGATCCGTTGCGCGCCTATAAAATCGCGTCGATCCGGGAGAGCTTTGAAGAAGCGAACATCCTTCTCGCCCGCAACCGGGAAACCGGCTCCCTTGTCACTCATGATCGTCTGGAAGAACTGGCTGAAAAATACCGGATGCCCCTGCAAAATGGCGAAGTTCCAATTATCGACATGCTGCGCACTGAAAATCTGGAACTCGCAACAGATCTTCTTGGGCATTACGCGCATTGGCTCACGCCTGTCCATATGCCCAAACGTTTCGACACCCATTTTTTTATTGCTAAGGCACCACCGCATCAACTTGCCGCACATGATGGGGAAGAATCCGTGGATTCCGTCTGGATCGGACCAAATGAAGTGCTTCAAGCTGCTGACAAGGGCATCTATACGGTTATCTTTCCGACTCGCATGAATATAGAGGTGCTCAGGCGCTTTGTGACGGCTGAGGATGCCGTCGAGAATGCTAAAGGGACCGATACCTTTACCGTGCTTCCCGAAATGGAAATCACGGAAGAAGGAAAATTCCTGCTGATTCCGGAAGAAGCGGGTTATAGCGTTACACGGCGCTCCATCGATGCGGTGATGGACAAATAATTACAGAAGCAATGACAGGGCGATACCCAACCCCTTGTATAGCAGCTCAAATATCTCACTGTCTGTTCTGCGCTTTTTTATGACCCACTTAGATAGATCCTTAAGTTCCGCTTCGCAATCACGAAAGGCCGTCGTCGCGACTTGATAGTTGTCATCCCTACTGGCGATCCACCGTGCTTGCAGCGCCTGTATTTCTCCATACAAGCCTGCCTTGGCTTTCTCCAGATTCGCCGCTTGCGCGCCGGGTAACGCGGAGATGTCCTGAGTATTAAGGGCCGTTTGAGCCGTGAGCAGCTTGCTCAGCGCGTCCTGATAACTACTTGCCATTTACACCTCCTGCTGAAGAACTATCCGCCGTTGCCGGTTGAGAATAATTGTCGGATTTTGAAAACGCGGACATCTCAGAAACCACCGCTGTCGCAGCGGTGACGGCTTTTGCCAATGCGCTGACCTTTTGGAGGAATAGTCCGGTTTTGGAGACGAAACTCAACGGAGGAACACTCGAATGACTCGCCAAATTCACAGTACTTGCGATCTCCTCATGAGCGCCTACCATGGCGGCAAGTGTTTCTTGCGTCCCGCCCAACAACTGATCAAGGCTCTGGTTCAGTTCCTGAATATCCACGAGCTTCTGGATGATTTTGCCGCGAGTTCCCGGATCAGCCGAGCTGTTCGCCTTCAAATGCGACAGCTGATCTTTCCAGGTGCTTGTATCGTAATTAATCGCCATTTCGACAATGGACCTCAATCCGCCGCGACAGAGGCGTAAGCTCGACATGTCACCTTCAACATTATTCTTGGGAATGGTATAGCCGCATTTTCCGGACTGGTCTTTAGTCGCGCCAATATCGAAATATAGCAGTAAGGCGGTCTTCTTTAATGCCGCCCCGCCTTTTCGTATAATATGAACGAGGCTAGCGTCCCGCTCTGGCAAAATAAACAGCCCTTCAAACAAGCCGACATCGCTTACAAGTTGATCGGAGTCTGCCAGTGAGAGGGAATGGCTCAAATTGAACTGTCCTGAATCCAGGGATTTCAGGTTTTCCACCGTCCCCAGAATATTGGAATTGGTCGACGCAACCAGCTCGCCCGACGCGACGACTGCCAGGGTCTGCGCATACCCGTCAAGTGCCGCCAGCAGGCTCTGGCGTGCCGCTATGTCGCTCGTACTGAAAAGTGGTTTCAAAGTTGTCTGCGGATCACCGCCCAGTTCCAATTGAAACCGCAAATTGTCCGTAAATGAGATTGTATTGACTTGCTCGGCGAGCGAAAAATCTTTTTGAATTATGCCCGAAAGTATCACTACGCCTCGCGAAAAATCCCGTATCTCTTGATTGAGCAGGTCGTCGTCAATAAAACTACATCCGAAGGCGTTGAACGAGAGAAAAAGAAGGACAGCGATTTTCAGGGTAGACTTCATGCAATTTCGCTTTGATATTATAACAAAATGGGTCTGAATTATCTGGTATTTTGATTGTTGAAATTAAAATTAATTTTACTTATAGTTGTTATTTATTTGTCTAAGTTAATCGGGAACGACCATGACTGGCATAGATGAAGACAACAGGCGATGGTGGATTCTCGCGGCGATGGGCGGCGTTCTTGTCCTTGTACTCCTAGATGAAACAA
>JAIOYL010000055.1 GCA_021741195.1 Sneathiella sp. | reverse complement strand
TCGGCGTGTATCCAATGAATGCCTATCGACGGCAGTATGGTTCCTGATTTGCCTTGATCGCGCCCTCGGCATTTAATATATAGTGGTCGCAAATAAATTTTTCAGGCTGGCCAGACGCCAGAAGCAATAGAGATAGAGATGCCCAAAAAATATGTCGATGAGCTTGCGGGCCTTGGCCTCGGTCAGAAGATTTTCCTGTTGGCGGGCGTTGCTGCCATGGCAATTGTCGTAACGGGCTCCAACGTCCTTGTCGAGTTTCCGCTCAATGACTGGTTTACCTGGGGCGCTATATCCTATCCGGTGGCATTTCTGGTAACAGATATCACAAACCGCACTCTTGGCGTGCGTCTCGCGCGGCAAGTCGTTTTTGTCGGGTTTATCGCCGCTGTTGTTATGTCGATCCTGTTCGCAAATCCGCGTATTGCAATCGCGTCAGGCACTGCTTTTCTGATTGCCCAGATGCTTGATGTGGCGATTTTTGACAAGCTGCGCCGTCAAAGCTGGTGGAAAGCGCCCGTTACCTCGTCCTTCATTGCCTCTTTTGTCGATACGGTGATCTTTTTCGTTTTTGCCTTCGTTGGAACGGGCCTGCCCTGGCATACTTGGGCGCTTGGCGACTTTGCAGCAAAAATAATCATGGTCGCGGTTCTGATCATGCCGTTCCGCGGGTTGATCAAAATCACCGATCCGCTTACTCTAGCCCCGGCTTTGCGCTAGCCTTTATCGACTGTTATTCGACCCAGGCCTTCGCCAGCTGGTGGGCGAGGGCTATTGGACCGCCCATGCGCAAGCCGGTGGATTTGACGCTTTGCTCCAGCATCCCGCGAACCTCGTTGCGGGTGAACCAGCGGGCATCACCAAGTTCTGTCTTATCCACCGTTATTTCCTCGCTGAGGGCTTCGGCAAAGCAGCCAATCATCAGAGATGACGGAAAGGGCCATGGCTGCGACTGATGATAACGGACTTCGCCAACCTTAATATTCGATTCTTCAAGAACCTCACGCCGTACGCCCTGCTCAATCGTTTCGCCGGGTTCAATAAAGCCCGCCAGACAGGAATAAAAATCCGACGGAAAATTGATCCCCTGTCCAAGAAGGCATTTATCGCCCCTTGTCACCATCATGATGGCAACAGGATCTGTCCGCGGAAAATGGGTGGCCTTGCAATCGGGATTCTCACATATCCGCGAATATCCTGCTTCCTGAGACCGGGTAGGGGAGCCGCAGACGGCGCAGAAGCCATGCCGGTTATGCCAGTCAATCATTGACCGGGCCTGTGCGAGCGCTCCGGCCTCGCCAGGGCTGAGCTGCGGCGCGATCGAGCGAACGTCGATAAATTTGCCCCAGTCGGCAACGGGCGGATTTTTTGGATCCTCTATGGCCGATACGTCAATCGCGAAATGGCAGGCGAAATCCGCGATGCCGAGAAATATGAAGGTCGCGCCGGCGTCAATAAAGGTGCGCACATCGCCAGCCCCACGCCAGTCAACCGAGGGATTTCCGGGAAGATCGATAAGCGCCTTTAATTCATACAACGGCAAAAAGCGGCTACTGGGATCGGCCAGCTTTTCCTGGAGCCATTTTGCATCGGAGCGTAAGTGAGAGGCGCGGTCGAAGCGGCCGCCGCCGAAGACAATTGGTTTTTTCATGTCGCGCAGAGTGTCATATGTTTTTATTTCCTGCAATCCGCAAGACAATAAAATTTGAATGATTGTTCCAGCACATGAGCAAAAAAACGGTAAAAAGAGCTTGCTAAACGTCCTGAACTGCATGATATAGGCGATGGAAGGCTGGCGACGGGCGTGCCCCTCGCGAACCCGGTCAGATCCGGAAGGAAGCAGCCGTAACGAGTTTCGGTGCGGGTTGTTGCCAGTCTTCTTTTCCTATCTTTAAAAATTGCGCCTTGATGCGAAAATTCGCATGGCTTTGTCTGGCGTTTGCCGGAGTTTGTCTGTTATGATCGCTGCATGTCGACTGATCAAACCAGCACACCCTATCGCGTCCTAGCCCGAAAATACCGGCCGTCAACTTTCGACGAATTGATAGGCCATGAGGCGATGGTGCGGACCCTGTCCAATGCCCTGGAGGCGGGCCGTCTTGCCCATGCCTTTATTCTGACGGGAACCCGGGGTATCGGCAAGACAACGACCGCCCGTATTATCGCGCGCGGCCTCAACTGCACCGGACCGGATGGCACGGGCGGGCCGACCATTTCCCCCTGCGGAGTTTGCCCGAACTGCGTCGCCATTGCGGAGGACCGTCATCAGGACGTTCTGGAAATGGACGCGGCGAGCCATACCGGTGTTGACGACATCCGCGAGCTGATCGACGGTGTACGTTATCTGCCGACGAGTGCGCGCTTCAAAATATATATTATCGACGAAGTGCATATGCTGTCCAAAAACGCCTTCAACGCATTGTTGAAGACACTGGAAGAGCCGCCGGAGCATGTGAAGTTCATCTTCGCCACAACGGAAATCCGCAAAATTCCGGTAACCGTTCTCTCGCGCTGTCAGCGCTTTGATTTGAAGCGTGTTGATGGCGATACGCTTGCGGCCTATTTCGCCACTATCGCCGAAAAAGAAAAGGCGGAGATAGAGCCGGATGCGCTGGCATTGATCGCCCGTGCGGCGGAAGGATCTGTCCGGGACGGCCTCTCCCTGCTGGACCAGGCGATTGCCCATGGGGACGGTAAGGTCAGTGCGATCCAGGTCCGGGATATGCTTGGCCTCGCCGACCGGACCCGCATTCTCGATCTGCTCGGGCTGCTGATGGAAGGGGATATCCAGGTGGCGCTTGCGCTTCTGCGCGCGCAGTATGACAGCGGCGCTGATCCCGTTGTGATTATTCAGGACCTGCTGGAACTCACTCACTGGCTGACCTCGCTGAAGGTAACGCCGGAGGCCGCCAATAATATCGCCATGGCGGGCGGCGAGGTTACTCGCGGACAGGAAATGGCGGCGAAACTCTCGATGCCGGTGCTGGCGCGGACATGGCAGATGCTGCTCAAAGGACTCGATGAGGTGCGTCATGCGCCGATGCCCTTGGCGGCGGCCGAAATGGTACTCGTGCGGCTCGCCTATGTCAGTGACCTGCCGACCCCGAATGATCTCGCACGCAAACTGGCGGAGACAATAACGGATACACAGGCTCCGCAAGGCGAAGTGAGGCGACCCCGGACAGGGACGGGACCGAGGACGACCGCGATGGCCTCCTCTTCGGCGGCAGGCCCTGCCGTCGCGCTTTCCAGCCCGCCGATGTCGCAGTCCGAGGTGGAATCGCGTGCTCATTTATCCCTGGTGGCGCGAAACGATACACTTCCTGAGCCGATCACCTCGCCGCCACCAGTTGCAAAGCCGCAGCCCCAATCCCTTGAAGATGTCGTCAACCTGCTCACGGACCGGCAGGACATAAAACTGAAGGGCGAGGTTTTGAACTTTATTCGCCCTGTTACTTTCGAGCAGGGGTTGATCGAGTTCAGTCCGACGGCCGGTGCCTCTGCCGATCTTGCGACAAGGCTGGGCCAGCGGCTCCGGGAGATCACGGATGAACAATGGGTCGTACGAGCGTCCGCCCATGCCGAAGGCGCGTCTACGGTTGCTGAAAAACGCCAGAGCGACAAGGCCGCGGAAATTAGCGCGATGGAGAGCCATCCGATGGTTCAAAGCATCAAATTCCTGTTTCCGGACGCAACGATCCGGGAGGTTCGCAACCTTGGCCCCTCACTTGACATATTGCTGGACGATGTCATATCCGGTGAAGACGAAATTGATGATGGAGACATGGATCTATGAAGAACCTTGGCAACCTGATGAAGCAGGCCAAAGAAATGCAGTCCAAGATGGCTGAAATGCAGGCGGCGCTTGAACATCACGAGGTGACGGGTCAGTCCGGGGCCGGTCTGGTCCAGGTCACCTTGAATGGTAAGGGCGAGATGCGGAAACTGACTGTCGATCCATCGCTTGTCGATCCGGAAGACAAGGAAGTAATGGAAGATCTGATTGTCGCGGCCCATGCTGACGCCCGCGCCAAGGTGAATGCCTATTCTGCCGAAAAAATGAAGGAAATGACCGGCGGTCTGCAGCTTCCGCCCGGCATGCAGTTGCCTTTCTAAGCGGCGCGGATTTTTAATTCTTCATGAGCCAGTCCGACATCGATCATCTGATACAGCTTCTCTCGAAACTGCCGGGACTGGGCCCGCGTTCAGCGCGGCGGGCAACGCTCTACCTGATCAGCCGGCGCGAAAGTCTCCTGGCGCCGCTTGCCAAGGCCATGGCGGAAGCAGCGGCGAATGTAAAAGTCTGCGGTCAATGCGGAAACCTCGATACGACGGATCCATGTGCGATTTGCGCCGATATGAAACGGGATCCGTCGATCCTTTGCGTGGTAGAGGACGTGTCGGATCTGTGGGCGCTGGAACGCTCTGAAGCGTTCACGGGCCAGTATCATGTTCTGGGCGGCACTCTTTCCGCTCTGGACGGCATTGGGCCTGATGAACTCAATATAGAACCATTGGTGCAGCGCGTTAATACCGGGGTTATCAAGGAGGTTATTCTCGCCCTCAATGCCACTGTCGACGGCCAGACCACTTCCCATTATCTTTCAGACCGACTGTCGGAGGCGGGAGCGCAGATCACGCGCCTCGCCCATGGCGTTCCCGTGGGCGGCGAGCTTGACTATCTCGATGATGGAACGCTTTCCGCCGCGCTTAAGTCCCGCCGGTCGATGAGCTAGCCTTTTCCTTCCATTTGCCTTGGCATTTCCGGAGGGCTGGACAGAATATCCGCACCGTCGTCCCCCAATTGCAGTTCTTCTATCTTTTCGGCACGGTTGATGATTTTCCGGCTGGAGGTTTCAATCAGTTCGATATCCTTGCTGGCTTGCGCGAAATGCTGGCCGAGTTTGCCGACACGTTCATCCAGCCGTTCGATGTCCTTCAATAACACACCGACTTCCTTCTGGATGACACCGGCTTGCGCGCGCATCTGGCTGTCTTTGAGGACAGCGCGGACGGTGTTGAGTGTCGCCATCAATGTGGTGGGCGATACGATCCAGACCCGCGCCTTGTAGGACTTCTCCAAAATAGCAGGGAAATTGGCGTGAAGCTCGGCATAGACGGCTTCGGAAGGCAGGAACAATAGAGCCGATTCGGCTGTTTCCCCGTCGACGATATATTTTTCACTAATATCGGTGATATGTTTTTGCATTGCGCCGGTGAAGGCGCGGGTGGCGAGCAATTTGTCGCTATCCGTCTCCGCCTGCCGAAGCATGTGATAGCTTTCAAGCGGGAATTTGGCGTCGACGACAATGGATCCTGGCGGATTGGGGAGCTTGATCAGGCAATCGGCGCGCCGGCCATTACTCAAACTCACCTGGAATTCATAGGCTGAGGGCGGCAGCGCGGATTTCACCAGATCGTTGAGCTGTATCTCACCAAAGGCGCCGCGCGCCTGCTTGTTGGCAAGAATATCTTGGAGGCCGACAACCTGGGTGGAAAGGTCCATAATATTGCTCTGTGCCTTGTCGATAACCGCAAGCCGGGCCTGCAGTTCGGTAAGGCTCTGGCCGGTTTTCTCTGTTGATTGCGTCAGGCTGTCGCCAAGCCGCTTCGACACATTATCAAGCCGCTCGGCGAGGGTTTTGTTGATCTCTGCCCGGCTTGCAGCCCCATCAGCCGACATTTGCTTTAACTGGCCTTCGACCTGCGCCTGCTGCGTGAGCAGGGTTTCGGTGAGCCGGGTCAGGTTTTCGCTGTTCGCGGACGCTGAAGCCGCCAGCTTTTCCGCCTTTTGCATCTTGAAGAGCAGGAAAAGGGCAACAACAAGCAAGAAGCCGATAACCGCAACAAGGGCAATTTCCATAAAATACTCCCAGGGGCCGATCCCGCTCCGGTCAATGGTCTTGACGAAAGGGGGAAGGCATAATACGTAACTTCTATTATATCGTAACGTGAACGACATCGGAATACTATGGCCCTTTTGCCAATATATACAGCGCCGGATCCGCTTTTGAAATCCATCTCCAAACCAGTGGAGGAGGTTAATAAGGATATCCGCAAACTGGTCGACGACATGTTGGAAACCATGTATGCCGCGCCGGGGATTGGTCTTGCCGCCATTCAGGTTGGCGTGCAAAAACGGCTGCTGGTGCTTGATGTGGTCGGAAAAGGCCGGGAAGATGCCGCGCCGCAACCTCTCGCCTTGATCAACCCCGTCATCACATGGGCGTCCGATCACGATGCGATCTATGAAGAAGGCTGCCTCTCGGTTCCAGAGCATTATGCGGATGTCGCCAGGCCCGCCGAAATAGAAGTGAACTATCTTGACGTCTCGGGCAGCAAGCAAACTCTTCAGGCGGATGGACTTCTCTCGACTTGTATTCAGCATGAAATTGATCACTTGGACGGGATTTTATTTCTTGACCATATATCGGCGCTTAAACGGAATATGATCCTGCGCAAATTGCTCAAGCAGAAAAAACTGGCGAGCTGAAGGGACCCTAAATGGCAGGATTGCGACTAGCGTTTATGGGAACGCCGGAATTTTCTGCCCATATTCTCCAGGCGCTGATTTCTTCCGGCCATGAAATAGCTTGCGTTTATTCACAGCCGCCCCGTCCCGCTGGCCGGGGCAAAAAGCTGGTCGCCTCTGCCGTTCATCAACTCGCTGAAAATGAAGGTATACCGGTACGTACACCCGTATCCCTGAAATCAGAGGATGTGCAGGCGGAATTCGCGGCGTTAAAGCTCGATGTGGCGATTGTCGTCGCCTATGGCCTGATCCTTCCCAAAACCTTATTGGAAACGCCGAAATACGGCTGTCTGAACCTGCATGCGTCGCTGTTGCCCCGGTGGCGCGGCGCGGCGCCTATTCAGCGGGCGATCATGGCGGGGGATAAGGAAACCGGTATAGCCGTTATGCAAATGGAGGCGGGGCTGGATACGGGTGGTATTTTGAGCGAGGCGCGCATCGCAATCACGACGGATAGTACAGCAGGCTCGCTGCATGACGAACTGGCCGAGGCGGGCGCAAAACTTTTACTGGAGACGCTCACGCGTCTGGGTGATCCGGAGTTCAGAGCAACGGCTCAACCGGCGGAGGGGATCACCTACGCTGAGAAAATTTCGAAATCCGAGGCGGCGATAGACTGGAAGCGGTCATCCGTAGAGCTTGACCGGCATATCCGTGGTCTGAATCCGGCGCCCGGCGCCTATTTCGAGCATGGCGGTCTACGGATCAAGCTGTTGTTCGCGAAACCGGTTGCCGGTGAAGGCCACCCCGGTGAGGTACTGGATGAGAACCTCACCGTGGCCTGCGGTGACGGGGCGCTGAAACTCGTTATGTTGCAACCGGCCGGGAAAGCGCCAATGGCTGCGGAAGCCTTCCTCAACGGCCATCCCATTGGCGCGGGCGAGGTGCTGGGTTAATGCCGTCCTACCGCGTCACGATCGAATATGACGGGCGGGAACTCGTCGGCTGGCAGCGACAGAAAAACGGGCCTTCAGTGCAGCAGCATATTGAGGAAGCCCTGTTCAACTTTTGCGGTGAAGAGATACGTATTCAGGGAGCGGGTCGCACGGATGCGGGCGTTCATGCACTTGGGCAGGTCGCGAATTTTAATCTGGAGTCGCACCGGAAACCGCATGTGGTGATGAACGCCGTCAACCAGCACCTTAAACCGGTACCGATCGCTATCTTGAATTGCGAGGAAGTGGATCCCGAGTTTAACGCCCGGTTTTCAGCGACAAAAAGGCATTATCTCTACCGGATCATTAATCGCCGCGCTCCGCTCACCGTGGATGCCGGGCTCGCCTGGCTGGTGAAACGGGAACTGGACAGCGAGGCCATGCGGGAGGCTGCGGCTGTCCTCGTCGGCCGCCATGACTTTACAAGCTTTCGCGCGGCGGCCTGCCAGGCAAACTCGCCGGTTCGCACGTTGGACAAGCTGGAGATCTCCCGTGAGGGCAATGAAATCAAGATACGGGCGTCGGCGCTTTCTTTCCTGCATAATCAGGTTCGCTCAATGGTCGGGAGCCTGTCGCTGGTTGGCACGGGACAATGGACGGCGACCGACCTTAAAGCTGTACTCGATGCGAAAGACAGGCAGCGCGCAGGCCCGAATGCGCCCCCATACGGTCTTTATTTAACGGCCGTCGATTATGATTAGAGTGGCGCCGTAAAAAGCCATTTGGAGAAGACCGATTGCGTCAGGACGGCAACCAGGAACTCAAGAAACGCAAGCCCTGCAGCAGTCGTTCCGGTCAGATTCAGGGTGACGCGGAGTATCTGCCAAAGATAGACATAGGATGCGGCGATAAACAGCAGGTTGATCCCGGAGGCGATTCCCGCCGGTAATAATCCGCCTGAAATGATGGATATAGGCATCCAGAGAGCGATCAGGGCCAACTGCGACCAATTGTAGACAATGACAAAGACGCTGATTTTGTCCGCAAATCCCATAAACTTTGATAAAATGCCCATGACAAAAAGGAAAGCACCCCAACTCACCCAAAGTGCAAGGCAAAGAAGCAGGAGGAAGGGGATCAGCGCAGTTTCGGTGGCAATGGTTTTGTAGTCGAGGCCATTTTCAAAGGCGAAGAAGGGAATTGCCAGGACCATCGCGGTGAAAGAGCTGTAGAATCCAGCCTCCGAGATGTTGAAATAATGCAATGCATCCTTGTCCCGGCGCGCAATCAGATAGTTGCCGTAAAGAGACCAGGTTATTTCCTTAATGCTTACCATCAACGGCGCGAGAAATAACGCTTGAGGATATCGGTATAGATATCGCTAAGCGCTTCAATATCGGCAATGCTCGCCCTTTCATCAATTTTGTGCATGGTTTGACCGACGAGGCCAAATTCCACCACCGGACAATGATCCTTGATATAACGCGCATCCGACGTGCCGCCCGTGGTCGAGAGTTCGGGTGCGCGGCCGAGACGGTGCTCAATCGCCATAGCGACGAGAGCGCTGAAATCCCCCTCCGGGGTCAGGAACGGCTCCGAATTCTTCAGGCAGTCAAGCTTGTAGGTAGTCCCCCGGGTCCGGGCCGCTTCATCCAGAACGGAGCGGATCTTCTTTTCGAGAGAATCGAAGCTATGATAGGTATTGAACCGGATATTGAAAGTCGCACTGGCCGTCTTCGGAATCACATTCGTCGCCGGATTGCCAACATCTATGGTCGTAAATTCAAGATTGCTAGCCTGAAAATGTTCGTTGCCTGCGTCAAGAACCAGACTGTCGAGCGCGTCTATCAGGGCCACAAGATGCGGGATCGGATTGTCGGCAAGATGCGGGTAGGCGACATGCCCTTCGACACCGGTGACCGTGAGATATCCGGTAAAGGACCCGCGTCGGCCGATTTTGACCATGTCGCCCATTTCCGACGGGTTTGTTGGCTCGCCGACCACGCAATGGTCAATTATTTCGTTATGTTCACGCATCCATTCGAGGACTTTTCGTGTGCCGTTGATTGCTGGCCCTTCCTCATCGCCGGTGATGAGGAGGCTGATTGAACCGTTGAATTTTCCGCCGGTTTCGCCAATAAAGCGGTCGGACGCGGGGGCGAAGGATGCACCGGCGGCCTTCATATCCGCGGCACCTCTGCCGTAAATAATGCCATCCCTGACGGTACCATCGAATGGATCAACGCTCCATGCGGCCGTATCGCCGACGGGCACGACATCGGTATGACCCGCAAAGCAGAAATTCGGCGATGCCGTTCCGAATCGGGCATAAAGATTTTCGATATCCGGTGTGTCTTCGTCGCTGAAGGTCAGCCTGTGACAGGTGAAGCCAATATGTTCGAGAGCGTTCTGCAGGACGTCCAGTGCGCCCGCATCATTTGGTGTCACACTTGGGCAGCGCATGAGCGCCTGGGTCAGTTCGATGACGTCGATCGGATTACTTTTGTTTTCCATAGACTTCCTTTACCGTTCGCTGCGCCACCGGGTCAATGGTCAAGGTGGCAAAATATGGAAAATCAGAAGGCTGACATGATTGCCAATTCGACTTTCTCACGATATGACGGCAAGGCAAATAATGAAAGAACGAACGATGGTCCTGTCCGCTCCGGTGAAATTAAACAATATACAGGGCATTTTCCTGATGGTGGTCGGCGTTTTTTTTATGTCCTCCATGGATGCGGTCGCGAAATTTCTTGTCGAGGCGAACTATTCTGTCTTTCAGATACTTGCCATCCGGGGATGTTTCAATCTGACCCTTCTGGTGGCGTGGCTCGTTACCCACGGTGGATTGAGTTCAGTGAAGACGCGTCAATATGGCGGACATGGACTGCGGATCGTCCTTGGCCTGATGGCGCCGCTCCTGTTTTTTCTATCGCTCAAAGAGATGCCGCTCGCCGATGCGACGGTCATTTTCTTTATTTCTCCCTTCGTTATGACCGCACTATCAGTTCCTCTGTTCAAGGAAAAAGTCGGCGTTCATCGGTGGGGCGCCATATTCGTCGGTTTCACCGGTGTCCTCATTGTCATGCAGCCTACATCGGGATTGTTGGAAATTGAGGCCTTTATGGTTCTGGGAGCGAGCCTTAGTTATTGCGGGATCATGCTGGCCGGACGCTGGCTTGGGACAACAGAAACGACGTTCACGATTATTTTCTATATGACCCTTGGGACAACGCTGCTTTCGGGATTGGCATCGATCTTCTTCTGGCAGCCCATAGCTTTGCAGGATCTCGGACTGATTGGTTTCATGGCAATGCTGTCGCTTGCCGGGAATCTCTGCCTGATAAAATCCTTCTCGATCGGGGAGGTTGGCGTCATTACGCCGTTCGAATATACAGGACTGTTGTGGGCCGTCCTGCTCGGCTTCTTTATCTTTTCAGATTTCCCGGCCCTTAACGTCTGGGTCGGCGTTGCCGTGATCGGGTGCAGCGGCCTTTATATGGTCTATCGGGAAAACCTGAGGAGTAAAAAGGAAAGAGCGGGGCCGAAGCCCCATCCTGCCCCTAATCCCTGAGCAGGTCGTTGATCGAGGTTTTCGACCTCGTCTGCGCATCGACGGTTTTAACAATGACCGCGCAATAGAGGCTCGGTCCCGGCGATCCGTCCGGCAAGGGCTTGCCCGGCAGGCTCCCCGGAACGACGACGGAATAGGCTGGAACGCGTCCGATATGGACCTTGCCAGTGGCCCGGTCGATGATCTTCGTCGACGCGCTGAGAAAGACACCCATGGAAAGAACGGATCCTTCTTCGACGATCACGCCTTCCACCACTTCCGAGCGCGCGCCGATAAAGCAGTTATCCTCAATAATCACCGGGTCCGCCTGCAGGGGTTCAAGCACGCCGCCGATGCCGACGCCGCCGGATAGATGGACATTCTTGCCGATTTGCGCGCAGGACCCGACGGTCACCCAGGTATCGACCATGGTGCCGCTGTCGACATAGGCGCCGAGATTGACGAAGCTTGGCATCAGCACAGCACCGGGCGCTATGTAGGCGCTCCTTCGGACGATGCAGTTCGGAACTGCCCGAAAGCCTGCTTCCTTGAACCTGTTTTCGCTCCAACCTTCAAACTTGCTCGGAACCTTGTCATACCAATTTGTGTTTACACCCGGACCGCAGCTGATCATTTTCATGTCATTGAGCCGGAAGGAGAGTAGAACTGCCTTTTTCAGCCATTGATTAACGACCCAGCCGTCTTCCCCTTTTTCGGCGACGCGGGCCTCACCGTTGTCGAGCGCCAGCAATGTCGCTTCGACGGCGTCGCGCGTCTCGCCTTTTGTCGCGGAAGAGATCGCATCCCTGTTTTCCCAGGCGGCTTCTACTACCGGTTGCAATTCGGCTAATGTCATGACTGTTCCTTAAAATCTGCAAATAAATTGGTCGCGAAAACATACTCAGCCACCAACAGAAGTCAATCCGCATTGCCGGGAATTTACGCGGCGGTCCGGCTTTTGTCGTCCAATAAATCGCAGAGCCAGTGGGTGAGGTCATCGGCCTGGAAATGAATATGGTCTCCTTCCGAGCTCGCATAGGACCAATGGGCTTCATTCGGGATCCAGACGGTGATCATCCCCATGTCATGGGCGGGCTCGAGATTGACTGCCATATCCTCGAAAAGCACCGCCTTTTCAGGATCGATATTGAGCTCAACGACAAGTTTTTCGTAAACGGTTTTATCTGGTTTCGGTCGGTAGTCGGCGGCGGCAATATCGAAAATATGCTCAAAATGTTGACCAATTCCGAGCTGTGAGGAGACATTCGTCGCGTGGTAATGTGAGCCATTGGTGAAAATGATTTTCCGCCCTGGAAGCCGATCCAGAGCCAGGCTCAATTCCGGCGCCGCCGCGAGATCGGTTACGTCGATATCATGGACATAGTTAAGGAAATCCGTCGGATCGATATTGTAGTTCTGCATGAGACCGTTCAAGGTTGTTCCATGTTCCTGGAAGTATTTTTTCTGGACAGCTTTTGCTTCAACGAGATCGACATTCAGGAAATCGGAGATAAATTCACCCATTTTCCGATCGATTTTTGCGAACAGGTTCGATCTGGAGGGATACAGCGTGTTGTCCAGATCAAA
This sequence comes from Sneathiella sp., assembly GCA_021741195.1. Lineage (GTDB taxonomy): Bacteria > Pseudomonadota > Alphaproteobacteria > Sneathiellales > Sneathiellaceae > Sneathiella. Next base: position 5,388 of record JAIOYL010000055.1, on the reverse strand, counting down.
AATCCAGGTATCGATATGGGCGAAATTTTTCCAAAGAGGGGGTTGGGTCATGAAGATGACTTTGCCGGTGAAATTCACCTAGGACAAGCCCTAATCTCGAGCCTGAAATCAAACTTGGCGATAAGACGTGAAAATATTGTTTTTAAGGGCATATTAAACTGTTTATACCATGCTCACGGGAATTCAAGGTATCAGGCAAGTGTCAAGAAAAATGGGTAGTCAAATAGATAAGCCGGCAATCGATACTGCGTCCTATGAGAACAATAAGGCGCGGGCACGAAGTACCGATGTCGCCGTTCGAGCAAATCTGGCAGCGCGTGAAGACGCCGAGCCTGAAATTCTTTATTATCTGACGGACGATTCCTCGAAAGCGGTCAGGAAAAATCTCGCCCACAATCCAGCGACGCCGGTTCAGGCCGACCTCCGCCTTGCCCATGACGAACATGGAGAAGTCCGGACGGAGTTGGCGCGGAAAATCTGCAAGCTCATTCCCGACCTGTCAGGACAGGAAGCTGAACAGCTGCTGGAAAAGACTGTTACGATCCTCGAGATTTTGGCAGAAGATCAGACGGTCGCGGTTCGCGCGATAATATCAGAGGCCCTGAAAGATACGATGGTCGTGCCCAAGCATATTGTGCTGGCCCTTGCGCAAGATGTAGAAGAAACCGTGGCAAGTCCCATTCTTGAATATTCGCCGTTGCTCTCCGATGCAGACCTTAAGGAAATCATGGCAAGCGGTGTCGCGGCTGGGGCGCTTCCGGCCATTGCCCGGCGCAAGGGAATCGTTGAAGATGTATCCGAGGCCATTGTCGCAAGTCTCGAAGTGCCCGCGATCGCCGCGTTGCTTGCGAATCCGTCGGCAAAAATACGCGAGGAAACACTGGACCAGATTGTGGATCAGGCGGAAGCTGTTGAACCGCTCCATGAGCCGCTGGTGATGCGCCTTGATCTGTCGCTCCGGGCGATGCGTCGGATCGCTGGCTTCGTCGCCTCATCGCTGGTGGAAAAGCTCGTAAAGAAGCACAAGCTTTCGACTGATATTGAGAAGGAGCTTAAAAGCATCGTGCGCAGCCGCATCGATGATACCCGGCAATTTGTGCCACCCTCAAAGGCGGTTGGCAAATCGCGAGCCGAGAGTTTATGGACTGCCGGCAAGCTGGATGAAGAAGTAATAGCGGATGCCGTCGACGGCAAAGATCTGGACTTTATTACAACCGGACTTTCCTTGTTGACCAAATACAGCTATAAAAAAGTTGCGGCGATGCTGGCCTCTCGAAATGGCAAGGTCGTAACTTCGCTCTGCTGGAAGGCCGGGTTATCGATGCGTCTCGCCTTTACAGTTCAGACGAAGATTGCGCGGGTACCGCGGGGTGATATCATCAATGCCCGCAACGGCATGGAATATCCCTTTACGGATGAAGAAATGGACTGGCAACTGTCTTTCTACGAAAACTAGGCCGGTTCATCCGTGATCATGGTGCCGACGCCATGTTCCGTAAATGTTTCGAGAAGCAGCACATGAGGTATCCGGCCATCGAGAATGGTCGCGGCCTCCACCCCTTCTTCAAGGGCGAACAGGCAGGTTTCCAGCTTCGGGATCATGCCGCCGTTGATCGTACCGTCCTTTTGCAGCTTGCGCACTTCCGCCGGGGTGAGCCGGTTAATCAGCTTATTGTTTTTGTCGAGGACACCCTCAACGTCCGTCATCATGATCAGTTTCGTCGCGCCAATGGCGGCGGCGATATGTCCCGCAGCCGTATCCGCGTTAATATTATAAGTTTGCCCGTTGGCGCCAACACCAATAGGGGCGATCACCGGAATGATGTTGTTTTCCTCGAAACTTTCAAGGATTTCCGGGTTGATGCGCGACGGCTCGCCAACAAATCCGAGATCAAGTATTCTCTCGATATTGCTGTCCGGGTCGCGCTTCGTCCGGGTCAGCTTCTGGGCTTCGATCAGATTGCCGTCTTTGCCGGACAAGCCGATGGCAAGGCCGCCTGCGGCATTGATGGATGTCACGATTTTCTTGTTCAATGATCCTGAGAGCACCATTTCGGCGATCTCGACCGTTTCCTTGTCCGTGACCCGGAGCCCATCAACGAAGGAGCTCTTGATTTTCAGCCGTTCCAACATGCTTCCAATCTGTGGTCCGCCGCCATGAACGATAACCGGGTTGATGCCGACCTGTTTCAACAGGGCGACATCCCGGGCAAAATACTGTGACAGCTTCTCATCGCCCATGGCGTGACCGCCATATTTGATAACAAATGTCTGGCCGTTAAAGCGGTGCATATAGGGCAGGGCTTCAGAAAGGGTTCTGGCTTTTTCAAGCTGCTCCTCGACTGACAGGGGCTTATCACTCATATTCGTTATTCAACCTCTTCCGCCAAAGACGCAAGCTCCGCCCTAAGCTCCTCTATGCCATATCCCTTCATGGAACTGGTCAGGAGGATTTCAGGATGCGCCGCCGGTCGCTTGGCAAGCTCGGACCGGATTTTTTCGACGAGCGATTTCACGTCACTTTGGCTGCTCTTGTCAACCTTTGTCAGAATTATCTGATAGTTGACGGCGGACTTGTCGAGCATGTCCATAACCTCCCGGTCCGTCACCTTTAACCCGTGCCGGGCGTCAATCAACAGACAAACGCGGCGCAATTTGGCCCGCCCCTTGAGGTAGGTGTTGACCAGATCGGTCCAGATATCGATTTTTTCCTTTGACGCCTTGGCATAGCCGTGGCCGGGCAGATCCACAAGATACATCCGTCCGCCCAGTTCGAAGAAATTGATCTGCTGGGTCCGTCCGGGCGTATTCGATGTGCGGGCGAGAGTATTGCGATTGGTCAGCGCGTTGATAAGGCTGGACTTGCCGACATTTGACCGGCCGGCAAAGGCGACTTCGTTTAGCGGAAGCTCCGGAAGCATATCGACACTGGCGGCGCCTGCCACGAATTGACATTCCTTTGCAAACAGCAAACGGCCCGCCTCGACACGGGCCGCCGCTGCATCGGTCGGATCAGTGTTGTCCGTCATGACTTCATCATTATCAGGTTTTTTCCGTTTTACCGGAAACTGAAACGCCCATCCGTTTCATGATGAACCATTGCTGGGCCATACTTAGGCAGTTGTTCCATGTCCAGTAGATCACCAGCCCGGCCGGGAAACTGGCCAGCAGATAGGTGAAGAATATTGGCATGAACATGAAGATCTTGGCTTGGATCGGGTCGGCCGGTTGCGGGTTGAGCTTCTGTTGTAAAAACATGCTGAGGCCCATCAGCAGCGGCAAAAATCCGATCATCAGCACATGAGGCGGCGTCCAGGGGATCAATCCGAACAGGTTGAACACTGTAGTTGGATCCGGGGCTGACAGATCCTTGATATAGCCGAAGAAAGGCTGATGCCGCATTAGAAGGGTGACAAACAAAACCTTGTATAGCGCAAAGAAAATCGGGATCTGCATCATGATTGGCAGGCAGCCCGCAGCAGGGTTTGCCTTTTCACGCTTGTACAGCGCCATCATTTCCTGGTTCAGTTTTTGCTTGTCGTCGCCATACTGCTCGCGAAGCTTGACCATTTCCGGCTGCAAGCGTTTCATTTTGCTCATGGAGACATAGGATTTATGGGCAAGCGGCAGTAGCAACAGCTTGATAATCACCGTCAGCGCCATGATTGCGAGACCAAGGTTGCCAATCCAGCTGTTTAAAAACTCAAGTGCAAAATAAATTGGCTTTGTCAGGAAGTAAAACCAGCCCCAGTCGATGGCGAGATCAAATCTTGAAATGCCATATTCCTTTTCGTCGGTATCAAGCACGGAGACAACCTTGGCGCCCGCGAACAGATGATTTGTAATGCCTACTGTTGACCCATTGGGAACGCTCACCCCCTGCTGGTCCAGGAAATCTGTCTGGTAACGAGCCCCTTGCGCCGCGTAGGAAAAGCGAGCCTTGATTTTTACCTTTTGATCTGGAACCAACGCGGTGAGCCAGAATTTGTCGGTGATACCGAGCCATCCACCGGTGGAAGAAAAGGTTTCGTTATTTCCCTCTTCAAGGTCACTATAATCTATTTCCTCCAGAGTATCATTGAAGACGCCGATCGGGCCTTCATGCAAGATATAAAAATTGGTGGTTTCGGGAGTGCCATGCCGCGAAATCAGGCCGTAGGGATACAGGGTGATCTCTTTACCGGTATTATTTTCGATCTTTTGCTCGACGGAAAACATGTAATTTTCATCGACTGAAATCGTGCGGTGGAATTTCAGGCCTTCCCCGTTGTCCCAGATCAGTTGGAGAGGCTTCTCTACGGTAAGTGCTGTTCCGTCCGTGCTCCAGATCGTTTGCGCCGTCGGCAGTTTGACATCGGCACCGGGTGCCGGACTCCAGCCGAACTCGGCGTAGTAGGGGTGCGGACTTCCTGCGGGCGAGAGGAGTTTGATTTCGGGGCTTGCCGGATCAATGGTTTCGCGGAATTTCACGAGGGTCAGATCATCAAGTCGAGCGCCGGTTAGAGAGATGGAGCCGTGCAACGACGGCGTGTTGATTTTAATCCGCTCTGCCTTGAGGAGGCTTTCCTCTCTTGAAACAGAATTCGGAATTGTCGATCCGGGAATACTGGGCGCGGAGGCATCCGTCGCGCCTGCCGGTGCTTGCGTCGGTACATTGCTCGCAGACGTTTCACTTGCCGACTGCTTTTGCTGCGTGGCTTCTATTTTCGGGCCTTCAACGAAATACTGAAATCCGAAAATAATCACGAAACAAAGGATGATCGCAATGATCAGGTTTTTCTGATCTGACATTATTAAAGCCCTAAACTCTTAATCGATGCGGACGCGGTCAGACATTTCTGTCGCGCAATGTTGACAATTTTCTTGTTTCTTCGGTACCGGATCATATCCCTGCCCGCCAAAGGGGTGGCATCTTCCAAGGCGCCTCATCGTTAGCCATGATCCCTTGAGAGGTCCATGCTGCTGCAGAGCCTCAATGGCATAGGCGGAACAGGTTGGATAGTAGCGGCAACTCGCCGGCAGATACGGCGAAATGATATATTGGTATATCTTGATCAGGCCAGTCAGGACCTTGGTAAGCGGATTTGTCATTGCCGGACGCTCCGCCTTTCAGCCTGAACGGCCCCGACCTTGGCAAGGGCAGTCAATAAATCCGACTGCAGATCTTTAAAGTCGCGATCTATCGTGTTTTGCCGGCCGATTAAAACAAAATCCCAGCCGCCCGCGGCATGCGTTGGAATGATGCCTTGCGCACCCGCCCGCAGGCGACGCTTAACGCGATTTCGAATAACCGCACTTCCGACCTTTTTGGTAACAGTAAATCCCACGCGCGACAATCCTGCCGCTGCCCCCGAAGAATCGCGGGCGGCCTGCAGCACCATTCCCGGC
>JAIOYL010000054.1 GCA_021741195.1 Sneathiella sp. | reverse complement strand
GTCGTCTTATTTGATTTTCTGAACATCTCGCCGTCTACATTTGAAACAATACAATAATTCCAGACCCTTACTTACAGCGGTCAGGTCCGCACAATAACATGAACCCTCTATGGCGTCTTAGGAAAATTCGACAATGAAATAAGACAGTTATACCGGTGTTGTAAACTTACTCTTAATATTAACCATGTACAATCGTTGCAAATGTAAGTGGTTTGGCTTCAATACTTTAATTTGGATCCTGTATAGGCTTTATGAAACTCGAAAAAATGGAACGTTTCGGATGGGCCAGTAAAATACTGGTACTGTCCTGTCTGCTTGGATTGCTGCCCATTATTGTCAGCGACACCATCGATCCGATTGCAGCGATCCTGTTCGGCGTCGCGCTTGCAGGGTTCACGGCATTGCTGTTGCTGGCCTGGCGCCGGCCCAAGCGGGATAAAGTGGATCGGGCGGCACTGCAAACCAAGGATTCTCTCCTGGATGCCGTATTTGATAATGTCAGCCTGGGTATCGCCGTTTTCGACGAGAATTTCACGTTGCTGAAATGGAACAAGCGATATGTTGAACTGGTTGAGATTGATGAGAATATCTTCACGCCGGAGACAACATTTCAGACGATGCTGGGCTGGAATTTTGAAAAATACGTGAATGTTGGCGACGACAAGGAAGAATTTGTTAAACAAGCAATTGAAAATATTGAGCAGCGTATCTCAGGCACTGTAGACCGTCATTTCGCTAATGGTAAAATTATTGAAATTGCCTTTGATTTGCGCCGCGAAGGTGGAATTGTTTTAATGGTCTCCGATGTGACTGCCAGCCGGCAGGCGGAGCAGTCGCTGAAGGAAAACGAGGACCGCTACCGCCGCATGGTTGAGCTGTCGCCAGACGCGATTGTTGCCCATAAGGACGGATTTATCATTTATGTCAATGAGGCGGCTCTTCGGCTTTTCAAGGTTAAAAGTCGCCATGACCTGATTGGCCGGAAAATCTCCTCCTATTTCCCGTTCGATGAAAATGATGCATCGGCTGAATATTTCGGCAGAGCGGACAATGCCGACTTGATCAATAACCTCTCGGCGCATAAAACAAAAATCATTTTCGAAGATGGCACCAAGACCAATGTTGAAATGGAAGCGTCCCCCCTTCTCTATGGAGACCGGCGCGTTCTGCAACTGGTGATCCGCGATATTTCGGCGCAGATCCAGATTGAGGAATTCCTGAAGCACGCCAAGGACGAAGCGGAATACGCCGCGCAGCTCAAAGGTAAGTTTCTCGCGAACATGAGCCACGAATTGCGCACCCCGCTCAATGCCGTTATCGGCTTTTCCGAAGTGATCATCAGCCAGATTTTTGGACCCGTAGGGTCGCCGAAATATCTTGAATACGCCCATGATATCAATGCCAGCGGGCATCACCTTCTCGACCTGATCAATGATATCCTCGATTTCTCGAAAATCGAGGCGGGCGAGCAGAAGATTAACGAGGAAGACGTCGAGATCGATGTCCTTGTCAACGAATGCATCCGCCTGACCCAGCAGCGCGCCATCGAGAATGATATCAATATCAAGCTTGAATTCGATCCTTTCCTGCCGCAGATATTTGCCGATCGGCGGATGATCAAGCAAATCATCATCAATCTGCTCTCCAATGCAGTCAAGTTTACCCCGAACGGCGGACGGATCGTCGCCTCCGTCAAGATGCTGGAAGAGGATGGGATGAAAATCAGCGTTAGCGATAATGGCATCGGCATCCGCGAGGATGATATCGTCAAGGCCATGACCCCGTTCGTCCAGGTCGACAGTGAAAAGAGTCGGAAATATCATGGCACGGGTCTCGGATTGCCGCTCTCAAAAAACCTGGCTGAATTGCATGAGGGACGGCTTGAGCTGCAAAGCAAGTATGGCGAGGGAACCGTCGTCAGCCTGATCCTGCCCAAAACCCGCACCCGGCGGAGAGCCGCATGAGCCGCTAGAGTCACTGGGCAGGTCACCCATAAAATTTTCTTCCGCGCTCTTGCCAAATCCAGCCGGACGGTCAACACTCCCTCGAAATAAAAAGGAGGATGTTGATGCGGTTAAATGACAAGGTTGCCATTATCACCGGAGCGGGTTCCGGTTTTGGCGAGGCGATGGCGGTGATGTTCGCAAAAGAGGGCGCGAAAGTCGTTGTGAGCGATATCAATGGCGCAGGCGCGGCCAGGGTGGCGAAGGCGATCACCGATGCGGGCGGCGTTGCCATCAGCAGCGAATGCGACGTCACCAGCGCGGAGGATATCGCCGCGATGACGAAGCAGTGCCTCGATAACTTCCAGAAAATCAGTATTCTGGTGAATAACGCGGGCATGCCGCAGCGTAATGGCTCGATGTTTGACGTCGATGTCGACACCTTCCAGAAAATCTTCGACGTGAATGTGAAGAGCATCTTCCTGACCACCAAGGCCGTCATTCCGCATATGCTGGAGAGCGGCGGCAGTGTGGTCAATATCGCTTCCACGGCGGCGCTGAGCCCCCGTCCCGGCCTGACCTGGTATAACGCCAGCAAGGGCGCCGTCGTCACCATGTCGAAATCCATGGCGGTGGAGCTTGCGCCAAAACAGGTGCGGGTCAATGCGCTCTGCCCGGTTTTTGCGGGCACTCCGATGGCGGTTGAGTTCATGGGCGGCGTCGATACGCCGGAAATCCGGCAGAAATTTGTCGCGACAATTCCCCTGGGTCGTGAAAACACACCCCGCGACCTCGCCCATGCGGCGCTCTGGCTCGCGTCGGACGATGCCTCGTTCATTACCGGCGTCGCGCTGGAAGTTGACGGCGGGCGCTGCGTCTAAAGGATGAATAGAAAGTGGCGGGCGCTAATCCTTGACGTCCGCCGCAACCTGCATTTTCACGATGATGTCAGGCTCACCGGGCACCATGCCACTCTGGCCGACGCCCTTCTTGATCAGATCGACGAATTCCATTCCCTCGATCACCCGGCCCCAGACCGTGTATTTTCCGTCCAGCCAGGGCGCATCCGCGAGGACGATGAAGAACTGGCTGTCGGCGCTATGGGGTGACTGCGCGCGTGCCATGGAGACGATCCCGCGCACATGCAGCGTGTTGGAGAATTCGGCGCGCAACTTCCGGCCCGAGCCGCCCCGGCCCGTTCCCGTCGGATCGCCGGTCTGTGCCATGAAATCCTCGATCACGCGATGAAACTTGGATCCGTCATAGAACCCCTGGCGCGTCAGTTCCTTGATCCGCGCAACATGATTGGGCGCGAGATTGGGGAGCATTTCGATAACAACACGGCCATATTTCAAATCGAGATGGAGGGTGTTTTCGGGATCGGCGGCACTGGCGTTTTTCAGCGGCAGGATAACGGCGCCAATCAGGGCAAGGACAAGAACCATCTGCGGCATCAGTTTCGAAATCATTCGCTTCCTCTTTCTTGAACGTAGACGTGGCATGTTTCTGCCATTTCAGGAACCAGTCGTCTATAGATAAAAGCGATCAATTGTAAATAACCGGCAATTCCGGAAACAATCGAAAAAAACCAAAACGATGCTTGACCATCCGCCGAGACGACCCTATGTTGCAGCCGCATTGCGATACTTCACGGCTTGTTTTGGCGAGGATTTTCGTAATTGTCACCTCACATTGTGGGCCCGTAGCTCAGTTGGTAGAGCAATTGACTTTTAATCAATGGGTCACAGGTTCGAATCCTGTCGGGCTCACCATTTTTCTTTCCATACTTGATAGTTAGGTGAAAGCGTTAATAAAACGCTTCAGGCGGAAACGCGGCGTCAGACGCGGACCGGCGCGTTCGGAAACGCCAATTCCTGCCGGGCGCGCCATTTATCCGTGACATAATTGACGATCAGGCTTTTGCGGATCCCGTTGATGGGGCGCGGCTCGAACCCGTGCCAGCTCTGCGGCGACGGCACGAAGACATTGGCGGAGTTGCTCCGATACGGCACATTGCGCACAAAGGTCTGGCTGTCCTTGTAGATGGAGGAGCCCCAGGTTTCCGCCCCTGCGTCGCGGGAGAGGTAAATCTGCATGGTGAATTTCTTCACCCCGATATCCGTATGCGGCTCCAGCCAGAAACCCTCTGAATCTTGCGTATATTCGATACGAAGGAACGTGCCGGTGAGGTCAATGCCGAATTTCTTCTCGATCGCGGCGACAGTCGCGGGCGCCTGAAAGAGCGCGGCGATGCCTTTTACGACCGGCGTCCGTTCCTGCCGCTCGACATCGAAATAATTGCGCTTGTCATTATTGATCTCGCGCCGACCGATGTCGTAGTCCAAATCGCCAGATCCGATTTCAATCGTCAGCAGGTCATCGACAACCGCCGTCGGGAAGACGTGATTGAGCTCCCAGAGATCATAGGGATCGTCCGTATAGCCTGCCTGATCGAGGCATTTCTGGAATGTCGTCTCCAGATCACTAATATCCGCTACAGCATTTCCCATCGCGATCGCCTGCCCGTGTCGTAAAATACATCTTTCCCCCTACCAGAAACCGCGATGCCAGACAACTCTTTCCGCCCTGCCCTCCTGCTCGTCGTTTCGAGCGTCCAAAAATAATTACTGCGCCTTAAACTCCCGGGCAAGGATTTCGGCGTGGGCGGTATCGGTGGCGGACATGCGCGTGCGAAGGCCTTTTTCGCGGGAAGCCGCCTCCTCTACCCCGCCCTCACCCGCAAGGATAGACCATTTGAGCGCGGCGACATTATCCTTTGGCAATCCCTTCCCCGCTTCAAACCGCGCGGCGAGCTTGTCCTGGGCCTTGGCATGGCCCTGCAGCGCCGCCTTTTCGAACCAGTCGATCGACATTGTATCATCCGCACCAACGCCATAGCCGTCGCGATAGAATTTGCCCAGATTATACTGGGCGGCGGCGAATCCCGCCTTTGCCGCCATGTCGACATATTTGAACGCCTGGGCCGGGTCTTCCGTGACGCCGATTCCATAGCTGTAGATCTGCCCGAGGGTATATTCCGAGGGCACGAACGCCTGTCCCGCCGCCCGGTGCAGGAGGTCGATCGCCGCCGCATTTTCCTTGGCCGCCAGAAGGGTGAGCGCGTGATTATGCAGTGCCGGCGGATAACCGGCTTTCAGCGCCTTGTTATTCCAGTATTCCGCCCGGGTGGTATCGGGTTCTATGCCGCGCCCTTGCGCATACAAGACGGACAGGTTGAACTGCGCCTTGGCATCCCCCGCCATGGCCAGTGGTTGCCAGATATTGAAGGCCTCATAAAAGCGCCCTTCCTCATAAAGCTCCTGTCCTGTCTCAAAGCCGCGTGTATCCGCCGAGAGCCGCTCGGCGCGGATCTTGAACAGGGTGATCAGCCCCGGCATGCCGTCATTCTGGAGCACGTTATGGAAGCCCTCGCGATGGCTGAGCGCGACGGATGTGCCGTTGATGGTCATGTCGATGATCAGAGGATTGCCGAGGATTTCGCGAAACCGCCAGACAATTAAAACCGGCTGACGATTTGGCCGGATCAGTTTGGTCGCGACGAAGCTGTCGTTCGAGCCCTTCGCCTCCGACGAGAGGACGACAAACTTGTCGCCGGGATAGCCGCCAAGCTGGCTGCCGTAGGCCTGCAGGAAGAAATCCTTGAACAGATCGAGAAACTCGCGGCGCTGCTCCTGCGGCAGGCCCGCCCACTCGGGACCGACCACCAGCTCGCCGATCAGCGTGAAATAGAAATTTTTGCCGATCGCCTGGATAAGCCGGTTTTCGCGCGCGGCAATCGATTTTCCCTTCTCGGAAAGAATGCTCCTCGCCTGTTCCTCCATCGCGTCCAGAGTCGCCCGCGCCCGCTCCGCCCGCTCCATGTGGTTTGCCGCAAACGCGGGGCCGCTGGCAGCATGAGACAGGAAAAGAACCAGAAGCCCGAGGCCAAAGTTGCGAAGAAATGCCAATTGCCAATCCCTGTGACGGCGACGTTGCCGTAATGAAGGGACATATTATGGTTTTGCGACGAAATTGCAAAAGGCTTTATGCGATAGCGGCTAACGCCTTGACCCGTTGTTACGGGGCGGACTGGTTAGGGGATTGGTGCCCGCACCCGGACTTGAACCGGGAAGCCCTTGCGGGCGGCAGATTTTAAGTCTGATGTGTATACCAATTTCACCATGCGGGCGGCCAGCTGCAACCTACTTAAAACTGGATTTTGAAACAAGGAATTAATGGCATCGTCACGACTTTTTTCCGCCGAATACGGATGAATGACGGCGGTTTCGCGACCCTTTTCTAGGTGGTCTCGACCGCGGTTGCGCCAAGTTCCGTGAGCTCCCGCATCAGGGCCGTGAACGCTTTATCAAGCTGATCGGGCTCAATGGAGCGGAGCACCAGATTGGTGCCGACCTCACCTTGCCGGAAATAGGGGTAGGAGCCCATGGAGACATTGGGATACTGTTTTTGCAATGCCCCAAGCTTTTCCGCGACCCGGCCCTCAGGCAGGCCTGCGCCGATCGTACGGCTCAGCATTTTTGCTCCGCCAACAAGGGTCGGGGCGATCTCGTCGAACATCGCCTGCATGATGACCGGAACCCCGGCCATGACGAAGACATTCCCGATTTTAAAACCGGGCGCCTTGCTGACCGGGTTGTTCACCAGCGTCGCGCCATCCGGGATACGCGCCATGCGCTTGCGGGCATCATTGAACTCGATCCCGCTGGTCTGGTAATGCCTGGTCAGCAGCGCCATCGCGCCGGGGTGAAAATCAATGCCGACACCGAAGGCGGCGGCGATGGAATCGGCGGTGATGTCGTCATGGGTCGGGCCGATGCCGCCGGTGGTAAAGACATAATCAAACTTCGCCCGGAGCTGGTTGACAGCCGCGATGATCTCGGCCTCGATATCCGGCACAACCCGCGCCTCGCGCATCTGCACGCCAATTTCCGTCAGTTTCTCCGCGAGATAAGCCATGTTCTTATCCTGGGTGCGCCCCGACAGGATCTCATCGCCGATTACCAGCACGGCGGCGGTGACGATTTTAGGGGAAGAGATGTTGGTTCCGGGCATTGTATTCCTGTCCTTGTTTTTTTTACGGCCTGACAAAGAGTATTATGTTATTTCCGGTCTTTGGTCGATTTTTTTGAAAGAGCGATATGCTATTTTCCTCGCCCCTGATCAAGGGCCGCCTGATCCAGCGCTATAAACGCTTCCTCTCGGATATCGAACTCGCGGGCGGCGGGACCGTGACCGCCCATGTCGCCAATCCGGGCTCAATGTTGGGGCTGAAGGAGCCGGGTATGACGGTCTGGCTCTCCCCCGCCAATAATCCCAAGCGGAAATTGCAGTATAGCTGGGAACTGGTGGATGCGGGAACCTCGCTCGTCGGGATTAATACGGCGCTGCCCAATGGCATCGTCGCGGAGGCGATCGCGAATTCGGAAATTCCGGAACTGCGCGGATACGGGACGCTGAAGCGCGAAGTCAAATATGGCGAGAATTCCCGTATCGATATCTTTTTACAAGATGGCAACAGGGCGGACTGCTATGTCGAGGTGAAGAGTGTCACCCTGAAGCGCGCGTCTCCCTTCGCGGAATTTCCCGATTCTGTGACAGCGCGCGGCGCCAAGCATATGTTTGAGCTTATAAATATGGTGAAATCGGGCAAGCGCGCCGTGATGTTCTACCTGATCCAGCGCGTCGATTGCGAGGGCTTCACCCTTGCGAAAGACATTGATCCCGCCTATGCAGAGGCTTTTCACCTCGCAAGGCAGGCAGGCGTTGAAATTTTATGCTATGACTGCCACATAACACCGAAAGAAATACGCCTCCGCACCCGGCAGCAGGTTATTCCCTAGTTTTTTTTCGGGGCCAGATGCGCTATGATTGCAAAAAACTGAAGAGACATTATGAAATACGAAAACAGCATAAGTACGCCGGATCGCAATACGGGCGTGATAAAACTCCATGGTCCGGAAGGGTTTGCGGGTATGCGCAAAGCTGGTCGCCTCGCCGCCGAAACCCTTGACATGATTGCCGAGCATGTGGTGCCGGGCGTGATGACGGATGAGCTTGATGCCCTCTGCGCGAATTTCATCGCGGAGCGCGGCGGCATTTCCGCGCCGCTCAATTACCGTGGCTTTCCAAAGTCCATCTGCACCTCGATCAATCACGTGGTCTGTCACGGTATTCCCGGCCCCAAACGGCTGCAGGAAGGTGATATCGTCAATATTGACGTGACACCGATTGTTGATGGCTGGTTCGGGGACAGCAGCCGCATGTATATTGCGGGCAAGCCGAGTGTCAAGGCCGCGCGCCTGATCGATATCACCTATGAATGCCTGATGCGTGGGATCGAGGTGGTGAAGCCCGGTGCAACTACTGGCGATATCGGCTACGCAATCCAGAATTATGCCGAAGGCAAGCGCTGTTCGGTCGTGCGGGATTTCTGCGGCCATGGCGTCGGCCAGGTGTTTCATGACGTGCCGAATATCGTTCATTACGGAACGCCCGGTGAAGGGGTTGAGCTGCGTGCCGGGATGATCTTCACCATTGAGCCGATGATCAATCTCGGGACCTGGCAGGTCAAGGTGCTGGAGGATGGCTGGACGGCGGTCACAAAGGATCGCTCCCTCTCCGCCCAGTTCGAGCATTCCCTTGGCGTGACGGAGACGGGTTATGAGATTTTTACAACCTCGCCCAAGGGTCTGCATTGTCCGCCCTATGCCGTCTGAGCCAAAAACCCCGAACCGAGAGACCGCGCTTCATGACCTGGATGCGCCGGGCTTTGGTTTCGGATTTGACGACGCACCGCCCGAAAAAAGGCAACTTCATAAAGACAGGCTCGGACATCGCGAGCGTATGCGGGAGCGCGTCCTGACCGCGGGCGCGCGCAGCCTCGCCGATTACCAGTTGCTCGAGATGTTGCTCTTCGCCGCCTCCCCGCGCGGAGATACGAAGCCGTTGGCGAAAGCGTTGCTCGCGACATTCGGCACCCTCGCCAAAGTCCTGAAGGCGGATCCCGAGGCGCTGCGTAAAGTCGACAAGGTTGGCGATGCCGTCATTGCGACCCTGAAAGTTGCCGAAACCCTTGGCGAGAAACTGCTCCGCTCCAAGATCGAGAAGAAAAACGTCATTGGCTCCTGGCAGGCGCTTCTGGAATATTGCCAGGGCACGATGAGCGACCGCCATATCGAGCATTTCCGCATCCTCTTTCTCAACAACAAGAATCACCTGATCTCGGATGAAGTGCAGCAGTCCGGTACCGTCAATCATACAGCGGTTTATCCGCGCGAAGTGGTGAAACGGGCGCTCGAGCTCGGTGCGACGGCGCTGATCCTCGTGCATAACCACCCGTCCGGCGATACAACGCCGTCAAAGGCCGATATCGACATGACCGCCGAAATTGTTGCCGCCGCCGCCGCGCTCAATATCAGGATCCATGATCACCTGATCGTCGGCGGGCATGACAGCGTGAGTTTCAAATCCCTGGGGCTGCTGTAACGCGTGGTGAGTGCGCCGGAAGTGGTTGAGCTTTTCGGTTATCTCTGCTAGTCAGCCCTTCTTCCGACAATCGTAATCAGAAAGTTAGACCTGCCATGATCCCCCGCTACGCCCGAGAAGAAATGACCGCCATATGGGAGCCGCAAAGCAAGTTCCGTATCTGGTTCGAAATTGAAGCCCATGCCTGCGACGCCCAGGCCAAGCTCGGCGTGATTCCCGAATCTGCCGCAAAGGCTGTCTGGGAACGGGGTAACTTTGATATTGACCGAATTGATGAGATCGAGCGCGAAACCAAGCATGACGTGATCGCATTCCTGACCAATCTCGCAGAATATGTCGGTGATGAAGCCCGGTTTGTGCATCAGGGCATGACGTCATCGGACGTTCTCGACACCTGCCTCTCGGTCCAGCTGACCAAGGCCAGCGATATCCTGCTCGACGATCTCGATGCCTTGCTGGCTGCCTTGAAGGCCAAGGCCTATGCCCATAAGGATGATGTCTGTGTCGGCCGCTCCCATGGTATCCATGCGGAGCCGGTAACGTTTGGTCTTAAGATGGCGCAGGCCTATGCGGAATTCGCCCGCAACCGCGAGCGCCTGGTTCATGCGCGAAAGGATATCGCCACCTGCGCGATTTCAGGCGCGGTTGGCACCTTCGCTAATATCGACCCCTTCGTTGAGGAATATGTCGCGAAATCTCTTGGCCTTGCACCGGAGCCGGCCTCCACGCAAGTGATCCCGCGCGACCGCCACGCGATGTTTTTTGCGACACTGGGCGTCATTGCAAGTTCCATTGAGCGGTTGGCGATTGAAATCCGCCATTTGCAGCGCACGGAAGTTCTGGAGGCGGAAGAATATTTCGCGCCGGGCCAGAAAGGCTCCTCCGCCATGCCGCATAAGCGAAACCCGGTTCTGACGGAGAATCTGACAGGCCTCGCAAGGCTGGTTCGTATGGCGACGATTCCGGCGATGGAGAATGTTGCGCTCTGGCACGAGCGGGACATCTCCCATTCCTCCGTTGAGCGCGGGATCGCGCCCGATGCGACGATCACCCTTGATTTCGCTCTCGTGCGGCTGACCTCGGTCATTGAAAAGCTGGTAGTGTACCCTGAAAACATGATGGCAAACATGAACAAGCTGGGCGGCCTGATCCATTCGCAGCGCGTGCTGCTGGCGCTGACACAGGCCGGTGTCAGCCGCGAAGACAGCTACCGTCTCGTCCAGCGCAACGCGATGCGCGTCTGGCGTGAGGGGGAGGATTTCCTGGGGCTTCTGAAGGCTGACGAAGACGTCACAAAGGCTTTGTCAGACAAAGAGATCGAGAGCCTGTTCGATCTTGAATATCACACCAAGCATGTGGGTACAATTTTCAGGCGGGTTTTCGGCGAATGACAATAAAGGGGCGCAACCGGGATTGCGCCCCTTTATTGTAAAGCGGATTATTTACTGGCTATGATCTGCTGGCGCGCCGTGGCCAGTAATTCTTCCATCTGGCGGCGGATGCGGTGGTCGGACATGTCGACGTTCTGAGAATCAAAATCCCCACGGATCTTCCGGAAGACATCCTCGTCACCCTTTTCCTCAAGATCGGCGATAACGACCTCCTTGGCGTAGGCTTCAGCGTCTTCGCCGGTTTTGCCCATCAACTCCGCGGCCCATTCGCCCATCAGCTTGTTCCGGCGGACCATGATTTTGAATTCCATGTCCTGGTCATGGGCGAATTTACTTTCCTGACCTTTTTTGCGATCATCGAATGCTGACATATCTGTTTCCAGTCCCTAAATCTCTCATAAAACCAACTAATTCAAGCTCTTGACCTGCTATATACCTGACATGGTATGTGCCGCCTAGCCCCGCAAGCAATTTTCTGCAGAATATACGATATTTGCGTGACAGGAAATGTTGTATTTGCCGGATTTCTGCATTATGTTCCGCTTGCCTTGGCGGGAATGCCTTGGCGAAGATGCCGGACAGCGCCGCGTCCCCATGCGGCAGGTGTTTATTTTATGTATTCTTTGGCGGATAATCGCCTTTTCGATGAGTTGGAGTTTTATCCATGACCCGACGTAGACGTGTCTACGAAGGCAAGGCAAAAGTTCTCTTTGAAGGCCCGGAACCGGGCACTCTGGTACAATATTTCAAAGATGATGCCACCGCATTCAATGGCGAAAAAAAAGCAACTGTCACTGGCAAGGGTGTCCTGAATAACCGTATTTCAGAGCATCTGATGACCAAACTCGCCGAAATCGGCATTCACAATCATTTCATCCGCCGCCTTAACATGCGCGAACAGTTGATCAAGGAAGTCGAGATCATCCCGGTCGAAGTGATTATCCGCAATGTCGCCGCAGGCTCCATCTGCAAGCGGCTCGGTATTGCGGAAGGGACGCCCCTTCCCCGCACGATCATTGAATATTGCTTCAAGTCAGATGAACTGAACGATCCAATTGTCTCCGAAGAGCATATCACGGCCTTCGGCTGGGCGAATCCGCTGGAACTCGATGACATCATGAGCCAGTCGCTCCGGGTGAATGACTTCCTGCTCGGATTGTTCGCCGCCATCGGCATTCGCCTGATCGATTTCAAGCTTGAGTTCGGCCGCCTTTTCGAGGGTGACGAGATGCAGATCATCCTCGCCGACGAAATCAGCCCTGATAACTGCCGTCTGTGGGACGCCGTGACCAACAAGAAGCTCGACAAGGACCGTTTCCGCCGCGACCTCGGTGGGGTTGAGGATGCTTATCAGGAAGTGGCGCGCCGTCTCGGGATTCTCCCTGAAGGGGGTCCGGGAGATTTGCAAGGGACAACTGCAATCCAGTAAAGGCGCATGTTTAGCGCCTTTTTTTAATCTAGTGAGGATTAGATGAAAGCACGTGTATATATTTCCCTGAAAAACGGGGTCCTCGATCCGCAGGGAAAAGCGATTTCCCATTCCCTGCAGGGGCTGGGGTTCAAGAATGTCCTTGATGTGCGCCAGGGCAAGACAATCGATCTCGACCTCGCCGACATGGACCGGGAGCGTGCCGAGGCGGAAGTCGAAAAGATGTGCCAGCAGCTCCTCGCCAATACGGTCATCGAAAATTATTCCATCGAACTGCTTGATTGAACCTGAAGGAGCTTTTGGACCATGAAGGCCGCCGTTATCGTTTTTCCGGGATCAAACTGTGACCGCGATCTGAAAGTCGCCCTCACCCAGTCCATGGGCCGGGAGCCGGCGATGGTCTGGCATGGCGACAGCGAGTTGCCGGATACCGACCTGATTGCCATTCCGGGCGGGTTTTCCTACGGCGATTATTTGCGCGCGGGCGCGATGGCCGCCAATTCCCCGATCATGCGCGAAGTGGTGCGAAAAGCGGAAAGCGGCACGCCCGTCGTCGCCATCTGTAACGGCTTCCAGATTGCCACGGAAACCGGTATGCTGCCGGGCGCGCTCCTGCGTAACGCCAGCCAGAAATTCGTCTGCAAGGATGTCGATCTGCTTGTAATCTCCGAAAACGAGCGATTCGTCGGCGGTTTTCAGCAGAGCCAGGTCGTCCGCTTCCCTGTCGCCCACCACGATGGCAATTTTTATGCCGATGCCGATACGCTCGATGAGCTCGAGGCGGAAGGCCAGATTGCCTTCAAATATGTAACGCCAGAAGGTGAGATCACGGACGAGGCCAACCCAAACGGCTCCCTCAATAATATCGCGGGCATCTACAACAAGGCGGGCAACGTGCTCGGCCTGATGCCGCATCCCGAACGGCTGATCAGCGAGGTGCTGGGCGGTACTGACGGCAAGACTTTTTTTGATCATCTCGTGAATTCCATAGTTTGAGTGCCTAATGACTGAAATTACCAAGGAAATCGTTGCCGAGCATGGCCTGACGGAAGGCGAGTATGAGGAAGTCCTCAAGATTCTCGGGCGCGCGCCGAATCTGACGGAGCTGGGCATTTTCTCCGTGATGTGGAGCGAGCATTGCTCCTACAAATCCTCGAAGAAATGGCTGAAAACCCTCCCCACGGAAGCACCCTGGGTGATCTGCGGTCCGGGAGAAAATGCCGGTGTCATCGATATCGGCGACGGCCAGGCGGCAATTTTCAAGATGGAAAGCCATAACCATCCCTCCTTTATCGAGCCCTACCAGGGGGCGGCGACGGGGGTTGGCGGGATCATGCGCGATGTCTTCACCATGGGCGCGCGGCCCATCGCCAATATGAATGCGCTCCGCTTTGGCCGCCCCGACCACCCGAAGACCGGCCATCTCGTCGCGGGTGTTGTCTCCGGTATCGGCGGCTATGGCAACTGCATGGGGGTTCCGACCGTCGGCGGCGAAACCAATTTTCACAGCTCCTATGATGGCAATATCCTCGTGAACGCCATGACCGTGGGCCTCGCCGATACGGACAAGATCTTTTATTCCGCCGCCGCCGGGATCGGCAATCCGGTCGTCTATGTCGGCTCCAAGACCGGGCGCGATGGTATTCACGGCGCGACCATGGCCTCCGCCGAGTTTGATGATGACAGCGACGAAAAGCGCCCGACGGTTCAGGTCGGTGATCCCTTTACGGAAAAACTGCTGCTGGAAGCCTGCCTTGAGCTGATGGCGACGGATGCCATTGTCGCCATTCAGGACATGGGCGCGGCCGGCCTTACCTCCTCGTCGTTCGAGATGGCGGACAAGGGCGGCGTCGGCATTGAAATCAACCTCGATCTGGTGCCGATGCGCGAGGACGGCATGACGCCCTACGAGATCATGCTCTCCGAAAGTCAGGAACGGATGCTGATGGTCCTGAAGCCGGGCCGTGAGGAGGAAGCGCGCAAGATTTTCCATAAATGGGAGCTGGATTTCTCGGTGATCGGCAAGGTGACCGATACTGGCCGCATGGTGCTTACCATGAACAGTGAGGTCGCCGCTGATCTGCCGGTCGGACCGCTCGCCGATGCGGCGCCCGAATATGACCGCCCCTGGGTCAAGACTCCTCTCTCGCCTGTGATAAAGCCCGAAGATGTCGCCGCGCCCAATGATCTTGGCGAGGTTCTCCTGAAACTCATGGGCTCCTCCGAGATTGCCAGCCGCAAATGGATATGGGAGCAATATGACCATATGGTCATGGGTGATACCATTCAGCGGCCCGGTGGCGATGCCGCTGTTGTCCGCGTTCATGGCACATCGAAAGCCCTCGCGATTACAACGGATTGCACCCCGCGCTACTGCTATGCCGACCCTGCGATGGGTGGCGCGCAGGCCGTGGCCGAGGCATGGCGCAACATCACCGCTACGGGTGCCTTGCCGCTCGCCATTACCGACTGCATGAATTTCGGTAACCCGCAGCGGCCCGAGATCATGGGCCAGTTCGTCGGTTGCATCGACGGGATGAGGAGCGCCTGCAATGCGCTTGATTTCCCGGTGATCTCCGGCAACGTCTCGCTCTATAACGAGACCAACGGCACCGGTATCCATCCGACCCCCGCCATCGGCGGCGTCGGGTTGCTGAAGGATATTACGCAGATGACCACCCTCGCCTTCAAGGCCGAAGGTGATATCGTTCTTCTTCTCGGTAACCTCACCGGTGAGATGGGGCAGTCAATTTATCTGCGTGAGATCGAGGGACGCGAGGAAGGCGCCCCGCCGCGTGTTGATCTCGCAGCGGAGCGAAAGCATGGCGACTACCTCCGCGAGATGATCGGCAAGGGGCTTGTTACTGCGGCGCATGATCTCTCCGACGGCGGCCTTGCCGTCGCGCTCGGCGAAATGGCGATTGCCGGCAAAATTGGCGCCTGTATAAACCTTGAGACGGACCTGCCGCTCCATGCGGCACTGTTCGCCGAGGATCAGGGCTGCTATGTGATCACGGTCCGTCCAGACGACCTTGAAATGGTCCGGGGTTTTGCCCTTGCCGAAGATATTCTCTTGCAGAATATTGGAACGATCGGTCATACTGATTTGAAAATTGACGGTGGACTTACCATATCCGTAGACAGGCTGAGGGCCGTTCATGCAAACTGGTTGCCTGAGCTAATGTCCCGTCCCGGCAGTGAATAGGAGTTTTATCCATGGCGATGGATGCAGGTGAAATCGAACGTTTAATCAAGGAAGGGATCCCGGATGCCCAGGTCGAAATAACTGATCTCAGGGGCGACGGCGATCACTACGCGGCGATGGTTGTCTCAAAGAGCTTTGCCGGGTTGCCACGGGTTCGCCAGCACCAGATGGTGTATGAGGCGCTCAAGGGTAATATGGGCGAAGCCCTGCATGCCTTGGCGCTGCAGACCTCGGCGCCCAGTAGCTAAAATTAATACTTAACTTTAAGAAGGATCATTAAATGCTTGATCAGGTAACAAAAGACCGTATTTCCAATGAAGTATCCGGCAACGACGTCGTGCTTTTCATGAAGGGTTCGGCTGTTTTTCCGCAATGCGGGTTTTCCGCGACAGCCGTACAGATCCTGTCGCATCTCGATATCAAGTTCAAGGGCATCGACGTGCTGAGCGATCCCGGCATTCGTGAAGGCATCAAGGAATACAGCCAGTGGCCGACCATTCCGCAGCTTTACGTCAAGGGCGAGTTTGTCGGCGGTTGCGATATCATGCGTGAAATGTTCGAAACCGGCGAGTTGCAGGAAATCTTCGAAGAAAAGAAGGTCGCCCGCGCCTCCGCATAATCCCCTGCCCGGCGCTTCGCGTGATTATGCGGCCTCTTCGCCGCCGATTTTCTGCGCGAGTGCCGCCGCAAGATAGTCATCAAGATCACCATCGAGCACCCCTTGCGCGTTGCCCTTTTCAACACCGGTCCGCAAATCCTTTACCATCTGGTAGGGGTGCAGGACGTAAGAGCGGATCTGATGACCCCAGCCTATATCCGTCTGCCCGTCGCGGGTTTCCTGCGCCTCCGCTTCACGGATTTGCAGCTCCCGCTCATAAAGGCGCGATTTCAACATCTTCATCGCCTCCGCCTTGTTCTTGTGCTGCGACCGGTCATTCTGGCACTGGACGATGACATTCGTCGGGATATGGGTGATGCGGACGGCTGATTCCGTCCGGTTGACATGCTGGCCGCCCGCGCCGGATGCCCGGTACACATCAATCCTCAAGTCCTTGTCGTCGATCTCGATCTCGATATCATCGTCGACCACTGGATAGACGCCGACGGAGGAAAAGCTGGTGTGGCGGCGGGCGTTGCTATCGAAGGGCGATATGCGCACCAGGCGGTGTACGCCGCTTTCGGTCTTGAGCCAGCCATAGGCATTCGCGCCGGAAACCTCGATGGTGACGGACTTGATCCCCGCCTCTTCCCCGGCGCTTTCTTCCAGGATCTTCACCTTATAGCCATGCTGGTCAGCCCAGCGCATATACATGCGCAGCAGCATCTGCGTCCAATCCTGCGATTCGGTGCCGCCCGCGCCTGCATGGATTTCGACATAGCAGTCATTGGCGTCGACTTCGCCGGAGAGCATGCTCTCCAATCGCCGCCGGTTGACATCGGCAAGCAGCGCATCAAGCGTTTTTTCGGCGTCCCTGACGGTTTCCTCGTCGTCTTCCTCTTCCGCCATCTCGATCAGCTCGATATTATCGTCGAGGTCCTGCTGGATCCGGTTATAGCCTGTGAGGGCATTTTCCAGCGACGTCCGCTCGCGCATCAGGCCCTGCGCTTTCGCGGCGTCGTTCCAGAGATCAGGGTCTTCAACGAGGGAATTCAGTTCCTCGAGCCGCCGGGTTGCATTCTCCCAGTCAAAGATACCTCCTCAGCAGGGCCATGCCCTGCTGGATTTCATCGACAACTGACTGGTGTTCGGCACGCATCTCTTGACTCCGGAATTACGAAAAAATTTCTCGCGGGAAAGTAATCTGAATTTATCGATCAGTAAAGCCCGCCGGTGCCCGAGCGGATCGTCGTCTCCGGCCGACCTGTCGGGAGCGAGGAAAAACCATCGTCCGACCCGTCAAGCACGTCACGGCGGCTCAGTGTTTCGGTCGTGGTTTTGAAGGCTTCAAGGATCACATTCTTGTCGCCCGGCTGGGCGGGCTCCCCGGTTTGTCCGTTGATCCGCACGAGACGAATGCCTTCGGGGACGCGGAACGGCGTTGCCGGTTTATCCTTCAGGGCTTCCATCATGAAATCGCGGAAAATTGGCGCTGCAACGGAGGAACCGGTTTCTTTCCTGCCGAGGCTTCTTGGTGTGTCGAAGCCGACATAGACGCCCACGGCAAGGTCCGGCGAGAAGCCCATGAACCAGGTGTCCTGACTGTCGTTGGTGGTGCCGGTCTTGCCGCCAAGCGGCTTGCCGACAACCCGGATGCGAACGCCCGTTCCGCGCTGGATCACGCCTTCAAGCATCGAGACGATCTGATAGGCCGTCGTCGCGGGCAGGATATGTTCGCGGGTATCTGGGAGCTCTGGCTGGTCCTGGTCGTTCCAGGCGGGCGGGTTGCAGGCATCGCAGGCCCGCTCATCATGCCGGTATATCGTCTTGCCGCGCCGGTCCTGTATCCGGTCGATGAGGGTCGGCGTGATCTTCTTGCCGCCATTGACAAGCTCCGCATAGGCCGTC
>JAIOYL010000053.1 GCA_021741195.1 Sneathiella sp. | reverse complement strand
TCCGGCGGTCTGGCGGCATTGCTTGCAATGGCAGACAACGACCGGGCGGAGCGGCTGGTATATCTCGAAGCGAATACCACCGCAGAGGCAGCCGCCGCGCGCCCGGAGTTGCTTATCGTGCGTCTCGTTACTCATCATTCCTCCGTCAATTGTCAGGCGGCAACCACCTCGACCTTGCAGTCATTGAAGCAGGCGCCCTCGGAGAGGTCCGCCTTGGTTGTGGGCGCGAGCGCTGATACCGTCTGGTTATTGGTCGTTGTCCTGAACCAGGAGCCCTTTGGTGAATAAAGCACGCCCGGACGGACATTATCGGTTATTTTGAGCGGCAGGTAAACCTCGCCAAGATCATTGAAGACCTTGACCTGGATGCCATTGCTAAGCCCGCGAAGATCGGCGTCCAAGGGATGCATTTCCAGCTCGGGCACATCGTCGTTCGCCTTCACCCCGCCGAAGGTCGAGGTGATCATCTTGTTGGATGACGGCGTCACGAGGCTGAGCGGGAATTCATCCTCGACCGGGTTGAAAGTCGGAATTTCCTGACCGAAGGTATCGCGTAAGTAACTTGATTTGAGCTCAACCTTGCCGGTTGGTGTCGAGGGCATTGCATTCGCGAACAAGATGGTGTCCTCTTCATTCCGTTCCATTAAAAGCGCGGTGCCGAGGGGAATTTCGCTGGGTTTAAAGCCTTTCAGGCGCGGATCGCCGCCGTCGATCGCATCGTCGATCAGCTCCTTGTCGGTCGCCTTGAAGATATCCTCGTTGAAACCAAACCTGGCCGCAAGCCGCCTGAAAATCTCCGTATTGGGGAGCGCCTCGCCGACCGGATCAATGACCTTCTCCGCCCGCTGCAGATATGGCTGGCCATAGGCGCAGAAGATATCCTCATGCTCGAAATGGGTCGCGGCGGGCAGGATGATATCGCAATATTTCATGCTGTCGGTCATGGCGACATCGCAACCGACGGTGAAAATATCCTCGCGCGCCAGCCCCGCCTTGGTGACATTCTGGTCCGGCGAGACAACGACCGGGTTATGGTTATAGATAAAGAGGCCCTTGAGCGGGATATCGAGATCCTGCTCAACCAGATGTCGTCCGATATCGATGATATTGAGCGTCCGGGAGCCTTCCGGAATAAGATCGGGCCGCTGCAACTTGGCTATGGTCTTCGGGAACAGGTTGCCGGAGCCGCCGACAAGCCCGCCGCCCTTAACACCAAACTTCCCGGCGAGCGCAGGCAGCGCGAAGATGGCGCGGATGCCATTGCCGCCATTCTGGTTCCGCTCGATCCCGTTGCCGACGGAAATCGCGGCGGGGTTGTTTTCCATATAGAGCTGGGCGAAAGCCCTGATTTCGTCGACAGATACGCCGCAAAGCTCAGCCGAATGCTCAATTGAGAATTTGCGGGCCTCATTCATAAACTCGGCCGCCCCCTCGACATGCTCATCAATGAATGCCTGATCGAAACCGCCGATGCGCTCCAGCTCCACCGCAATTGCCCAGGCAAGGATGATATCCATGCCCGGCCGCACGGCGATATACATATCCGCCTGCTCGGCAATCTTGATGCGTTTGGGATCGACGACGACCAGCCTGGCGCCGTTCGCTTTCGCCTTCTTGATGATCGGCGCGAGATGCAGGTTCGAATAGGTAACATTATTGCCCCAGACGACGATCAGCTTGGACTGCGCAACCTGTTCGGGCTGCATGACAGCGGCAGTGCCGAAGGTGCCCTTGTAGGCCTCCGACTTGATACCGCCGCAGAGGGATCGGCGGAACAGCAGCGTCGCGCCGAGCCGGTAGAAGAACCGCAGGTCCATCGATCCGCCCGCCAGCATGCCGTGGGGGCCGGCATAGTTATAGGGCATGATGGCCTGCGGTCCGTATTCACCAATGATATCGGTGAATCGCTCATGGATGGTGTCGAGCGCCTCGTCCCAGGAAATGCGCTCAAATTCCTCGCCGCCCTTCGGGCCGACCCGTTTCAGCGGGTGCGTCAAGCGGTTCTTACCATGGACGAATTCAGGGTAATAGCGCGCGACCTTGTTGCAGACGACGCCATTGGTCAACGGATTGGCGGTTGAGCCACGCACCTTCGCGACCTTGCCCGCCTCGACCGTCACCGTCAGGCTGCAGGTATCGGGGCAGTCAAGTGGACAGACGCTGGGAAGTTCAAGAGACATGGCTTTATCCTCAACATAATTTGGTAGCAGATATTCCTGATCCTATCATGGCGCATAATTGGTTCAGAAAAAAGGACCAGTTTTCACACAACGCCGGAGCCAATTTTGACAAACCCGGCCAATGGCTATACCGCAATAAATAGGGTATAGTTTCCGGAAATCTGGGAGGGTGGCAATGATGAAAATCACAACAATAGGCGTTGCGGGCTGCGGCGCCATGGGATTGCCGATGGCGCGCAACCTTCTTGCCGCCGGTTTTGACGTCTCCGGCTATGATATCCGGCCCAAATCCGACTTCGGCGAGTTTACAAATCATATGCTGGAGAGCGCCGACGCCCTCGCCGCCCGCTGCCCGGTCGTTTTCTCGGTGGTGCGCGACTGGCAGCAGACGCTGGATCTCTGCTTTGGCGGCAGGGGCCTTTTCACCGGTGAAACACACCCTGAGATACTTGTTATCAGCTCCACCCTGTCGCCGAAAATGATCCGGTTACTGCGCGAACGCGTGCCTGAGGGCACGAGCCTCATTGATGCGCCGATGTCCGGGGCGCCCTTTGGTGCCGAGGAAGGCACATTGACCTTCATGATCGGCGGCGATGCAGGGACGGTGAATAAATTGATGCCCGCATTCAAGGCCATGGGCTCAGGGATCAACCCTCTCGGTGATCTTGGCGCGGGCATGACCTGCAAGGTGCTCAACAATATGCTGGCTGCAACCTCGGTGATCGTGGTGCGCGAGATCCTGAAGGCGGCGAAGGCGCTCGATTTTCCGCCGGAAAAACTGCTGGAGGTGGCGAAAACCAGCTCCGGCGCCACCTGGTTTGGCAACAACCTGAAGAAAATTTCCTGGGCAAACGAGGGCTACTCCATCGTCAACACCATCGGCATTCTTGAAAAAGACGTGAATTCCCTGCTCGATGCGACGGGGGATTTTCCGGAACTCCGGATCAATGAACTGGCGCATGTTGTTATCCGCGAGCTTCGAAACCTGACCCCTGTCACGGAAGACTGACTTTTCCAATTCCTCCTGTTATCCGCCGCATTCTGTGATAATCTGCAGCAAATCAAAAACATACTCTCGGGAGGGGAAAATGTATGATTATATTGTCGTTGGCGCAGGCTCCGGCGGATCCGTCGTCGCAAGCCGGTTATCGGAAGATCCCAAGGTAAAGGTTTGCCTGCTGGAAGCGGGCGGGCCGGATAAAAGCATTCTCATTCATGCCCCCATTGGCATCGCGGCGATTTTGCCCCGGAAAATATTCAACTGGGCCTTCGATACGGTGCCGCAGCCGGGTCTCAAGGGCCGCAAGGGCTATCAGCCGCGCGGCAAGGGCCTCGGCGGGTCGAGCTCGATCAACGCCATGCTCTATGTCCGCGGCCATCCCTCCGACTATGACGACTGGGCGGCGCTCGGCAATCCCGGCTGGTCCTACAAGGACGTTCTCCCCTATTTCAAGAAGGCCGAGAATAACGAGCGTGGGGCGGATGACTATCACGGCACCGGCGGCCCGCTCAATGTCGCCGATCTACGATCTTCCATGCCGATCAGCGAGGTCTTCATTGATGCCGCCATGCAAGTGCAAATGCCGACCACCAGGGATTTCAACGGACCCGCCCAGGAAGGTCTCGGCGCCTATCAGGTCACGCAGAAAAACGGGGAGCGCTGGAGCGCGGCGAAAGGATATCTCACACCGAATCTGGGCCGCCCCAATCTGCATGCCATCACCGATGCACCCGCGAGCAAGATCCTGATGGAGGGAAACAAGGTCGTCGGCATCCAATTTCTGCAGGACGGCCAGACGAAGGAGGTAAGGGCGGCGAAGGAGGTCATTCTTTGCGGCGGCGCTTTCGCCTCGCCGCAACTCCTGATGCTCTCCGGCATCGGCCCGGTGGACGAGCTTGGCAAGCACGGCATCAAGGTGATTCATGACCTCCCCGGCGTCGGCCGGAACCTTCAGGATCATATTGATTATGTCACCGCCTATAAATCCTCGTCGCGGGAGACCATGGGGATATCGCTCGGCGGCGGCGCGGACCTGATCAAGGGGATTTTCGAGTGGCGGAAACAGCGGACCGGGATCATTTCCTCACCACTCGCCGAGCGTGGCGGCTTTCTCAAGACTGATCCGTCGCTTGAGAGACCCGACATTCAGCTTCATTTCGTCATCGGCCCGCTCGATGATCATGCGCGCAAAACCCATCTCGGCCATGGCTACAGCTGCCATGTCTGCGTCCTCCGGCCGAAAAGCGTCGGTCATGTCGGCCTCAACAGCGCTGATCCCGCCGCCGCGCCCCGGATCGATCCGAATTTCCTCTCGGAGGCGGAAGATCTCGAGACCTTGGTGAAGGGTGTCAAGATGATGCAGAAGATATTCGATGCGCCAGCCTTCGACACCTATCGCGGCAAGCCGCTCTATCCGGTCGATATGACCTCGGATGCGGCCATCATCGACGCCATCCGCCGCCGCGCCGATACGGTCTATCATCCCGTCGGCACCTGCAAGATGGGCAGCGATCCGATGGCGGTGGTTGATCCGGAGTTAAAGGTTCACGGGATTGAGGGCTTGCGCATTGCCGACGCCTCGATTATGCCGAACGTCATTGGTGGCAATACAAATGCCCCGACCATCATGATCGGAGAAAAGGCCGCGGATATGATCAGAGCCCTATAACCGACTGTCACCTTCAGAGGAGATTTTTATGTTTATCCAGCTCGTCGTTGGAACCGCCCTCATCATCGTTTGCGTCGTCAATCACGCGGTTTGTCTTGAGCTGCTCCTCCGGCGCCTGAAGAACATCGCACCGAAATGGGACCGTCGGCTGCCTGTTTTCGGCCATGTGGTCATCATGGTCGTACTGGTTATCGGCCTGTTTGCCGCCCACACCATCGAGGCTTGGATCTGGGCGCTCTTTTATCAATCCACCGGCGAGCTGAAAAGCATGTCAGAAGCGATCTATTTCTCCACCGTCACCTATACGACGCTCGGCTACGGCGATATCGTGCTGACCCACAATTGGTATCTTACCTCATCCTTGCAGGCGGTGAGCGGTATCATCCTTTTTGGCTGGAGCACCGCCTTTCTCGTCAACGTGCGCGCCTTTTTCTGGAAAAAATACGGTATTGATAACTATCAGAGCTGACGCCGCCTTATCCTTCCTTGACCATATGCACCGTTCGCTGCGGAAAGGGAATGGAAATTCCTTCCTTGTCGAACGTCTGCTTGATCGCCTTGGTGAGCGCGAATTTGAGCGGGAAGTAATTAGCATTGTCGCACCAGACGCGCACCGTGAAATTCACGGAGCTGTCTGCAAGCTCGATCACCTCGATCACCGGCGCAGGTTCCCTATGCGACCGTTCGTCGGCGAGAACCAGCTTCTCGATAACAGCTCGCGCCTTGTCGATATCATCCTCGTAGGAAATCCCGATCAGAAGGTCCATGCGGCGGGTCGAATGAAAGCTGAAATTGCGGATGGCGCTGCCCCAGACGGATCCATTGGGAATGATGATCTGGATATTGTCCGGCGTCGCAATCTCCGTCGTGAACAACCCAAGATGCTTGACCGTACCGCCCTGACCCGCCACTTCGACATAATGGCCAACTTTCATGGGACGGAAGATCAGCAGCATCACCCCGCCAGCCACATTACTGAGGGTGCCCTGCAGCGCAAGGCCGATGGCAAGTCCGGCGGCGCCCAGAACGGCGATCAGGCTAGCGGTCTGAACGCCGAATTGCGCCAGCACAAGCAGCAGGGTAAAAGCAAGAATGGTGAACCGCGTAAAACTGCCGAGAAAACCGCTGACCGTCGGATCGATCCCACGCTTCTCCATCATGTTTTTAAGTATCTCGGGAACCTTTTTCGAAATGATATTCCCGACGATCAGGATGACGAGGGCCCCGATGACATCGAGGCCGTACTGCGTGATAATCAATAACATTTCGTCGAGAACTTGCTGATAATCCATAAAAGACCTCTACTCCACCGGAATAAGTAATATCCGGGCAATTGTGCAAATAACCATGATTACCATTTTAGAAACTTCCGCCCGGAATGGAAAGCGGCAATTCCCTTCCCAAAATTAACTTTAACCAGATATCTCCTTGACAATCGCGCCGGAAACCCGCATATCGCACTGCACAATGTGAAGACATTGTATCGGTGCCAGCGGCCTGTTCGCCGTTGCAACCAATTATCAGGTTTATGAACGGTATTTCCGCAGTGATGCGTCACTGTTGACAGTCGGATGTTCTTCTGGACGATCCGGGCAAGGTCAAGGAGAGACGGTTCTCACCTTTTTTGGCCTTGTTGTTGCGTAGCACCAGAGCGCAACCGTTCGACTGTTATTTGAGGACTAAGTATTTTATGACTGAATTTACCGAGCTCAACCTTGTTGGGCCGCTTTTGCGTGCTATTGAAAAGCAGGGTTTCACAGCCCCCACAGAAATCCAATCCCATGCCATTCCGGCGCTGCTCGACGGCGCCGACCTGATGGGCGTTGCCGAGACCGGCGGCGGCAAGACGGCGGCCTTTGTGCTGCCGCTGCTGCAGCGGTTGCAGCATGAGCGGCGCAAGCCCAAGCCGAACCGGCCAACCGCTGTCATCCTTGCGCCGACCCGCGAGCTTGCCAGCCAGATCGGCCTGTGCATCCAGGTCTTCACGCGCGGCATCAAGCTCTTTCACACGGTCGTTTACGGCGGCGCGCCTTATGGCCCGCAGTTGCAGCAGCTTTCACGCGGCGTCGATATCCTGGTGGCGACACCGGGCCGCCTGATGGACCATATGAAGCGCGGTACCGTCCAGCTCGATAATGTCGAGACACTCATTCTCGATGAAGCCGACCGCATGCTCGACATGGGATTTATCGATGATGTCAATTTCATCGTCGAGAAAATGCCGGAAAATCACCAGACGGTGATGTTCTCCGCAACCATGAGCGCGGCCATCAAGAAAATGTCGCAGAAACTCCTGAAGGATCCGCAATTTGTCGAGGCCAAGCGCGATAACGCCGTCGCCTCGAGCATTGACCATTCGGTTCTGATGGTGCGCGGCAACGACAAGAAAGACCTTCTCATGCATCTGCTCGCCAAGGGCGACAAGGAGCGTGTGCTGGTTTTCGTCCGCACCAAGGCAACCTGCGATACCCTCGCCGAGGAAATCGAGAACCAGGTCGAGGGCATCAAGACTGCCGCGATCCATGGCGATTTGCATCAGCGGGCCCGTGAACGGACGCTCCGCTCTTTCAAGAACGGCCGCTTTTCGGTTCTGGTTGCCACTGACGTCGCCGCGCGCGGCATCGATGTCAACGGCATCACCCATGTGATCAATTACGATCTGCCGATGGAGCCGGAAAACTACATTCACCGCGTCGGCCGGACAGGCCGCGCCGGTGCCACCGGCATCGCGATTTCGATCTGCGAGCCGCGCGAGCGCAACCTGCTTCGCAATGTCGAACAAGTTATCAAGCAAAAGGTACGTATCGATGAGGATCATCCCTTCCCAGCTCCTGCAGCAAAACCGGAAAAGAAGAAGCATACTCCGGGACGATATGGCCGTCCGGCCCGCCAGTCGAATGAACCGGCTGCTGTCGCCGCAGAGGTCAAGCCTTTCCGTAAACACCCGAAGAAAACCGTCAGTAAAAATAAAGGCAAGCCGGGATTTAAGTTTGGTCGGTCCGCGAATCCGTCTGCAAATACGAATGATCAACGTCCAAATGCTAAGCGGCAGAAGTTCAAGCGCGCAAGCTAGTATCTGGAACTGACGATCCTAACGAAGGCGGGCTCAGGCCCGCCTTTTTTATGCGTGGCCCGCGCCGTAATAAAGCCCGACCGTATGGCGGGCTTCGGCAAAAAACAGCCAGCGTTCGGCGGCAATCCCGACGCCCGCCGACAGGACCGCAAGGCTTGCGAAGATAACGGCAAGCGCGCCGCTCATAAAAAATGTCAGCGAAATCACGATAAAGGGCAGGACAAAGCCCGCAAAGATGACAATCCGGCGCAGCTTCGCCGAATGCTTTCGGGCGATCCGGAACCCCATTTCCTTCATCAGGTAATTAGCCTCCGTATGCGGGGCCTCGAACAGGCGGACCGACCCGAACTCACCGAGCCCCGTCGCGCTTTCCGGCGTCGAGATGCTCTTCGTGCCATCGAGAAAGCGCCAATAGGCGAGTTTCCAAAGAAACGAAAATATGAGCAGGAGAGTTGCGAGCCAGGCGACCAGCCCGGACCAAAATCCCGAAACCGCCAGCAACCCGTTCAGTAAAATCACCCCTGTGGTGAGCGACAGAAGCAGGTATCCCACAGGCACATACCCATTCGCCCAGGCATGGACCGGCTTCAGGCTTGCATAAATCATGGCGGTGCAATAGACGGTCAGGGCGCAGGCGGCAAGGCCGATCAACCCGATCAGGGTCATCAGTCCTGATTGACCTTCCGGGAAAAACAGGGCCTGCAACGCATAAAGCCCCGTCGGCGCAAAGGTGAAGATTGCCATCACCCCTTCGCGGCTAAGCCAGGAGGAGCGCCACTGTGTCAGCGCCCGCCAGGCCCGCTCCGGATGGCCGAGATGAAAGGTCGAGGACAAGAGCCCTGCGACAATCAGCAGAAAGCTTAAAAAATAGCCGCTGAACAGAACCCAGAAATCTGTTGGCAGGATCTCTAGCATACTCCCGCCGATCAGCAGAAAGAGCAGCCCGTAGCCCGCGCCGGAGGCGGTTGTGAAGAATATGACGGATTTTGCCGGATGCATGGAGTTACTCGTTTACGCGGAAAGGAATTTATCGACCCAGCGGGCAATGACCCCGGCGGATGTGTCGGCGACAGGGGTTAGCGCCTGAATATCGGTCTTGCCGCCGCCCAGTTTTTTCGGCCGTGGCGGCAGATACTTGTTCGTCGGCCTGCATTGCTGCTCAGGCATCAGGTCATATCCCCCCCGGCTTGCGACGAGCAGGCTGACATCCGACTCAGGATTACCAAGATCGCCGAAGGACCGCGCGCCGACCGGACAGGTTGAGACGCAGGCCGGGACCCGGGATTCCTCTGGCAGGTTCGGATTATATATCTTGTCGATGCAGAGCGTGCATTTCTTCATCACCCCGGCATCCTCGTCATACTCGCGTGCGCCGTAGGGGCAGGCCCAGGAGCAGAGCTTGCAGCCGATGCAGTGATCCGCATTGACGAGAACGATGCCATCTTCCTCGCGTTTGTAGGACGCGCCGGTCGGGCAAACGGTGACGCAGGGCGCATCGTCGCAATGCAGGCAGCTTTTGGGGAAATTGACGGTCCGCCCGCCATCCACCGGATTATCCACCTCGAAACTATGGATGCGGTTGAACCAGACGCCGGTGGGGTCCGCGCCGTAGGGATCGGTATCGGTCAGCGGCGCCGAATGACCGCCGCTATTCCATTCCTTGCAGTTTACCGAGCAGGCATGGCAGCCAACGCAGATATCCAGATCGATGACAAGGCCGAGTTTCTTTTTCGGCGGATTTTTGGGAAGAGTGGTCACGTAAGATCTTCCTTCTCATTCCTGGTCAGCTGATTTCCATGGCCCGGCGCAACGCCGCCGCCCTGACCCGCAATTTCCTCGCGGTTGCCGATCCATTCTTTATGCGGCACCTGTCCCTCACCGCTCGGGCTTCCTTTAAGGGAGGCACCGTATGTCGAGATTTCAGCAGGCGCCAGAGTTCCCGGCACCTGTTCCTGCGCCGCCGCCAGCGGATAGGTTTCGCCGCATTCGGCGGCGCTGCATTTCTCGATTTTTACCCTGAGATCGTACCAGGCCGCCTGCCCGGTTACGGGATCGGAGTTGGAATAGCGATAGCCATCCTCGCGCGCGGGCAGCAGTTCAGGGATAATCTGGTTGAGCAGGAAGCCTTTCATCGCCTCGGGCGCCTCTTCCTTCAGGCCCCAGGCACCCTTGCGCTTGCCGATGGCGTTCCAGGTCCAGACCGTATGGCGGTTGACGCCGGTCATCAGCTTCGCCTGCGCCTTGACACGGCCATGGGCGGAGCTGATCCAGAGCCAGTCATCGTCCTCAATGCCTTTTGCCCGGGCCGTCTCCGCATGTATGAACAAGGGGTTGCGCGCCGTGATCTGGCGCAACCAGGCGTTCTGGCTGCCCCAGCTGTGATACATATGCATGGGCCGCTGCGTCACCGCATGGAGCGGGTAATCCTCAATATCCGTGGCGCCATCGGCGAAGGGTGGATACCAGAGCGGCAGGGGATCGAAGAAACTCGCCACCCGCGCCCGCAGATGATCCGGCGGCTGGATATCGCCGAACCCATGCGCCGCGAGACGGAATTTCTGCAATGTTTCGGAATAAATTTCCATCACCACGGGGGCCGGCGTCGCGAGCCAGCCCATATGGACCGCTTCCTCAAGGTAGGATTTATTGGCGAATTTGTAATAGGACTGCTCAGGGCTAAACCTCTTCTCCCAGAAACAGCCGTTGTCAATATACCGCTGGAGTTGATCCGGATTAACCGCACCGCGTCCCTGCCCCGTTCCATCCTCGCCGCGCCAGCCCGCCAGCGGACCGATGCCGGGGCTGCGCTCGTGATTGACCATATAGTCGGAATAGCCGCCCGGATAGAGCGCCCCGCCCGTCTCATCGACGAAGCCCGGAAGCTTCAAACGCACGCCGAGATCAAGCATCACATCCTGGAACGGACGCACGTCGCGGTCCGGCGCCAGCACCGGCTGGCGAATGGAATCGCCCGCCGCATGGGCGCTTGAGATCGGCCGGTCCAGCAGCGAGATGCAGTCCCAGCGTTCGAGATAGGTTGTATCGGGCAGCACCAGGTCGGCATAGGCCACGGTTTCGGAATGATAGGCGTCGGAATAGATGATCTTCGGGATTCTATAGCTGCCGTCCGGCTTTTTATCCGTGAGATAGCGAACCGTATCCGGCACATTCATCGAGCTGTTCCAGCCCATATTCGCCATATACATAAAGAGAACATCTATTTCCTGCGGATCTCCGGCCCAGGCGTTCCGGATCACCGTATGCATCAGGCCATGGGCGGCCAGCGGAAATTCCCAGCTATAGGCCTTGTCGATGCGTTTGGGGTTGCCCTCCGCGTCCACCAGCAGGTCCTTCGGGCTCTTCGGGAAACCGAGCGGCATCCCGTCAAGCGGCGTATTGGCAAGTGTCTCCTGACCGGCAGGCGTCGGCCCCGGCGGGCAGGGTTTGGGAAAGGGCGGCTTGTGGCGGAAACCGCCCGGCACGTCGATGGTGCCGAGCAGCATCTGCAACAGATGGATGGCGCGGCAGGTATGAAAGCCGTTGGAATGCGCCGAAATCCCCCGCATGGCATGCATCGAGACCGGCCGCCCGATCATTTTCTTCTGCGGCCGCCCCGCCCAGTCCGTCCAGGGGATATCGAGGGTGATTTCCTCCTCAAACGCGGCATGGGCCAGCTCCGCTGCGATCCGGCGGATGGTGGCGGCGCTGATACCGACGCGTTCAGCAACATTCTCCGGCGTATATGCATCGGAGAGATAGCGTTCCGCCATCAGCTGAAAGGCCGGAACCACCTTCTGCCCCGACGAAAGGACGTACTCGCCAACGAGAACCGGGTCCGCCTTTCTGTCGCTGACCGGCATGAGTTTGCCCGCCGCCGTCGCGATCAGGGTGACGCCGCTTTTATCCCGCGCGAACAGTCCGTGCGCCGCCTCTCCCGGTGCCCGAATAACCAGCCAGGCGGCATTGGTGTAGCGCTTGAGGTAGTCCCAGTCGATCTTGCCGGCCTTCAGAAGTTCCTGAATGATCGCCATGACGAACAGGCCATCAGTGCCGGGCGTCAGGCCGATCCATTCATCGGCGATGGCCGAATAGCCGGTGCGGACCGGATTGATGGAGACGAACTTCGCCTCCCCGCGCGTCTTGAGCCTGCCGAGGCCCATCTTGATCGGATTGGAATCATGGTCCTCCGCGACGCCGAACATCATGAAATATTTGGTGAGATCCCAGTCTGGCTCGCCGAACTCCCAAAAGGAGCCGCCAATGCTGTAGAGACCGGCGGCGGCCATATTGACGGAACAGAACCCGCCGTGGGCCGCGAAATTCCGCGTCCCGAACTGTTTCGCCCACCAGCCGGTGAAGCTCTGCGACTGATCGCGGCCGGTAAAGAAGGCGAGTTTGCCCGGATCATCGCTCCGCGCCTCTGCCAGCCAGCCCGCGGCCAGCTCAAGCGCTTCGTCCCATTCTATTTCCTTGAATTTTCCCTCGCCGCGCTCGCCAATGCGAAGCAGCGGTTTTTTAAGTTTCGCCGGGGAATTCTGCTGCATGATCCCGGCCGAGCCCTTGGCGCAGAGAACGCCCTTGTTCACCGGATGATCTGGATTGCCCTCGATATAGCGGACCTCGCCATCCTTCAGATGGACCTTGATCCCGCAGCGGCAGGCACACATGTAGCAAGTCGTGAATTTAACCTCGTCCGATACAAATGGTGAGGTGTCCGCGCGTTGGTCCCGCGCGGAAATCCCTTCTTTCATTGAAAATAGCTCCCCAGCTACTTAACGCCCGGTCTAATACCGGCTGTACTCAAGATCATCGTTACCCGATTTCACCGGGGGCTGTCGATAGTGAAATAAAATAAAGCAGTGGAACAGGGCTTCTTCATTCCGTCAGTACAGCCAGGCTCTCGCGAAGGATAAGCCGCGCCTGCTGCACTCTCTTGCGTGCATTGTCGTTTGTAATCCCGAGGGCTCTCGCGATGTCGTCATATTCCTCCCCCTGCACCAGACGCAGGACCACAGGAGCCTTGAGCCGTTCGGGCAGGTTATTGATGGCCCTGTTCAATATCCGGCCAAGTTCCGAATTGAGAAGCGATCCTTCCGGGGTGAGTTGCCGGTTCTCCAACGCCGAATTATCAATGTCGCCAATCTCCTTGACCTTTTCATACAGGTTTTTCAGCCGCTTGTTGGCGCGGTGCTTGTCGATGCAGATATTATGCAGAAGCCGGGCGAACCACGCGCGTTCGTTGCTGATCTGATCAGCGTGGGCCTTGTATTTCTCATAGGCGCGCACCGTCGCGTCGCTAAAGGCATCCTCGGCATCCGCTGCGCTGACATTCATCCAGAGCATACTCAAGCGGAACAAATAATCTCTATGAGAGTGCCATGCCGCCCAGAAATCCACCTGGATATCGTTCTTGTCTGCCTCCTTTTCAAACGGGCTTGCCGCCGCTTGCTGCCGAATCTGCGGTTCAAAAATCTCAGCCTGGAGAGGCGCGAGTGAGAGCTTTAAAGGAAGGCCGCAGGATGATCTGGCTGGCTGGTCCATGCCGATGGAAGTGGAAATTTGCCCGTTTTCTTGCCTGAGCGGATTCACGGTGACCCCCTTGAAGATTTGAATTTTTTGAAAACGAAATCTGACTGGAGGGTGACTTCCTGCTTTCGTCACCCGGTTACGTGATCTTCATTTGGGCAGAGAATTTAACTTTTAAAGTGCATAAATATTTTTTTATTAATTTTATACGAGTGTATGCATTTGCATATTTTCAAATATAAAACATAATAAAATTATGAAATTAAACTACTTTTATAATTAAATATTGAAATTATGTATTACTAGTTTATTTATAAACATATAAATATTACTTAAATAAAATATGGAAAATAATAATGACAGACAATATCTCTGACGATCAGATTAAAAACTCTATTTTATCAACAAATGAGATTATTCTCGGAAGTTCTACTTCAAAAGCAATGGCGACTATGTATTTGAATCTTGCGCATTCCGCTGGGATGGCGTCGCAGAATGCCGTCGCCAACCAACAGCATCTCAATATTCTCGGCGCCGCTGCCGTCGCCGCTGGCGCGAGCGGACTTCTCCGCACCGGCCTGTCTGATCAGATTGAAAAAATGACGCCGGGCGAACGCCTGGATTATTTACAGAAGCTTCTGACGCTCTCCGCCAATCCGGCGGCGGCACCCTCGCAATCCGCCGATCAACCGGTTGTAGCCGGAGAGTCGGGCGGCGCCTCCGATACCGAGACGGGGAAATCAGATTAAGCACCGCAAATGCCCGGCGCAGGCTTCAGGAAATCGACTTCCAAGCCAACGCCTGAATTGAGAATCGGCAACTTTAAGTAAGCATT
The DNA here is from genome assembly GCA_021741195.1 of Sneathiella sp. Taxonomy (GTDB): domain Bacteria; phylum Pseudomonadota; class Alphaproteobacteria; order Sneathiellales; family Sneathiellaceae; genus Sneathiella. The sequence goes on along the minus strand of JAIOYL010000053.1, from coordinate 3,920 downwards.
TCCCTTCACGTCAATAACACTCCTCTGGATATTGGAAAAACATTATGGCCTCAGACACCTCTTCCACAAACATTCAGGACTCCGCGACCTTCGCTATGGACCTGCTCTATCAGTACGCCGCAAATGCCGCTGGACTTTCCCTCGAAAATGCAACAGCAAATTCCAACCTGCTGAACAGCGTCACCAATGCGAACGCCGCCGCCCTGATTGCACTCAAGAATGCCGAATCGGTCTCCATTGCTGCGCAGAAGGCAACCATCGGTGAATCCTACAATGCGCAGACCGCCACGATCACGCAGGCGCTGAATGCCCAGACCCAGGCCGCGGTCACCAGCCTCAATGCAGTGACAGCCGCGGGCGGCACGGCCCTCGCCGCCCAGACAAGTCAGGAAATTGCCGGCATTACCGCCGACGCCGTCGCCGCCACCGCCGCCGCGATGGACCAGATCGTCAAGCAGATGGGCGGCTAGGCATCGGACCGCCAGCGGGCCGCACCGGTCGCGGCCACCTTGCGGATCCGAAACAGTATTTCTGGGCCACATTGCCGATACAGGCATCATCAGCAATCCGGACGCTGATCGCCGCCGGGGTGTTCCCTGCAAATAGAATTTGCCCATCCCCAGCCTTTCCCGTTCCGCATTTTTTTGCATTCCTGATTTTCGCTTCGGCATCGTTCCAACCCGGCTGTAAATTGCAGTTTTCAGGGCGTTTCCGGCTTTTCAAGGGATTTGGGCCCGGGCGCCCGAAGCGCCATAGCCATCGAAACCTGTCACGACGGCAGGGGATTTTCCGTCTCACCCCGCATGAGAGTTTTCGCAAAATACCCAAGAAAATCTCATTGCCACGTCACATTTTCTCAAAGGTATGCGTCTTCTGCTTGTTGAAAGAGGAAAATCCCTCTCTCGATTAAACATGACAGGAATGAAAGAGGATTGCTCAATGGCAAACGACACACCCGTCAATAGCCAGATAACCGATGCAGTAACCCAATCCAATCTCATGGTTGTCGGCGGTGCGCCCGCCCAGTCCATGGGAACGGTCTATCAGATGATGGCGCAAGCCGTCGGCGTGTCCATGCAGAACGCTGTTTCGAACCAGCACAGCATGAACACCATCGACAATGCCATCGTCAGCCAGGGAATCGCGATGTTGTATAGTTTGGATACATCCGCGGAATCAAAGGCTTCTCAGGAAATCCTGTCAGGAAACGTGAATGCCGAAATAGTCTCCGCGCTGAAGGCTATTATTGTTGAGTTAAAAAAAGCGCAATCAGCACAGAAGTCCCAAACCTAACAAAACTCACAGCAGGAAATGGTTCCTGATATTTTAAAGGAGAATGACCCATGCCAGGGGATACACCAGTCAATGCCCAAATCACAGATTCAGTTACCCAAGCCAACGTCGGCATTCTGGGTGATGCACCTGCCATTGCCATGGCCAACGCCTACCAGGTCTTCGCCCAGGTTGTCGGCGCCAGCATGCAGAATGCTGTCTCGAACCAGCAGGGCGCGAATACCGTCGATCTCGCTGTAACCACGCAGGGAACGAACGTTCTCTATGCCATGGCCAGCTCGACCGACGCCAAGGCGACTTCCGAGATCCTGGGGGGCAACCCGGTTGCAGAAGCCCTGTCCTCCCTGCAGGCCGCCTCGAGAGCATTCTAATACTAACCTTCTAACGAATTGAAATATAAAGGAGTTATACAATGGCGGACAACACTTGGATGAACAGCCAGATTACGGACGCTGTCACGCAAACAAACGTAAAGGTTCTGGGCGACGCGCCTGCGGAATCCATGGGCATGCTCTATCAGATGATGGCCCAGTCAACCGGTATGTCGATGCAGAACATGGTTGCCAACCAGCAGCATAAAAACTCGATCGACTCAGCCGTCGTGACCGGCGCCGTCAGCCTGCTTTACACGCTCGACGTCGCCGCGGAAGGCAAGGCCACCCAGGAAGTTCTGAGCGGCAATCCGGTTGCGGAAACAATGGCTTCCCTGAAAGGCGTACTGGCGAGTTTCAAGGAATCGGGATCCAACACCCCTAAATTCAACACTTAATATCATCCCCGGAAAAGTGGACATAACTTCACACCATCGAATATTGCGTGCCGACGGCTCAACCCGCCATGGGCACGCAATATTCGAGCCACCACACCCCGGACCTAACAGGAAAAGCCCATGACCGCGCAAAGAAATTCGGACAATGTACGATCGGTAAACAGTCAGATAACCGATGCCATTACCCAGGCGAATATGATGAATATCGGTCTCGCCCCGGCGCAATCGCTTGGAACACTGTATCAGACCACGTCGCAGGCGGTCGGCGCCTCAATCCAGAACGCCGTCTCGAACCAGCAGAATATGTACAGCCTCAGCCTCGCATCGACGGCGCAGAACCTGAATGCGATTCTGTCGCTGTCCTCGTCTGCGGCCGCTCGCTCGACCGCCGGCCTTTTGTCTTCCCCGGCGACATTACGCCCGGTGTCTCATCATGCCGTGCAACCGCACGCGGCAGTCCATCCTGCCGCAACCGGTTCCTCTTACGCCCCTCCAGCGACCGCGATGAAGAAATAGCGGTTCAATGACATGAGTGAAATCCGGATTTCCAAAAAGTAATACAGGAGAGGTGCAATGGCGTCAGAGTCATACGTAAACAGCCAAATCACGGGAGCAATCGCGCAGACGAACCTGAGCGTGCTCGGAGATGCGCCTGCCGAGGCGATGGCTATATTGTACCAGCAGATGGCCCATACGGTCGGGCTGGCCCTGCAGAATGTTATCGCCCAGCAGCAGCATAGTTATTCAATACATAACGCCATTACGATCGCAGCGTCGAAACAGTTACTCGCCACGGATCCGGCGGCGGCGGCAAAAGCCTCGCAGGATCTGATTGCCGGCAGCGCCATTCCGGAAAATCTGGCTGCCCTTCAGGCCGTCGTCAACGAAATTGGCAAGCAATGACATGACGCGCGAAGGCAGCAATCCGTTTGAAGGATTTTGATGTGTGACAGGAAAGCTGAGGCATTATGGCAGCATAACAACTTTTAACCGAGGACGTTCAGTCTCATGGAACGCAAGAATCACACGAATAAGGAGGTCTCGATGATCCTTCAGGAACTGGCCGACGGCCTGTCAGTCGACGAGGTAACAAAGAAGCACCGTATTTCCAGGGCCACCCTCTACCGCTGGCGGAAACGCGCCGAACGGAGCGGCGCCCAGGAAATCAGCAGGCTGAAACAAGTCGATGAGGAGAACAGACGCCTCAAGCACCTCCTGGCCGAGGCCGCCCTCGAAATCCAGGCGCTTAAGGAACAGCTCAAGCAATTGGGCTGGCCGAAGTCAGGCGGGCGCGAATAACAGCCTTCACCACAACATATGGCATTGATCGGCGAACGGATGTCTGTATAAAGGGGTATGTCCGCTGATCCCGCCCATATTCTCTCCTCTGTCTTCGGCTATCCGGCGTTTCGCGGTGACCAGGCCGAAATTATCAATCATATCATGGCGAAGCGCGACGCCCTCGTCCTGATGCCGACGGGCGGCGGCAAGTCGCTCTGCTACCAGATCCCGGCGCTCTGCATGGACGGCGTCGCCGTCGTTATCTCGCCGCTGATCGCCCTCATGCAGAACCAGGTGGAAGCATTGCAGCAGCTCGGCGTTGCCGCCGCCGCGCTCAATTCCTCCCATTCCTTCGAGGAACAGGATGCGGTCAGGGCGACATTGCTGCGGGGCGAGCTCAAGCTTCTCTATATCGCGCCGGAACGGTTGTTCGCGGGCGGCTTCCTTGATCTCCTGTCCCGGTGCGACATCTCGCTTTTTGCCATCGACGAGGCGCATTGCGTCTCTCAGTGGGGGCATGATTTCCGGCCGGAATATCTCCGTCTCGCGGTGCTGCATGAGCAGTTTCCGAATGTGC
>JAIOYL010000052.1 GCA_021741195.1 Sneathiella sp. | reverse complement strand
TTTTTGTGCAAGGAAAACGAAAAGCGATAAATTGAAATTGAAAAGATATAAACTTCAACCAAAAACCTAGTAACTTTCTGGAAGGCAAACTCACTCAGCCTCAGATCAAAAAACTCCCGCGTTTCAGGAAGCGTCCATAGATGACAATGCCACTGCGAGATCACATATTCCTATACATTTTGCCCAGTCTTATGACGATATTTCGCAAACGACCGGACCCAGGGAAGCAAGCGGTGTGGCCGTCTGCACATTTTCCGTCGACCGTCATCCAGGCCACACCTTTACCGGCATGTTCCGGATCCTCGATCGTGATTGAGATGGTCCCGTTGTCGTTTTTCAATAACATTTTCGCAGTCCCCCATTCCTTCGGCATGCAGGGGTCGATATGAATAGCGCCGTTTTTAAGCTGCAAACCAAGGACCCCTTCCACACCTAGCTGCCAAGTCCAGCTTGCTGCTCCAGTATACCAGGACCATCCTCCGCGTCCGAGTTGCGTATCCAGAGCACTAACGTCGCCAGCGAGAACATATGGCTCCCTTACATACTGTTCGGCGCCTGTTTTTACTGAAGTCCGTTTAATTGGGTTAATAATGTCAAAGATGCGAAAAGCCATCTCACCATCTCCAAGCTTTGCAAAAGCCAGTCCCAACCATGCGGCAGCGTGGGTGTATTGACCACCGTTTTCCCTCACACCGGGAGGATACGCTTTGATATATCCAGGGTCGCGCGCTGTTTGATGAAAAGGTGGATCAAGAAGTTTCACAATCCCGTCCGTTTCATTCACCAATTGGTTTGATGCAGAAGTAAGCGCCGCCACAATTCGTTCGTCGGGAGAATATCCGGATATAACGCTCCAGGACTGGGCGATAGAATCTATCTGGCATTCGTCGTTTTGGTGGGAACCCCAAGGCTCACCTTTATCATCAAATGCACGGATGAACCATTCACCGTCCCAAGCATGCTTATCAATTGCGGTTCTAAGCTTTTGAGCGTAGCGACGCCATCTATCGGCACGGTCTGTCTTACCCTCTCTCTCAGCCAACGGCGCGAACTGGTCGACAACCGCAATCTGAAACCACGCGAGCCACACGCTTTCCCCGTCACCGTCTGCACCGACACGGTCCATGCCATCGTTCCAATCTCCCGTACCCATCAAGGGTAATCCGTGCCGACCAATCATCATCATTCTGTCAAGCGCCCGGGAGCAATGTTCAAAAAGGGTCGATGACTCTCCAACATCGAATTGTGCATAGTGATCATGTTCATCGGACCGAAGTTCCGGTCCGGTAAGAAACGGGATATTAACTTCAAGAATCTGCAGGTCTCCTGTCGCCTCTACATATTTCCCGGTCACGTATGGAAGCCAAAGATAGTCGTCCGAACAACGCGTTCGCACACCTCTGCCCGAGGGGGGGTGCCACCAGTGTAATGCATCGCCGGCATCAAACTGGTATTGGGCGGCAAAAAGAATATGTGTGCGCACACGATCAGGTCTACTGTACAGAAGCGCTAGAACATCTTGCAGCTGATCGCGGTACCCGAATGCCCCACCCGCTTGATAAAATCCTGCACGCGCCATCACCCTTGAAGAGAGGTTCTGATAAGGCAGCCAGTGATTGATCAGTAGATTGAAGGCGGGGTCAGGTGTCTCGACCTGAACTGCACTGAGCTGTTCTTCCCAGAACTCTTGCAACTTACCCAACGCCGACTCGGAGTGCTCCGCAGCGCTCCACCGGTCGATTAGTATTTCTGTTTCAGCGCGGTCAACGCCCTCGCCCAGCACGAAGACGACTTCTGCGGAGGCTCCCGGCGCGATATCCAAATGTATTTGGTAGGCGGCGCAGGCGTCACCACCTGGCGTAAACTTCCCGCCAAGATCCCAATGGCGCAAGGCTGCTGGAGATCCCGCTTCACCTTCCTTGCCGAGAAAATCATAACGATCACCGGATACACGGTGCGGCGGATGCGATGCTGACAGAAACGCGACGCGCGAAGCAAATTCGGCATTCCATCCATTGTTTGCCAGTATGGCATGTCTGGCGGCATCATATTCGCATACGACATGCCGTTTTGACACACTTCCCAAAGCTCCCAACAGCCACTCCGCATAGTACGTCACTGTTATCCTACGGCCGTGCGATGACGAATTTCGCAAACGCAGCCGGACAATTTTTACTGGATCGTCAATCGGGACGAAGGCAAGCAATTCCTGCTCCATGGCGTGGCTGTGTTGCGCCCAGCTGGTATATCCTTTGCCGTGTCGCACTTGACAATCTGCACCGTGACCAAGAGGAGCTGGTGTCGTTGTCCAAACTTCTGCGGTCGTTTCGTCGCGCAGGTAGACAATTTCCCCAGGTGTATTCGCAATCGGATCGTTTGACCAGGGGGTCAAACGGTTCTCGCCGCTGTTGATAGCCCACGAGAAGCCAAGACCCGCCTCGCTTACAATGCTGCCGAATGTGTCATTCGCTAGAACATTGCACCATGGCGCAGGCGTATGCTCGTCTGGTTCCAAATGGATCACATATTCACCGCTTGCGGTATCGAACCCGCCATATCCATTGTCAAAGGCAAGATCGCCCGGCCTTTCCAGTGGCGTGCTCGTCTCGTGGAACACAGCGACTATCGGTTCGAAGTGTGGCGCCGCCGCGCGATTTTCGAGCATTCTGTCAAGCGTTTCACCAAGGGGTTCTCGGCCTTCATGGATAACGACATGTGCGGCTGCCTCAACGGCATGCCGGGTTCTTGCATCCATTTGGCCAGCCGACAGAAGATGTATTCCTCCCCTTCGGCCCAAAAATCCATATGCATGGGCGTCGCGCAAGATTGAAAGGACGCGCTCACGAACCGGTTCATCATAACTCGCAGCTCCCATTCGCAGCACAACAATATCCATGAGCATACCACTCCGTCGCCAAAGTTGCTGAGCACGGACAAGCATTTCCAGAACGTCGGAACCCTGCCCGTCACCCATGCGCAAGAGTAAGATGGGAAGGTCGCCCGAAATGACGAAGCGCCATAGTTCAGACTGGGCATGCGTATTCGCTGAGATCGCGGCGGGTGCGACCCTCAAGGTCGGGCAGGGTTGGACGAGAAGGGAGGTTAGGGCCTGAATTTCCGGTAAGCGGGCCGGGCTTATTTCAAGTCGGCTGACATCCCGCGCGGCTTCGCGTAGCGCCTCTGCGAATACCCATCCAAAAGAAGGTGCATCATATCGTCTTGCTACCTCCAGCACTGCGTCACGTGAAGCGCCACTGATCGTTATAAAGGCGAATTCCTTTGTCTCCATTGGTTTCAGACGAACACGCACTTGCAACGACATAATCGGATCAAGTGTCCATCCGGTTGCGCGTGACAGGCCATCATCTAACCCCTGTGGGCGCCGCATGCTGCCATCCCGACCGACAAAATTCCCACGGTCAGTTTCGTAGTTAACGACCTTGATGTCCAGATCCTCGGCAACGAGCTTATGCAGGAGAAAGGGCGGTTGAACTTCCGGCCTGCGCGCCCTGCGTGAAAACAGAAGGCCCTGATATTCAGGAAGATAAGAGCTGCCGACGAACAACTTGCTGAATGCAGGATGCCGTTCGTCGTCGAGTGGGGGCGCCAGCACAATCTCCGCGTAACTTGTTAGGTCGATGGTCCGCTTCGTGTTTCCTTCATTCACCAGTATCATGCGGCGGATTTCGACATCATCACTCGGTGCTACTGTCGCTTCCATGCGTACAGTAATGCCATGGTCCCGCCGGAACATTTCGATCATATGCTGATGAAAAATCACCTTGGCATCGTCACTGACAATGCCAGTCGGGCGCCGACCGACCGACCAAAGCGCGCCACTTTCTGCATCGCGCACATAAATCCAGTAGCCGTATTGGTCTCTGGTCGGATCAGGCAGCCAGCGGGTGAGTGCCATCTGTTGCCAGAAAAGACCTCCACCGCCAGCCTCGGAAATCCACATCGCCATCCGCCCGTTTCCGATCAGATGCATTTGAGGGACGGTTGAGGCAGATGACGGCGACCAAGGGACAAGATTCACCACTGATCGTTGTGAGCCATGGCTTTCCCAATCTTCATCAGCGCGACCTTCTTCTGTCGGCAACTCCCTTGGAATCCGTTCCTGCAGAATGAGCTCGATTGCACGCAGGCTCTTCTCGCGAAAAACCCGCTTAACGATGATGTCATTGTTGAGCACGTTCGCAATCGCGACAATTGTCATGCCTAGGTGATGAGCCATATATGTTTGGACCGGTACACCTCCCCCCTGCTCAGGAGCACGACTGGGCGTAAAGTCGAGCGCATCCATAAAACCGTATGTGCCCATCGCCCCAAGCTCGTGGAGGCGTTGGAGGTTTTTGACGGCGGCGTTTGGCCAGACACAGAGTGCAAGAGCGCTAGCATAGGGGGAAACAACCAGATCTTGTGTTAAGCCGCGCCGAATACCGAGACCCGGGGCACCGAATGCACGATATTGATATTGCCCTTCAGCGTCCGTGACGCCAAAAGCTGATTCTGAAATGCCCCACGGTACACCGCGGTCTTTAGCATATCGACGTTGATATTCGACAGCTGTCGATTCGCTTTCTCCTAAAAGCGTATCTCTCTTCCTTGGCAAAAACAACGGTGGCATAAGATACTCAAACATCGAGCCGTTCCAGGACAAGATTGACGGCTTTCCGCGAAGCCGAGTGATGGGCCGACCGAGAAAGAACCAATGCTGTAACGGAGCATCATGCTTGGCGATCGCAAAAAAGCTTGCAAGCCGCGCCTCGGTCGCGAGGAGATCGTAATGGCTCGAATCCAGTTGACCGCTGCTCAAATTGTAACCAATGTGAAACAGTCGTACTTCAGGATCATAAAGCAACTTGAAATCCATTCCGAAGGCCGTCTTCTCGCAGTCCACCGCTAGTTTCAAGAGATTTGTTCTAAGAGATTCCTGACTTTCGGTTCCGTGCTGAATGGCTAATTTCAAGTCTTCCAGCCATTTTACGCTCTTGCTTCCACTGCCCTCCATCGCAAGTGTATCCCGGATCACCGACAATGAATTTTCCCGATTAACGCCAGCCTTCGCCGTTGAAGCTGATGGTACCAAAATCCGGGATAGTTCGCGCGACAACTCCTCCAATCCTGCAGGTGGCGTACTCAACTCCGCTAGCCACGGCATATACGTATCAAAATCGCGCCGCATAGCATGGAGGTGATGGTCGAAACGTTCCAGCCAGATATGGACGTCGTTCAAAACTCGCGGCGGAACCGGCGCGGACATGGCGACGGCCTCGCCGATCGCTTGTTCAAGATCCGGCCAATGCCTTTTAGTTAGCTCGTCAACAATCGCATGCAATCGTTCCGGTGAACGCACGGCCTGCAAAAATTTCTTTTTGAATGAGTCCTCAAACTGCTGAAAAACATTCTCGCTGCCGCTAGAAAGTTCGCGAACTGATGCGATGAGAAGATTGAAGGTACATGAAAGACCATCCCAGATTTTTTCATCAATGATCGGTTTCGATTCAATTTCTATGCAACCTTGTTTGAGCGCAAGGAGACAGACAGCGAGATTGCCGCTGTCCACAGTTGAAACATATCTTGGTTCGAGCGGTTCGAGATTGCGCGTGTCATACCAGTTTAAAAGATGCCCTCGATAGGTCTCCATACGGTCAAAGGATTCGATTGCATGGCGCGCACGCGACGCGAAGTCACTCGTGCTAATAAAGCCGAAATCCCTTGCCGAAAGCGCAGAAACCAGAAAAAGACCAATATTGGTCGGCGACGTTCTGTGAGCGATTTCGCCATTGGGATCCTCTTGAAAATTGTCCGGCGGCAGCCAATTGTCTTCCGGACCCGCAAATGTTTCGAAATAGTGCCAGGTTCTGCGCGCAACCCGTATCAAGAACTGAGATTGCTCAGCGTCCAGTTTTTCTCTTCTTGGTTCGCGGGGTTTTCCAGTCCAGGTTGCTATTTCAGGCGCGATAAACCAAAGAAGGAGCAGTGGCGCGGCGGGCGCCAGAGCCTGATGATCATAGAGTGCCAGATAGGTCGCGAGCAAAAAGGAAACGGCGGAGGATGGCCACATTAATCGCCAGGCAGCAATGCGAGTGCTAATACCCGATACCCATGCCACAGAATGTGCAGCCGACCGCCATTCCAGTAAATTACGACGGCTGATGAAGATCCGCCAAAATGTACGGAATACCGCATCCAATGAAATAAGAGTGTCGCTGATTAGGAAAGCAATTGCCAGAAACCACCGTCCGCCCCGTTCTTTGAGGCGGTGAATAAAATCAGCCAAAAAACCGCGCTTCAAAATACGGCGGAGGCCCGTAAATCCTTCGCTGATCAGATAAATACCAGGTGCCACAACTGCGAGAATGGTCCACAACCAAGCGCTGCCGGGCAGTACAATCCAACCGCCGATAAAGAACATGAGCAATGCGGGAGGAATGAGGCTGCGCCTTAGATTATCCAGTATCTTCCAGCGATCCAGTCCCGAAAGGGTATTCTGGACGTATTCGCCGTCAGCTGAACGGACACGCCCTCCAAGCCACGGAAAAAGCTGCCAATCGCCCCGCAACCAACGGTGCAATCGCATGGCATATTCGACATAAGTTGAAGGGAAGCTTTCATAGAGGACAATATTTGTTACCAATGCCGCGCGGCAATGAAGCCCCTCGAAAAGATCGTGGCTCAGGATAGCGTTGTCAGGGACACGGTTTTCCATGGAGCGCTGAAAAGCCGAAACGTCGTAAATTCCCTTACCAACGAAAATGCCCGTGCCAAACAAATCCTGATAAACATCTGACGTCGCATGCGTGTAAATGTCGATAGCTGTATCGCCAGCACTGAGGTGGGAAAATGGCGTTTCCGAACTACCGGACGGAAGGACTTCTATGCGTGGCTGCAAAATAGTGTAACCGGATACCACACGGCCGCTTACAGGATCGAATGTTGCTGCGTTGAGTGGATGCGCCAGCATCCCTATCAGACGTGCGGCGGCATCCGGGGGCATCATGGTATCTGCGTCCAGTGTGATGACGAAACGCGTCTTCACTAAGCTTTTTATATTCCCTTCGCATACGACAAAATCATCAAGACCTGCGCCAAGTAAAAATTTATTGAATTGTTCGAGCTTGCCACGCTTGCGTTCCCAGCCCATCCAGCAATTTTCGGTGGGATTATACCGCCGGGCACGGTGCATGAGAAAAAATGGACCTCCTTCCGCGTTGGCATAACGCTCATTTAGCTTCCTGATACCCGAAATCAGGGCATCTTCGATGCTCCGGTCGCCCGGCAAATGTTCCTCCGGTGCATCAGAAAAGTCGCTCAGAAGCCCATAGCGAAGTCTCGGGTCGGGGTTAGCCAATCGTCTGATTTCAAGGCGCTCGACAAGCTCCGGCACTTCTGTCGCACCAGACACAATAACAGGCACGACAACGGCCGCCGTGCATGTGTCTGGAATACCTTTTCGAAAATCGAGCGCGGGAAGCACCCTTGAAGGGGTAAAAATAGTAATTAGCCAATGAACAATGGAAATGCTCAATACGGTCGCAGGCAGGAGAGAAAGAGAAATACCCGCGATCCATGCTAACGGGACCGCCTCATTGTAAGCCAAATGGGCGACTGGTACAATAAGGGCGAGTAATACGACCAAGATCAACGATATCGCATAGAGCAAGTATGCATAACATAACATTGTCCGACGTATAATGTCGCCGACCATCTTACGATAGTTCAGCACTTTTTCAAGATCAATGCGGCCTTCATCGATCAGCCAATACCCAACATGCCCGCGACGTCGGTCTCCCTTCGCCATATGCGACAATTCGACCAATTTTTGGGCAACCGCTGTTTCCGACAACTTTGATCTTTCAGCAAGTATCTCCACAGTTTTGCGATACCTATCTCGGGTGTCGAAATCCATCCGAGCGTATACTTCCGCCGGATCGTCTTTTAGAATTGCTTCCACCCGACTGGTCTGATCGAAAAAATCGTCCCAGATAATAGAGTGAAGCGCACTCAAGTTGACAATTACACGTGATATTCGATCAGCGGGCTTTATAGAGCGGCCATCCTTTGCATGGCTTCCTGGCGCGAACGGCGGCTGCAATTCCGTATTTATTTCCTGAAAGGCGTCCGCGAGTATCTCCAGACTTGCGAGCCGCAGCATCGACGGTAATGCCCAGAGTTCAGCAATTGAAAAAGCGGAGATCTCCTGATAGGCAAGCATATATCGCACGAGTGTATTCAGAGAAAGCTGTAACCGGGTCACATCCAAAAGGGAATGCGCAACCTCAAAAATTCGAGGAACACTCTCGTTTTTCCTATTCTCCGCTACCGGCAGACGATTGAAAAAATTTTCAGGGAGGTCTTCTTCGACGCGGCGGATAGCTCGTAAAATTTGATAGTCATTATCCAGTAACCAGTCGGCCGCTCGTGAATGCGATGGCTCCGGATCCAAGCAATAAGTGCGAACCGCATTTAGCCATTGCGGCATTTCCGCTAACTGGCGGTATAAATCAAGCTTTGGTGATTGAACAGATTTTGCCCCATGAAATTCTGCAAGGGCACGCGCAGTATCCTCAAGGTCGAGTTCAAGCTGAACGTCGGCCTGACCTTTCATTTGATGCTACTGGAAGGACGTCGCGCGCCTTTCGATGCGGTGCCCGAGAAAATATGCTCGCTTCCAACCTCATGCGGACGGCGAATCATAAGAATTGGAACAGGGGAGCGGGCCATAAGGAAACCGGCTACGTCACCGGATGATACATCGGCAAAACCGCTGCTTCCCTGCGCCGATAAAACGAGAAGGTCTGCAGATTGTTTGGCAACCGCAGCGACAAGCTGGTGGCGGACATCACCACCTTTAAGAATCAACGTCCGAACAGGGATGCTGCAATCGGTAAGCTGGGCTCGAATTCGGTCAAGATATTCCCGAGCGACCATTTCGTTTCGCCTTGAGACCCGTTCCCTAAGTTCAATATCTTCAACTGAAAGTGGACCGAAATGCATCAACTCTGGTTGGGGAGTCGCATGTGCCAGGACCAATTCCGCATTCTCCGCTAATGCTATCCTAACAGCATAGGGCACGGCACTCTCGGCCCGCGGCGAACCATCCAATGGGACTAGAATCTTTGAATAAGTTGCCTTCTTGATGAAGGGAACACATGCGGGCACCAGCAAAATGGAACTGCCAGATGTTTCCATCACACGGCGAGCTGTTTCCCCGATGCGGGGTTGGTTTTCTGCCTCGCTTCTGCAAAGCGCCGTGATATCCCCGGGTTCTGTAGGCATACATTTGCTAATTTGCTCTGCGGCTTGACCCTCCAGTATCTTTGTTGATAGAGGTATCCCGTTCGACTTGAGTCGGCTCGCAAGACCCGAAATGAAAATTTGCGCCTCGCGCCGACGCAGATCCCATTCTACGGGGTCAGACGGTGCATGTGAAAGTTTCTCCGGCTCCATTACATGAACGAGAATCAATATTCCGTCCAGCGATTTGGCAATCGTGCGCGCATGTGGAATCACCTTGGCCGATAGCTCCGATTGATCCACGCAGACGATTACTCGTGGCGAGTGGTTGTTCGTTCCGGCGTTTCGTAGCCTATTAGGATTCGGAGTATCTATCGCCCTGACTGCGTTGCTGGACATCGGTTTTATCTCCTTTGAAGAATAAATTCGGCAAGACTGCGCGGACATCATTCCATCGCCAATGCGATGTTCTGGTACAAAGTAACGGTGATAAAAAACTTAATATAGACTGATCAAAACCATAGACCACTGATAGAGATCAAACTCTAGAAAGTTTGCTGCAGCATCATGATGTCACTAATACGTAAAATACCGCACGTCTGTTTCGTAACGAAAGCTTGTACGGAAAGACGCTGTAATTCGTGGTCGATGCTGTCTAAATATCGGGCGGTTGTCCGCCCATACAGCCCTATGGTTTACATTCTGACAGGTCGACGCGTATTGTCAATCTGATTGCCTGTTGTATATGAGAAAACCTGGAAGATTGGTAAACTGGCAAGGCAGGACCAATTACCTTAACATTGTAACTAACGTTTTTCGAGGTTCCTTTCGGCACTGATGGTGTCATAGAGTCTCAGTATGTCCTCACGCTCGCATAGCTCGGTTCCTGGCGTCATGACCGCGGCAGTTCCGGCGGCCACACCGAGCATAAATGCCTCTTCGAGGGTATTCCCATTAGCAAGTGAGTAAGTCATTGCACCAACGAAGCTATCCCCTGCGCCGACGGCTGAGCGAACCTTGACATGCCTGGCTGGAACTCGAAGCTCCTGTTCAGCGCTCGCTAGGAATGCGCCTTTGGATCCCATGGACACCGCAACATTACATGTGAAACCGTGTCGCACGAGTTCCAATGCCGCTTTTCGGACTCCATCTTCGTCAAGGCTTTCACCAACCAGATTTTCAAGTTCATCAAGGCTAGGTTTTACTAGAAAAATTTTCGACGTTGATAACGTGTGCCGGAGACCATCACCCGAACCGTCGAGAATGAAACGCTCCCCTTTTCGATTGGCGATTTCCGCCATTCTCGAATAGGTGTCTTCCGGTGCGCCCTTCGGCAGGCTCCCGCTCACGACTATGTAATCTCCGTTAAACTGTTCAACATATTTCATAGTCTGATCGAGCTCTTGCTTGCTGATCTCCGGCCCTTCAGGGACGAACCGATACTCCAAGCCGGTTTGTCGTTCATGAACCATGTAGGCGATCCGCGTTGATTCTACGATCGGAACCTTATGGCGTTTGATGGGTATACGATTCAAGCAATCTTCAAGAAGCGCGCCTGTCATGCCGCCTGACGTGAAGAGGAGTTCGACTGATCCACCAAGTGTATTGATCACCCGGGCGACATTGACACCACCCCCGCCTGGACGGTGAGCCTGGTCGGTAGTTCTGATTTTAACCGTCGGTTGAATCACGTTAGCTTCACTAAATACATCGATAGTGGGATTGAGAGTGACAGTAAGAATTTTTGCCATATTACAACTCATATCGTTGGACTGACTGCAAACTCATTCACGCCCCCTCGAAATAGAAGTACTAGCAACGCGTCGCAGCGCCTCTTTTGCTGCGACATGCTTTTTTACACTCACAAAACTATCCGGCGTGACGGAAATTGAATCGATATGGCAGTCGACAAGGAATTTTGCAAATTCTGGATGATCGCTTGGAGCTTGTCCGCAAAGTCCTACCGTCGTTCCTGCTTTGTGAGCCTCGCGGATGACACTTTGGATCATCCATTTCACGGCCGGGTCCTGTTCATCAAACAGCTCTGACAGCATTTCGCTATCTCTGTCGATGCCAAGGGTCAGCTGCGTCAGATCATTCGAGCCGATGGAAAATCCGTCAAACCGTTCGGCGAAGTCTTTCGCCAGAATGACGTTCGACGGGATTTCACACATCACATAGACATGAAGCCCCTTTTCGCCTCGCCTTAACCCATTTTCCGCCATAACCTCAAGCACGCGATCGGCTTCTATTGTTGAGCGGCAGAAGGGGATCATCACAATGACATTTGAGAATCCGAGGTCTTCGCGTAACACTCGGATAGCCCGGCATTCCAGTGCGAAGCCATCCCGGTAAGCCGGTGAGTAATAGCGCGATGCACCGCGGAATCCGATCATCGGGTTTTCTTCGTCTGGTTCAAATTCGGCACCGCCGAGGAGATTTGCATATTCGTTAGTCTTGAAATCACTCATGCGAACTATCACAGGTTTCGGATAAAATGTCGCCGCGATCCGAGCCAGCCCACGCGCAAGCTTGTCAACGAAATAGTCAGTCTTATCGCCATACCCTTTGGTCATCTCAGCGATTTTTACTTTGGCATCTTCGTCGCGTAAGTTGTCGAAATGCACCAATGCCATCGGATGGATCCTGATGTGATTGCCGATCACAAACTCCATCCGAGCTAGTCCCACCCCATCGACGGGCATTAGCCACCACCGGAAAGCCGCAGCGGGATTGGCCAAATTAAGCATGATTTTTGTCTCTGATTCTGGGATATCTTTGAGTGTCACTTCTGCTGCCTCAAAGTCCGCGATACCTTCATAAACCAGCCCCTCATCTCCCTCCGCACAGGAAATAGTAACCTCTTGTTCTGTGTGAAGCTGATCAGTTGCATCACCGGTGCCGACAATAGCTGGCAGACCAAGTTCTCGGCTGACTATCGCCGCATGCGATGTACGCCCGCCATGGTCAGTTATAATGCCGGCGGCCCGCTTCATGATAGGCACCCAGTCGGGATCGGTATTCGCCGTTACTAGGATGCTGCCATCAATGAAATGCGCAATATCTTCAGGGCTGTCGATCAGACAGACTTGCCCTGCAACGACTGCATCGCCAATGCTGAGGCCTTTCACAAGAATTTTGCCTTTTGACTTGATCTTGTAGGTCCTGAGCAAGGACATGCTGCGCTGCGACTGAACAGTTTCCGGCCGTGCCTGAACGATAAAAATCGCCCCGCTTTTTCCATCTTTCGCCCACTCGATATCCATTGGGCAGCGATAATGGTCCTCGATAATGCAGGCCCATCTTGCCAAGGTCAGAATGTCCTCGTCTACCAGAACAAATGAAGCTTGCTCGGCCTTGGAGGTCGGTACGTTCCTGGTGGCGCGACCTTCTGGGCCATAGACGAGTTTCCACTTCTTCCCGCCAAGCCGCTTCTCAATTATCGGGACGAGAGCTTCATTTTCCAAGAACGGCTTGAACACAACATATTCATCTGGATCGACGGTTCCCTGAACCACATTTTCGCCAAGCCCCCAAGCGGCATTAATCAACACGACTTTGTTGAAACCAGTTTCAGTATCGATGGAAAATAGAACCCCAGAGCTTCCCTTGTCCGAGCGAACCATCGCTTGGATGCCAATCGACAGGGCTACTTTCAGATGATCAAAACCCTTCGCATTCCGATAGCTTATGGCACGGTCGGTAAATAGGGAAGCGTAACAGCGACGGCAAGCATCCAACAGCGCGTCTTTGCCCCGGATATTGAGAAAACTCTCCTGCTGGCCCGCAAAGCTTGCATCCGGTAAATCTTCGGCAGTTGCACTTGATCGGACGGCGACATCAATCTCCTTTCTATCCATCTGTGTCGATAATTTTGCATAGGCCTTTGAAAGGCCATCAGCGACATCCTCTGGCCATTTGCCGCGAAGTATGGCCTGTCGAATCTGGGCTCCAGCCTCGGGGAGCGATACAGAGCCATTCTCCAATCCAACTAAAGTACTATTAATCAAAGGCTTGAGATCATTTATTTCGATGAATTGCCAATAGGCGTCAGCCGTAGTTGCGAAGCCTGCCGGAACAGGAATACCCTTCTTAGATAGAATGCTCACCATTTCACCCAGTGAAGCATTCTTTCCCCCGACACGGGCAACATCGCTGCGGTTGCAATCATCATACCATACGATAGCATCTTTCAGAATATTCATTGTTAAACACTTCCTTCCATAATTCTATTCAAACAGGCTATAGAACCACTGTTTGCCCAAGTGGGAAGTGATGGCATGATTGAGGTTATTGGCAATTACAATACTGGCACCGAGTCCGCACGTGAAACGCTTGCTATACTATAGTCGATTATATAAGATAACATTGATGGAGATCAAAAAATCAATGTGAGATTTGCCGGAAACACCATATAAAAGCGAACAGCCAATTTTATTTTAAAATAGTTCAAACTGAAGAAAATGATGGTTGTCCGCTGGGTGTCTCTTGTCGGCGTTCATTAGGCAGATTGGTATCGTAAAATACTCGAAAGCCCCAGCGGAACGGGTGGTCAAAGATATCCGTCGGCAGACCCGCAAGCAGTATAGCGCGGAAGAGAAGGTCAGGATCGTGCTGGAAGGCCCACGCGGTGAAGATAGCATCGCCGAGCTAAGTCGCCGTGAAGGTATTGCACAGGGCGTGTATTATAAATGGTCGAAGGACTTCATGGAGGCTGGCAAGCGGCGTTTGCCGCCGACCTCCAGCGCGAAGGCGCTGCAGCCTTCGCCAAGTCATGGCGCGATCTGATGGACCGCATCGCCTCAAAAATCGAAATGCTGATGAAGGTTAGGCAGACATGAGCAGCGCGACTCCGACCACCGGTTCGGCCGCGCAGGCGCAACGCCTGACAGAGCGCCCGGCATGGAAAGCGCTCGAAGACCATTACGCAACGATGCGTAATCTGCATTTGCGGCAGCTCTTCGCCGACGATCCTCACCGCGGCGAACGCCTGACTGCCGAAGCCGCAGGCATTTATCTCGACTACTCCAAGCAGCGCATCACCGGCGAAACGATACGGCTGCTCATGAGGCTGGCCGACGAATGCGGTCTGCGTGAGCGCATAGCCGCGATGTTCCATGGTGAGCGGATCAACGTGACGGAAAAACGCGCCGTGCTGCACACCGCCCTGCGCGCGCCTGAGACCGCGCAGATTGTCGTCGATGGTGTCGACGTCGTACCCGCGGTGCATGCACTTCTCAATCGGATGGCCGCATTTTCTCTCCAGGTCCGCAGCGGCGAATGGCAGGGGTACACCGGCAAGCGCATCCGCAATATCATCAACATCGGCATTGGCGGCTCAGACCTCGGTCCGGTGATGGCTTACGAAGCGTTGCGTTATTATAGCCGACGCGACATGATATTCCGCTTCGTTTCGAACGTGGACGGCACCGACTTTGAGGAAGCCACGCGCGATATCGACCCGGAAGAAACCCTGTTTATCATCTGCTCAAAGACGTTCACGACGCTTGAGACTCTGACCAACGCCCACGCCGCCCGCGCCTGGAGCTTGCGCAAACTCGGTGACGACCGGGCCGTGCGCAGGCACTTCGTCGCCGTATCGGCCAACGCCGAAGGCGTATCCCGATTCGGCATCGATACTGAGAATATGTTCGGCTTCTGGGACTGGGTCGGCGGGCGCTACTCCATGGACTCGGCGATAGGGCTATCGACCATGATTGCAATCGGACCGGAGAACTTCCGTGCGATGCTTGCCGGCTTTCACGCGATGGATCAGCACTTCCGCAACGCGCCATTCGCGCAGAATTTGCCCGTGCTCATGGGAATGCTGACGGTATGGAATAACAACTTCTTCGATGCGCAGACGGTCGCGGTACTGCCTTACGAGCGTTATCTCAAACGCTTTCCCGCTTACCTGCAGCAACTGACAATGGAGAGTAACGGCAAACACGTGACGCTCGACGGTACGTGTGTTGCCTATCAAACCGGGCCCATCTACTGGGGTGAACCCGGCACAAACGGCCAGCACTCGTTCTATCAGCTTATCCACCAGGGAACGAAACTCGTTCCCTGCGACTTCATTGGCTTTTGCCAGACATTGAATCCCATAGACAGTCAGCATGATCTACTGATGTCGAATCTTTTCGCACAGGCGGAAGCGTTGGCGTTCGGCAAGACGGGGGATGAGGTCGAAGCAGAGGGTACGCCAGGTTGGCTGGCGCCGCACCGCGTCTTCGAAGGTAATCGCCCGAGCAATACTCTGCTCGTCAAGCGCCTGACGCCGAGGACGCTGGGGCTGTTGGTCGCGCTGTACGAGCATAGCGTCTTCACTCAAGGGACCATTTGGGATATCGATTCATTCGATCAATGGGGCGTCGAGTTGGGTAAAGCGCTGGCGCAACGCGTGGCTCCTGAGCTTGAAGGCATGGACGAACCGCCGCTCAAGCATGACAGCTCGACCAACGCGCTGATCCGGCACTACCGTCATCTCAAGAATGGACCGTTATGAACATTGACTACCACATCCATTGCAAACCGGCACTTGCGAGCACGGTCGGTGCCATATGGGCCAAGTAAAAAATGCTCCCGAAAAAGTAAGTCCCCTGGCAGGCAAGCCGGCCACGCCAGCGGTCCTGGTCGATGTGTCTAAACTTGTTACGGCCTATTACACTAACGTGCCAGATGTTTCCGTGCCGGAGCAACGGGTTAAGTTCGGCACCTCAGGGCATCGCGGTTCCGCGTTCGAAAATAGCTTCAATGAGTGGCATGTGCTAACCATCAGCCAGGCCATCTGCCAGTACCGCACGCAGCAGGGGATCGATGGTCCGCTGTTTCTCGGCATCGACACGCACGCGCTGTCCGAGCCCGCCTTTACCAGTGCGCTCGAAGTGCTGGCGGCCAACGGTGTAGACGTCATGCTTGCGGGCAAGGGCGAATACACACCCACGCCGGTGATTTCTCACGCCATACTCACTTACAACCACGGCCGCGATAACGGGCTGGCGGACGGCATTGTCGTCACGCCGTCACACAATCCGCCCGACAGCGGCGGCTTCAAGTACAACCCGCCCAGCGGCGGGCCGGCGGATACCCGTGTCACCGGCTGGATCGAGGCCCGGGCCAACGTGTTGCTGCAAGACGGCCTGAAGGGAGTGAAAAGAATGCCTTTCGAACGGGCGCTGCGCGCCGCCATCACACACCAGCACGACTATCTCAACGCTTACGTGAGCGATCTCGGCAATGTGCTTGACATGGAGGCGATTCGTAACGCCAACATCGGTATGGGCGTTGATCCGCTGGGTGGCGCCGGCGTTAATTATTGGGGTCCGATTGCCGAGCGCTATGGTTTGAATCTCACGGTGGTGAACGATGCCGTCGATCCGACCTTCCGCTTCATGACGGTCGATTGGGACGGTCAGATCCGCATGGATCCGTCCTCGCCCTACGCCATGCAGGGTTTGATCGAACTCAAGGATCGCTTCGACATCGCCTTTTCCTGCGACACCGACCACGACCGGCATGGGATCGTTACCCGGAGCGCGGGCTTGCTTCCACCCAATCACTATCTTTCCGTCGCCATTTCCTACCTCTTCCAGCATCGGCCAAAATGGAGCATGGATGCGGCGGTTGGCAAGACGGTCGTGAGCAGCCAGATGATCGATTGCGTGACCGCGAAGCTGGGCCGGAAGCTATATGAGGTGCCGGTCGGCTTCAAGTGGTTCGTCGATGGCCTGCTCGACGGCTCGCTAGGCTTTGGCGGCGAAGAAAGCGCAGGCGCATCCTTCCTGCGTCGTGACGGCAGCGTCTGGACGACGGATAAAGACGGCATCGTCCCGGCTTTGCTCTCCGCGGAAATCACCGCGCGTATGGGCCGCGATCCCGGCGAGATCTACCGCGAGCTGACGCGCGAGTTCGGCGAACCTGCCTTCGACCGGGTCGAGGCGCCCGCCACACAGGCGCAAAAAGCAATGCTGTCAAAACTCTCGCCACAACAAGTGCAGATCACGCAACTGGGCGGCGAGAAAATCGACCGCGTGCTCGACCGCGCGCCGGGCAACGGCGCGCCGATCGGCGGCATCAAGGTGGTCAGCGCCAGCGGCTGGTTCGCCGCGCGGCCGTCCGGCACGGAGGACATTTACAAAATTTACGCGGAGAGCTTTCGCGGTGAAGACCACCTGCGCGGCCTGCTAAGCGAGGCGCAGGCCATTGTCGACATCGCGCTGACGGAGCATTGACGCGCGTCGCACTATTTGCACATATGCAAGGAGTGACCATTTCAGACCCACTCGATCAGCTTTGCATCAACACCGTGCGGTTTCTGTCGGTAGACACCCTGCAGCAGGCCAACAGCGGGCATTCGTGCATGCCGTTCGGTGCGGCGGCGATGGCCTATGTAATCAGTGAATGAACGAAGATAAAGCCAAAACAAGCAAAATCCAAAGTCCCTGCGGAGAGGGCGGGGAAATGTTCTCAATGAAAAACGCAGAAAAAATACCAAGTGGCGTCTGGGCGATTGGATTTGTCAGCCTGTTCATGGATGCTTCTTCGGAGTTGGTACATAGCCTGCTCCCGGCGCTGTTTGTCTCACTTGGTGTCAGCATGACGGCAGTCGGTGTTATTGAAGGCGTGGCCGAGGCCACCGCGTCCATTACCAAGCTTTTTTCGGGCACTTTGAGTGACTGGCTTGGCAAGCGCAAGATTCTAGCGGTAATCGGTTATGGCTTGGCAACGGTTAGCAAACCGCTGTTTCCGTTGGCTCAATCGGCGGAGGTGTTGTTTATGGCGCGCTTTATCGACCGGATAGGAAAGGGCATTAGGGGCGCGCCACGAGATGCCCTGATCGCCGACATTACTCCGCCCTCAATTCGGGGAGCCGCCTATGGCTTGCGTCAATCGATGGACGCTGCGGGCGCTTTCATAGGCCCTCTTTTGGCCATTACCTTGATGGCTCTGTTATCGAACGATATAGGTCTTGTCCTATGGTTTGCTCTGATTCCTGCAGTGCTCTGCATGGCTTTTCTCCTCTTCGGCGTCAAAGAGCCAGACGTAATTCCAGTCGCCAGAGGCAAGGACGGCAAGCGCGGCCTCCCTCTACATCGCGACGAACTTGCTCAAATGAGTGGCAGCTATTGGTTTATCGTCGCGATTGGGATGTTGTTCGCGTTGGCGCGCTTCAGCATCGCCTTTCTTGCACTACGAGCTATCGATCTGGGCCTGCCAATTGGTTTGTCGCCATTCGTGCTGATGTTAAT
>JAIOYL010000051.1 GCA_021741195.1 Sneathiella sp. | reverse complement strand
ATGGTGAGGGAAGTGAAGCGGAAATACCCCGGAAAACCGCTCTATCTCCTCGGCGAAAGCATGGGCGGGGCCGTCATCATGACGGCGGTGACCTCTGACGATTTCCCGAAAGTCGACGGGATTATCCTCTCCGCCCCGGCGGTCTGGGGCTGGCAGTCGCTCAACATCTTTTACAAGACTATCCTCTGGACGGCGGCCCATACGGTGCCTGATGTCAAACTGACGGGGCAGGGGCTTGGCATTCAGGCCTCCGATAATATCTCGATGCTGCAGAACCTTGGCGCGGACCCGCTGTTTATCAAGGAAACCCGGATCGATTCTGTCTATGGCCTCGTCGGCATCATGGATAACGCCTATGACGCCGCAGCGAAAATCAAGCTGCCGACGCTGCTGCTCTATGGGGCCAATGACCAGCTTGTCCCGCGCGAACCCGTCGAGGAGATGGCGGAGAAACTCCCGCCGGACACCGATATCGTCCTCTATGAGAACGGCTGGCATATGCTGATGCGCGACCTCGAGGCGCCGCTGGTCTGGAAGGATATCGCTGACTGGATCACGGCGCGGCAAATTCCGTCAGGCAGGAAAGTCGCCGAACTGCCGCTGTTCAAGGATGGCGGCTAAACCAGCTTTTGGATCAGCGGCACCAACTCGTCGAAATGGTCGATGATATGATCGGGGCCGAGATCGCGGACATGGATCTCGGTATAGCCGAAACTGACGGCGATGCAGGGAATGCCGGCGTTATGGGCGGCCTTGATGTCGTTAATGCTGTCCCCGATCATGAAGGCTTTGCCGCCCTTGTGTCCCATCAGATCGAGGGTGCCGGTGATATGCCCGGCGTCGGGTTTCTTGACCTTGAAGCTGTCGCCGCCGGTCATCGCCTTGAAATAGCGGCTCATATCAAGGTCCGCCAGCAGCGCTTTTGCAAAATGGATTGACTTGTTGGTACAGACGCCGAGGGCTGCCCCCTCTGCCTGAAACGTCTCAAGCGCGTCGATAACGCCCTCGTACGGCTTGCTGTTGTCGCTCAGATGTTCCTCGTAATGAGCGAAGAAAACGGCGACAAGCGCTTCAAACGTCCCGGCATCCGGCATGCCCCCCGTCACAGTTAGGCCTTTTTCGAGGGTCATCCTCGCGCCAAGGCCGATCATATCCCGGACAATATCGAGATCGACCGTCTCGCGCCCAGCGTGGATCAGGGAATGATTGAGCGCGCGGTGAATGTCCGGCGCCGTGTCCACCAGAGTACCGTCGAGATCGAAAATTATGCTGATATCTTGCATTTATGTAAAATCCAGTAACAAATTTTTATTTGTTTTTAGTCTATGGTTAGGTGTTATTAAAGCCGAAATCGAGTGTAGTCATAAAGGCCAAGTCGTAAAATGTCATCTATTGCCGCCGTTGTCCTCGCCGCCGGAGCCGGAACACGCATGAAATCCGCCAAGGCCAAGGTCATGCATGAAATCGGTGGACGGCCGATGATCCTGCATCTTCTCGGCACTGTCGCCGGTCTCACGCCCGCCAAGGTAGTTGTCGTCACGGCGCCCAATATGGCGGCTGTGCAGAAGGCGGTGGAACATGCCGAAATCGCCATCCAGCAGGAAGCGCTCGGGACCGGTCATGCGGTCGCCGCGGCGCTGGAGAGCCTCAAGGGTTTCACGGGTGATGTGCTGATCCTCTATGGCGATACGCCGCTGATCGAGGAAGAGACCCTGCATAAAATGATCGAGAAGCGGCGGAAGCAGAAGGATTGCGCCGTCGTCGTGCTCGGGTTCGAGCCCGAGGATGCGGCGGAATATGGACGGCTGGTGACGGACGGCGCGGGGAACCTTACCGCCATCGTCGAATTTGCTGATGCGGATGCGGCGACGCGCAGCATCGGCCTCTGCAATTCCGGCGTCATGGCCATCAGCGGTGCGCATCTGGAAAGCCTCATCCGGGCGCTTGATAACAAGAACGCCAAGGGCGAATATTATCTCACCGATATTGTCGGGATCGCGAATAAAAGCGGCCTCACTTGCGCCTATGTCAAGGGCGCGGAGCAGGAACTGCTCGGCGTCAACAATCGCGCCCAGCTCGCCGAGGCCGAGGCCATTGCGCAAGGACGCTGGCGGGCGGCCGCGATGGCGGAGGGCGCAACGCTGATCGATCCCGAGACCGTCTGGTTCAGCCATGATACGAAACTGGGCCGCGACGTGGTGATCGAGCCCGGCGTTTTCTTCGGGCCCAAGGTCACTGTCGGGGATAACGTCCGCATCAAGGCCTATAGCCATCTGGAAGGCACTTCAATCGGGGAAGGCGCGCAGATCGGCCCGTTCGCGCGGCTCCGCCCTGGCGCGGAGATCGCGGCGGACGTCAAGATTGGCAATTTCGTCGAGATCAAGAAGTCGCAGATTGAAAAGGGTGCGAAGGTCAGCCATCTGTCCTATATAGGTGATGCCCGTATCGGCGCGGAGGCCAATATCGGCGCGGGCACCATCACCTGCAATTACGACGGCTATGACAAGTTTTTGACCGATATCGGGGCCGGGGCCTTTATCGGCTCCAACACCGCGCTTGTGGCGCCGGTGAAGATTGGCGATGGCGCGATCATCGGCGCGGGCAGCACGATTTCAAAGGATGTCGAGGCGGATGCGCTCGGGATCGAGCGGGCAGCAGAGCAGCAGAAACCGGGCTGGGCCAAGCGCTTCCGGGACTTTAAGAAAAAAGGCACCAAATAGCGCTATCATACTGTTTTTTATAAGGTAAGTTAGAATATGTGCGGAATTATCGGGGTTCTCGGCAAGCAGGATGTGGTGCCGTCATTGATCGGCGGGCTGAAGCGGCTTGAATATCGCGGTTATGACAGCGCCGGGATCGCGACCCTGACGGCGACCGGGATCGACCGCCGCCGGGCCGAGGGCAAGCTTGAGAATCTCGAAAAGGTGCTGGAGGGCAACGGCCTTGAAGGCCTTGCCGGGATCGGTCATACCCGCTGGGCGACGCACGGCGTTCCCAACGAGGTCAACGCCCATCCGCATATGACCGGGCAGATCGCGCTGGTTCATAACGGCATCATCGAGAATTACCGCGAGCTTGCGGAACGGCTGACGAAGAAGGGCTATGTCTTTGAATCCGAGACCGATACGGAAATTGCCGCGCAACTGATCACCAGCTTTATTGACGAGGGTAAATCGCCAGAGGAAGCCATGGCTGTAGCGCTTAAAGACCTGCATGGGGCCTTCTCGCTCGCGGTTATTTTCAAAGGCCATGACAACCTGATGATCGGCGCAAGACGCGGCGCACCGCTTGCTGTCGGCTGGGGCGATGGTGAGATGTTCCTGGGCTCTGATGCCCTTGCGCTCGCACCGCTGACGCAGAAAATCTCCTATCTCGAAGAGGATGACTGGGCGGTGCTGACCCGCGACGGTGCGACCTTCTATGACAAGGATCATAACGAAGTCAAACGATTGATCAAGGAAACGCGGCTCTCCGGCGCCATGATCGGCAAGGGCAACCACCGTCATTTCATGATGAAGGAAATCGCCGAGCAGCCGGCAGTGATGGGCGAGACGCTGAACAGCTTCTTCAACCCGAAAAGCCGGACCATCACGCTGCCCGACCTGCCATTTGACTGGAATGAACTGCCGAAAGTGACGATCGTTGCCTGCGGCACCTCCTATTATGCCGGGATGATCGCCAAATATTGGTTCGAGGGGATCGCCGATCTCAATGTCGAGGTCGATATCGCCTCGGAGTTCCGCTATCGGCATATGCCGCTCAAGAAAGGCGGTCTCGCGCTTTTTATCAGCCAATCGGGTGAGACGGCGGACACGCTGGCGGCGCTTAAATATGCCAAGGCCAACGGCCAGCATATTGCCTCCATCGTCAATGTCGAGGAAAGCTCGATGGGACGGGAATCCGATTTCGTCTTCCATACCCAGGCCGGACCGGAAATCGGCGTCGCCTCTACCAAGGCCTTCACCTGCCAGCTGGTGACGCTCGCCTGTATCGCCATCGATGCCGGGGTCAAGCGCGGGATTATCGACCACGCGGAGGAGGCGCGGCTTTGCGCAGCCCTCGCGGAAGTCCCGGCGCGGGCGGCGGAAATCCTCGATAGCGACGAGAATATCAAGCATCTAGCCGAGGAAATTTTTGAGGCGCGGGATGTGCTTTATATCGGGCGCGGCACGGGTTATCCCATCGCGCTTGAAGGGGCGCTGAAACTGAAGGAAATCTCCTATATCCATGCGGAGGGCTATGCGGCGGGCGAACTCAAGCACGGCCCCATCGCACTCATTGACGAGACGGTGCCGGTGATCGTGGTGGCACCTTCCGATCCCTATTTCGAGAAGACGGCGTCCAACATGCAGGAAGTCATGGCCCGGAACGCGCGGGTGATCTTCCTCTCCGATGCGGCGGGGATCAAACAGCTCGGCGGGCGGGCGCTCGGCTCGATCGAGCTTCCCACCGTCGATCCGTTCGTCGCCCCGATCCTCTATGCGATCCCGGTGCAGATCCTCGCCTATCATGTCGCGGTTCTCAAAGGCACCGACGTCGACCAGCCCCGCAACCTCGCAAAATCCGTGACGGTAGAGTAGAGCCTATTCCTGACATTCTGGCGGCGCATTCGATTTCTGGCATTCGATATATTTGATGATGCCGTCGAGCGCCTCATCCAGCACATTCTTCTGCGTGCCGTCGGATACCAGCATCAGGGCGATAAGGAAAAGCACAATGCCGATAAGCGCCGTTACGAGCCAGGCCCGCACACCGATAAGAAGCCAACTTAAAAGCCGTTGCGGGATGCTCCGCTTCTGACCGACAAGCTTGTTCAGGTCGTGGATGGCTTCGCCAATTTTCTGGTTTTCTTTCCGGAATTCCTTGCGCGCCGTGTCCAGTGTGTCTTCCTGCATTTCACTAAGATACGCCTGCAGGGCGCCATCGCCCCCCGTCTTATAGGTGATCAGAGTATTGGGATTATCGGCCACGCTCTTCTGAAATTCACGCAGTTTATTGACGACGTCATCATCCGGCATCCCACTCGTCTTCAGATTTTCAGCAAATTTACGTTTTTCAAGTTTGTAATAGAGGCAGGCAAATTGTCCAGGAATGTCTGTATCATCCTTGACAAGCTTATTATATACCCATTCCATTCGGATAAAGCGCCCTCCAACGCCCTATGGATAGCCGAGCCGGGTGCTCAGGCTTTTTTCTTCGCTGCCTCTGACGGTTTATCACCAGCTTTTTCCGCCGGTGGCCAGCCGACGATGCCCTTGACAGGCACATGCGGCAGATTTCCGAACAGATCATAATGCTTGAATTTATCTATAATGGCCTGACGTTCTTTTTCCGTCAGGATAAATGCTTCTGTCTTTGACATGTCTTCCTCGCAATCAAAAGCAAACAGGTACTGGATACATCAAATTGCCTTTTATAAACATAAAAAAGTACAATTCCCTTAAAAAATCATCTTTTTCTTATATATCCCCCGCCCGTCAGCCGACTGCTCTGAATATAGGGAGAATGCCCCCATTTTCAACGGAAACAACGCATTATTCCGCGGCGACGCGGGCGGCGTTGAGCTCTTTTTCTTCCACTTCCGTGATATAGTCACGGGTCAGCGGCAGGTCAGCCAGGCGCTTCGCGAGCTGGATCTGGAAGACGACAAGACCGCTGTTGCGGAACGAGACTTCACTGGCCGCAAGGTAGAATTCCCACATCCGGCAGAAACGCTCATCATAGATCTCGCGCACAACGTCGAGCTTGTCCATGAATCGCCGCCGCCAGTCACGGAGCGTCTCCGCGTAATGCACCCTCAGCACCTCGATATCGGTGATATAGAGACCGGCACGCTCGATCTCCGGCGTGATCTGCGAGAGCGGCGGGATATAGCCCCCGGGGAAGATATATTTCTGGATCCAGGGATTGGTGGCCGACGGGCAGTCCGCCGTACCAATGGTATGCAAAAGCGCAACGCCGTCGTCGGTGAGGGTGGATTTAACCTTCCGGAAGAATTTACGGAAATGCGGAACGCCCACATGCTCGAACATACCGACCGAAACGATGCGGTCGAATTTTTCCTCAACGTCGCGGTAATCGGTCAGTTGATAGTCGACCTTGGCTGAGAGACCCGTCTGTTTTGCCTTTTCCGCCGCATAAGCGAGCTGGTTTTTCGACAATGTTATGCCGGTCACCTCGACATCGGCGTTCTCGGCAAGGAACCGCGCCATGCCGCCCCAGCCGCAACCGATATCAAGCACTTTCTGCCCGGGCTCCAGCGCGAGCTTGGCGGTGATATGCGCCATTTTCTGCAGCTGCGCGAGCTCCAGGCCGTCTTCGGGCGTTTTATAATAGGCGCAGGAATACTGGCGGTTCTCATCGAGGAAGAGATCATAGAAATCATCGCTGAGGTCATAATGATGGGCGACATTTTTCAGCGACCGGCTTTTCGGATTATAGCGATTGAAATACCAGAAAAGACGATAGGCAAAATCGCCAATGCTGACCAGCGGATGCCGTGACCCCCAGCCGAGGTTCCGGGTAAACAGATCGAGAAGGGCATAAATATCCCCTTCCTCGACAGTCAGCGAGCCGTCCATATAGTTCTCACCCAGATAAAGCTTGGGATAAAGCGCCAGCTTCCAGATGGCCGCATTCGAATGGAGGCGCATTTTTACGGACGGGCCGTGCTCAGGCCCGTCAAAAACATGCTCCTTGCCATTCGCATCAATAACCGTCAGCTTTCCTTGCCTGATCAGGCGCTTAAGGATTTGAGATAAAAGAATCATGTCAACTCCTGTCGTTTCCCGGCCAATAGATAATAATGCACCGTGACGTCTTTATTGCCTTGCCTGCTCCTTTTTAAGTCGCTTATCGCTTCAGCAAAGGCCTCGGGCCTGCGCATCTTCGGCATCCGGGTTCAATAGCATACAGACTGTCGATGCTGCCCGCGTACGTAACACTCCATTAAATCAACTGGTTCAAACAGATTTGTCTAATTTTGGAACCTTGGCGTGCGGAAATCAAGCGTATTTTTTAGTCCGGCCCATAACGCCGCGGCCGATCAGTTCGGGAATGACCGAATAATGCCCTGAAAGCGGTCGCTGTGAAAAAGATCCCTGATCTCAGCTGGTTAGGGAAATTGCCCCGATTATGAAAGCGATTTCGCCATTTTTGCCTTGAAGCGGACAATCAACCGTTTCGAATTCGTGATACTTCTTGCCAAAGACATCCGCGGTTCCAGAGCAACGCCTGCATTGCCTGCTGTCGACCAGTGTATTGAGATATTCGGCGAACAGGCGGTTTTCGGGGAGCGGGTTTCCGGGGGAAATTTCGTGACCGCGCATCGAAACACCCACAATCTCGACGACTTTCTCGCCGTTCAGCCGGTGCAGGTATTTTCCGGGCCCGAGAACCTCGATGACATAGAGGAACGGTGCCAGCCGCCAATGCCTGGCGATATCGAAATCGGCACGGGTGGGAAGCGAAGGCTGAAAAGAACGCCACCATTCATAAAGCGAGCGGACCGTATCCGTCTTGAAATCATCCTTTGAGGTTACCTCAAGGCGGACGACTTTCCTGAAATTGTCGGAGCGTTCCTGTTCATCAATTATCCCGAGTTCCAATGGTTTCCTCCTTTCGGCTTACGGCGTGACGGACTGTTTGTGAGCGGCGAGACTCTGGGCCTCGATAAAGACGCGCTTTACATCGGGAAACTTTTCCTTGATCAGGCGTTCAAAGGCACTGATCGCCTCCTCAACCTCTGTCGATGTCAGGTCGTCCGCGAAATCAAGGCTGGCGTTCACCAGAATATCGTTGGGACCGAGATGCATGGTCAGCAGTTCGTTCAGACTGACGATACGGCCATTTTCGCGGACGATCCCGGCAATTCCGTCAGTGACTTCCGAGCCTGCGCTCTCGCCAATCAACAACCCCTTGCATTCGATGGCCAGAAGGACGGCAACGCCGCCAAGAATAAGCCCGATAATGACGGAGGCAAGACCATCCAGCTCCGGAATACCCAGATAGTGCGAGAGAAAAATGCCCGCAAAGGCGGTGATCAGGCCAAGCATGGCGGCGGTATCCTCGAAAAGAACCGTGAAGACGGTCGGATCCTTGCTCCGCTTTACGGCGCGCCACAGGCTCCTCTTGCCAATCCCCCGCTGAAATTCCTTGAAGGCCACCATCCAGGCCCAGCCCTCGAAAATAAAACTTATGCCGAGGACGATATAGTTCCAGGTCGGGTCGGTTATGATCTCGGGATGGCGGATATGCTTGATCCCTTCATAGAGCGAAATCCCGGCGCCAAGCGCGAAAATCAGGATAGCGACGACAAAGGCCCAGAAATAAAGCTCCATGCCATAACCGAAAGGATGCATTTTATCCGGTTTTTTGGCGGCGCGCTTGAGGCCATGCAGCATGAGGACCTGGTTTCCCGTATCGACGAGGGAATGCACGCCTTCGCTCAACATGGCCGAGCTGCCCGTGAAATAGGCGGCGGTGAATTTCGACACAGCAATTCCCGCATTGCCGAGAAGCGCCGCGTAAATGACTTTTTTCGATCCGCTCGCCACTAATCCCCCGACAGTTTCCGGTCCATGACGACCGAAATGAAGTTTCCAGTTCCCGAAGACTAGGAGGCCTTGGTCCGAGATTCAACCGTCTCCTGCGCCGGAAATGAAAAAACAGGTTGAGGATAGGAGATTGACTCATACATAATCAGGCATAAACTCCGCTTTCTGCTTCGTCCGGTTCGTCGGGTGAAGCACAGGAAACCGAACTGAAGGACACGATCATGCTCGACCGCAATACCAACCCGCTCAATCTGAAAGACCCGGATCTCTTGAGAATGCAGGGGCTTGTGGCCGGCAAATGGTGCGATGCGGACAGCGGCAAGACACTCGATGTGATCAATCCCGCGACCGGCGACGTGATCGGCACCGCGCCGATGATGGGCGCCGCCGAGACCCGCCGCGCGATTGAGGCGGCGAAGGCGGCAATGCCCGCCTGGGCGGGTAAAACGGCGAAGGAACGCGCCAATATCCTTCGAAAATGGAATGATCTTATGCTTGAGAACGCCGACGATCTTGCGAAAATCATGACCGTCGAGATGGGCAAGCCGCTGGCGGAAGCAAAGGGCGAAGTCGCCTATGCCGCCTCCTTCATCGAATGGTTCGCAGAGGAAGGCAAGCGCATCTACGGCGATACCATCCCCGAGCACCAGAGCGACAAGCGCATCGTCGTTATCAAGCAGCCGATCGGCGTCACTGTCGCGATCACGCCCTGGAATTTTCCTATCGCCATGATCACGCGCAAAGCCGCCCCGGCGCTGGCCGCTGGCTGTCCCATGGTCATCAAGCCCGCCGAACTTACGCCTTATTCCGCCTTCGCCATGGCGGTGCTGGCGGAGCGGGCAGGGATACCGTCCGGGATTCTCGGCATCGTCACCGGCGACGCCCCCGTCATCGGCACGGAAATGACGTCCAATCCAATGGTCGCGAAACTGACCTTCACCGGTTCAACCGCGGTTGGCAAGCTCCTGATGGAGCAATGCGCGAGCACAGTGAAGAAAACCTCCATGGAGCTTGGCGGCAATGCGCCCTTTATCGTCTTCGATGATGCCAATCTCGACGAGGCGGTCGAGGCGGCGATGGCGTCCAAATACCGCAACGCTGGTCAGACCTGTGTCTGCGCCAACCGGATTTATGTCCAGGACGGCATTCATGACGCCTTCGTCGCCAAGCTGGTTGAAAAGGTCAAATCGCTCAAAGTTGGCAACGGCCTTGAAGAGGGTGTGATGCAGGGACCGCTGATCACGGAAGCGGCGGTCAAGAAAGTCGAAAGCCATATCAAGGACGCGCTGGACAAGGGCGCCAAGCTCGTCATGGGCGGTCACCGTCATAAGCTGGGCCAGACCTTCTTCGAGCCGACAATCCTCACCAATGTCACGCAAAAGATGAAGGTGGCGAAGGAGGAAACCTTCGGCCCCATGGCGCCGATCTTCACCTTCAAGGATGAGGCCGAGGTGATCAGGATGGCCAATGATACGGAATTCGGGCTCGCCGCCTATCTCTGCGCCCGCGATATCGGCCGCATCTGGCGGGTGAGCGAGGCGCTTGAATACGGCATCGTCGGCATCAATACCGGCATTATCTCGACGGAAGTCGCCCCGTTCGGCGGGGTCAAGCAGTCCGGACTCGGCCGCGAGGGGTCAAAATACGGCATTGATGATTACCTCGAGATTAAATACATGTGTATTGGCGGGATCAACAGCTGACCGCCAGATTTAACGGGGCCGCAGTAACCTGACGCCGCTCTCGGCGTCCGATAGAGGAAGTTTAAGGTGAAATTCGATTACGATCTGTTTGTGATCGGCGCCGGTTCCGGTGGCGTCCGTGCCTCCCGTATCTCGTCCAGTCTTGGCGCGAAGGTCGCCATCGCCGAGGAATTCCGCGTGGGCGGCACCTGTGTCATTCGCGGCTGCGTGCCGAAAAAGCTGCTGGTCTATGCAAGCCATTTCTCGGAGGATTTCGAGGATGCCGCCGCCTATGGCTGGACCGTACCGAAGGCGACCCATTCGTGGAAAACGCTGATCGCCAACAAGGACCGGGAAATCGACCGGCTGAACGGCATCTATCATTCGATTCTGGATAACAATAATGTCGAGCTCTATCAGGCGCGCGCAACGCTGGTGGATAAAAATACCGTCCGCGTCGGCGCGAAGACGGTTACCGCGAAATATATCCTCATCGCCACCGGCGGCGCGCCGGTCATGCCGGATGTGCCGGGAATCGAGCATGCCATCTCGTCCAACGAGGCGCTGCATCTGGAAGAATTTCCAAAGCGTGTGATCGTCGTTGGCGGCGGCTATATCGCGGTGGAGTTTGCCGGGATTTTCAACGGCCTTGGCGCCGAGGTGACCCAGCTTTACCGCAGCACGCAGATCCTTCGCGGGTTCGATGCGGATGTGCAGAATTTTCTCGCCGCGGAACTTCGCAAAAAAGGGATCGATCTCAGAACCCATTCCAATCCGGCCAAAATCGAGAAAACCAGTTCCGGGCTCAAGGTAACGCTGGAGGACGGGGACGTGCTGGAAACGGACGCCATCCTCTATGCCACGGGCCGCAGGCCGAATACGGCGAACATGGGTCTTGAGGCGGTCGGCGTGGAATTGAAGGAAAATGGCGCGGTGAAGGTCACGCCGGAGTCGCAGACGACGGTTGATAATATCTACGCCGTCGGCGATGTCACCGACCGGATCGCGCTTACCCCGGTCGCGATCCACGAGGGCATGGCCTTCGCGGAAACGGTTTTCGGGGCCCGCCCGCGCGCCGCTGATCACGAAAATGTCCCCTCCGCCGTCTTTTCCCAGCCGCAGGTCGGCTCCGTTGGACTGACGGAGGCGGCGGCACGGGAAAGATACGGGAAAGTGGATATTTACAAGTCGCAGTTCCGCCCCATGAAGCAGACCCTGACGGGCGGCGCAGAACAGGCCTTCGTCAAGCTGATCGTTGATGCGAAATCGGATATCGTCGTGGGGGCGCATATAATCGGCGCGGATGCGGCGGAGATTATCCAGTCGGTTGGCATCGCGCTTAAATGCAAGGCGACGAAGGCGCAGTTTGACGCCACCGTCGGCGTGCATCCATCGCTGGCCGAGGAAATCGTCACCATGCGGGAAAAGTTTGTCGCGGCGTAAAACGCGCTAGATTACCCCGTGTGCGAACGATTTCAGCCTGTTTTTTCGCCATTTGCCCGTAAAAAGGCCGGTTATGGATTGCGAAATCAATAAAAGGCTGTAGATAATAGTTTTTTGATACAAATCGATTTTGAGGAATACCGAGATGTCTAAAACCTGGACCCCTGACAGTTGGAGGCAAAAAACCGCCCGTCAGCTTCCGACTTATCACGATCTTGCGGCCCTTCGCGCCGTTGAAGACGAGTTAAAGGTTTTTCCGCCTCTGGTATTTGCAGGTGAGGCGAGAAGTCTCAAGAAAAAGCTGGCGGAAGTGGCCGCGGGCCGGGCGTTCCTCCTTCAGGGCGGCGATTGCGCCGAAAGCTTCGCTGAGTTCCACCCGAACAATATCCGCGATACCTTCAAGGTGCTGCTGCAGATGGCGGTTGTGCTCACCTTCGGCGCCAATTGCCCGATCGTGAAGGTCGGCCGCCTCGCGGGCCAGTTCGCGAAACCGCGCTCGGCCGACACCGAGACCCAGAACGGCGTCGAGCTGCCGAGCTATCGTGGCGATATCATCAATGGCTTTGACTTCACGGAGGAGGCGCGTGTGCCCGATCCCGCACGGCTTCTGAAAGCCTATTCCCAGGCCGCCTCGACGCTTAACCTCCTGCGTGCCTTTGCACAAGGCGGCTATGCGGACCTGCATCAGGTCCATAGCTGGAATATGGGCTTCGTCGCCAGCGGCCCGCAAGGGGAGCGCTACCAGGAAATGGCGGACCGTATTTATGACGCGCTCGCCTTCATGGAGGCCTGCGGCGTGACTTCGATCAATACGCCGGAAATGGCGCGGACGGATTTCTACACCTCTCATGAGGCGCTGTTGCTCCCCTATGAGCAATGCCTGACCCGCGTCGACAGCACCTCCGGGGATTATTACGACACCTCCGCCCATATGCTCTGGATCGGCGATCGCACCCGCGATCCGGACGAGGCGCATGTCGAGTTCCTGCGCGGCGTCGGCAACCCGATCGGCGTCAAGGCCGGACCGACCCAAACCGCCGATGGCCTGCTGCGGCTGATCGACACGCTCAACCCGAAGAACGAGGCGGGCCGCATGACCGTGATCTGCCGTTTCGGAGCGGATAACGTGGAGAAGCATCTTCCGGCGATGATCCGTAAAATCGAGCGGGAAGGGCGGACGGTTGTCTGGTCCTGTGATCCGATGCATGGTAACACGATCAAGTCATCGACGGGGTACAAGACCCGCCCGGTCGACCGTATTCTCACGGAAGTGCGGCAGTTCTTCGATGTCCATCAGGCGGAAGGCACCTATGCCGGCGGCGTTCATTTCGAAATGACGGGACAGAATGTCACCGAATGCATCGGCGGCGCCTTCGAGGTGACGGAGGAAGGCCTGAGCGATCGCTACCATACGGCTTGCGATCCACGGCTCAATGCGAACCAGGCTCTGGAACTTGCGTTCCTGATTTCCGAAATGATCAAGAAGGAAAGGGGAAACGGGGCCGCTATCGCCGCTGCCTCGTAAGCTTAAGGCAACATGACCCATCAGACGCCAGCAATCGGCCGGGAGGCGGCCGATACCGCCATTGCCGACCATACGGACCAGTATTTCAACAAAACAAAACGTATAATCGGGCAATTTGGCGATAAAACAGTGACTTACGCTGTTTTTATGAGACGTCCGGTGATCTTCTGCCCGCGCATCATGCTGGACTGGATGGAAAGCATGTCGAAAATGCGGGGCGGCACATTCCAGATTGAGCCCTGCTTTGAGGAAGGCGACTGGGTCGGCGCAGGGGAGCCGCTTGTCTATATCACTGGCAGCTTCCACAACCTCGTCGATCTGGAAACCCTGTACCTGCAGAAACTGGGCTCCGCCTGCGTCGCCGCCTATAACGCCTACATGATGTGCATCCATATGCCCGAAGCACGGTTTCTCGCCATGGATGCGCGCCATTGCGCCGGGGCGGAAATGGCGGACATGATGGCCTATGCGGCCTCCGTCGGCAGCCGGGCTGCGCAGAATGAACATGGCGCCGCCGGCTTTATCGGCAATGCCAACAACGCGACCGCCCATTATTTTGGCAACGAGAAAGGGCTCGGCACTATGCCGCATGCCCTGATCGGCTATGCCGGCAGCACCGTGCGCGCCGCCGAAATGTTTCATGACAGCTACCCGGACGATCCGCTGACCGTGCTCGTCGATTATTTTGGCAAGGAAATTACTGACGCGCTTGCGACCTGCCGCCGTTTTCCAGAGATGGCGGCGGAGGGCCTGCTTTCGGTCCGCATGGATACCCATGGCGGGCGCTTTATCGAAGGGCTGGACCCGGCGACCTCCTATGCGGTGCTGGAACGGCACATGCCGCGCGGCATCCGCCAGTACCGTTCAGAACAGGAGTTGAAATGGCTGGTCGGCACCGGTGTCTCGGCGGCGGCGATCTACCTGATGCGTGAAAAGCTGGACGATGCGGGATACCAGAAGGTCAAGATCGTCGCTTCCTCCGGCTTTTCGGTTGAAAAATGCCGGATAATGGGCAATATGAAGGCGCCGATCGATGTTGTCGGGACGGGATCGTTCCTGCCTGAAATCTGGCCGGAAACTTACGCAACCGCGGATATCATCGCCTATGACGGTGTGCCCGGCGTCAAGGTCGGCCGTGAGTTCCTGATCAAAAAAGAGAAAAAGTAAACCGCGATATCCAGATATTTACTGTCGTTTTTCAGGCAGCGCTACGGGGCAATTAAGATCACAAGCGCACAAGGATATAAACGCATTTTCCCGAACGGACGGCCATGTATGCTGCAGTAAAAAATTCGTGGCCACTTCTCCTGGGGTTGGCTTTACTGATGCTGGGCAACGGCCTGCAGGTCAGCCTTGTCGGTATCCGCGCCTCGCTGGAGGGGTTTCCGGCCGCCGTCACGGGTCTCGTCATGTCCGGCTATTACGCCGGATTCCTGTTCGGATCGATTATTACCCCCAGGATTCTGGCGAATGTCGGCCATGTCCGGGTGTTTGCGGCGCTGGCCTCGCTGGCCTCATCCGCCGCACTCATTTACATTATTTTCGTCGATCCAATCGTCTGGGGATTTATGCGGCTTTTGACCGGCTTCGCCTTCGCGGGCCTTTATATCGTTTGCGAAAGCTGGCTCAACGACGCGGCGACGAACGAGACACGCGGACAGCTTCTCTCCGTATACATGATCATCATGATGGGAGGCATGGCCGCCGGTCAGCTCTTCCTCAATATTGCGGATCCGGCTGGCTTTACCCTGTTCGTCGTCATATCGGTGCTGATTTCCCTCGCGCTGATCCCAATGGCCCTGACGGCAAACCCCGCACCGAATTTCACGGCCAGCACCCGGCTCAGCCTGAAAGCACTCTACAGGATTTCACCGCTCGGGATTGTCGGCATGTTCGCGCAAGGCATCACCGGCGGCGCGTTCTATGGCATGGCGGCGGTTTATGGCGACAAGATAGGACTCTCCGTGGCGCAGATCTCGAGCTTTATCAGTATCATGATTGTCGGTGGTGTTATCCTGCAATGGCCGGTCGGCAAGCTCTCGGACAAGTTCGACCGGCGGCAGGTGCTGCTGGTGACGACCATGATAAGTGGCGGCGCAGCGCTGCTCGCCATGTATGCGGGTGAGCGGGGAGATTTTCTGACCTTCCTCGCGAGCGCGGCTCTGTTCGGAGGTTTTTCTGTACCGCTCTATTCCCTCTGCATTGCCCATACCAATGATCATCTGGAACCCTCCAAGATGGTGGCGGCGAGCAGCGGCCTGATGCTGGTCAACGGTTCAGGCGCCATTTTCGGACCACTTATCGTCGGTCAGTTGATGTCACTCGCGGGCAGCATCGTTTTTTTCGGCTGGATTGCCCTGGGTCATTTCGCCATTGGTCTCTTCGCCATCTACCGGATGTATATGTCAAAGGCGACGCCCATGGCGGATCAGGGAACCTTTGTCGCCATGCCTGTCCGCACCGGCACTCTCGTTGCCGCCATGAACCCGGAAACGGAGGAATGGGATGAAGACCCCGCCGCCGACGGCGCGGCGTCGCCAGAAGAGGACGCGGAAACAACGGACCTTATGGATGATGGCCCGGCGCTTGGGTCGCAAAATAACTGATTTCAGAAATTTTTGAAGATTTCGGCGGAAAAGATGATCTAGCGATTGCTGCGCGCGTCAAGGCGGGTTAGAAATCCTTCATGACTGATCATTTGAAAATTGCGTTGGCCCAGGCCAACCCGACCCTTGGCAGCATTGAGGCGAACGTCGCGCTTGCCCGTGAATTCCGGGCCGAGGCCGAAGCGCTTGGCGCGGATATCGTCGTCTATCCGGAACTGTTTCTGACCGGCTATCCGCCGGAGGACCTGGTACTGAAGCCAGCATTTCAGCGCGCCGCACAAAAGGCCATGGAGGATCTTGCCGAACTCACGCTCGACGGCGGCCCGGCGATGCTGATGAGCGCGCCGCTGGTCGAGGAGGGCAAGCTCTATAACGCCGTCTGCCTTCTGGAAGAGGGGCAGATCACCGCGCGCCGCTTCAAGAACAAGCTGCCGAACTACGGTGTCTTTGATGAATTCCGCACCTTCAAGTCCGGACCATTGCCGGGACCGATCCCGTTCAAGGGCGTGCGCCTCGGCGTCATGATCTGCGAGGATATGTGGTATACGGATGTCGCCGAATGCCTTGCGGAGACAGGCGCGGAAATGCTGATCGTTCCGAACGGCAGCCCCTATGATCACGGCAAATCCGATGAGCGCCTCAACTATGCCGTTGAGCGGGTGACGGAAACCGGCCTGCCGCTGATCTACCTCAACCAGATTGGCGGGCAGGACGAGCTTGTCTTCGATGGCGCGTCCTTCGTCCTGAATGCGGACCGCTCGCTGCCGGTACAGATGGCGAGCTGGAAGGAAAGCCTTGTCGTCACCGATTGGCGGCGGGACGGGAAAGGGGGCTGGGTCTGCGAGACGAGCGAGCTCACCGATCCCGGCACCGCCATGGAACGAATCTATCACGCCATGGTGCTGGGCCTCAAGGACTATGTCGAGAAGAACCGCTTTCCGGGCGTCGTCCTCGGCTTGTCTGGCGGGATCGATAGCGCCTTGAGCGCCGCCGTCGCCGTCGATGCACTGGGCGCGGACCGCGTTCATTGCGTGATGATGCCGTCTAAATACACCTCGCAGGAGAGCCTTGAGGATGCGGCGGCATGCGCGGCCCTCCTGAACATCCGCCTCGATACCATTTCCATCGCGCCGGGTGTTGCCGCCTTCGATGAGATGCTGGCCGACGCCTTCGCGGGGCTTGAGCCGGATATCACGGAAGAGAATATCCAGTCGCGGCTTCGCGGCATGACGCTGATGGCGCTCTCCAACAAGCTCGGGTCCATGGTGCTGACGACCGGCAACAAGTCGGAGATGTCGGTCGGCTACGCGACCCTCTACGGCGATATGTGCGGGGGTTACTCGGTGCTGAAGGATGTCTACAAGACGACCTGCTTCCGGCTCTCCGAATGGCGGAATTCGCATTATTCCCCGCTCTTCAAGGGGCCGGACGGCCCGGTCATGCCGCAATCCGTGATCACCAAGCCGCCAACGGCGGAGCTGCGCGAGGACCAGAAGGATGAGGACAGCCTGCCACCCTACGGGATCCTAGACGGTATCCTCCATGGCCTGATCGAGGAGGAAAAATCCTTTAACGAGCTGGTTGCCGATGGGTTCGATCCCCATACCATCGCCCGTATCCAGAATCTTCTCTATACCGCCGAATACAAGCGGCGGCAGGCCCCGCCCGGCGTCAAGATTTCGACAAAAAATTTCGGCCGCGACCGGCGCTATCCGATCACCAACGGTTTCAGGGACAAGAGATGAACACTAAATTCCGCTTTGCGCCCAGCCCTACAGGATATCTCCATGTCGGGAATGCCCGGCTCGCCCTGATCAACTGGCTCTCGGCCAGAAAAGACGGCGGGGAGATGATCCTGCGCCTTGACGACACCGACGAGGAACGCTCGACGGAAGAATATGCCCTCGCCATTCAGGAAGACCTCACATGGCTCGGCCTTGACTGGTCGGAGATCAGGAAGCAGTCCGACCGCAGCGCCGCCTATAGCGCCGCGTTTGAGACGCTGAAGAATGCCGGGCGGCTCTATCCCTGCTACGAGATGGGGGAGGAACTGGACTACAAGCGCAAGCGCCAGCTCGCCCGCAAGCTGCCGCCGGTCTATGACCGTGCGGCGCTCGATCTGACGGATCAGGAAAAGGCGGCGTTCGAGGCCGAGGGGCGGAAACCGCACTGGCGCTTCAAGCTCGAGCATACGCCGGTCCGCTGGGTCGATATGGTGCGCGGCGCCGTCGAGGTGGAGGGCGCGAGCATGTCGGACCCGGTGCTCATCCGCTCCGACGGACGGCCGCTCTACCATATGCCCTCGGTCGTCGATGACATCGATTTTGCCATCACCCATGTCATTCGCGGCGAGGATCATGTCAGCAACACGGCGCTGCATATCCAGATATTCGTGGCCCTTGGCGCGCCCGTTCCCACCTTTGGCCACATTCCGCTCTTAATGGGCCCTGATGGCGGGCCGCTGTCGAAACGGGAAGGGAGCCAGAGCCTGCGCGAGATGCGGGAAAATGGCATCGAGGCGATGGCCTTGGGCAGCCTGCTCGCGCGTCTCGGCACCTCGGACAATGTCGCGATCTGCCATTCCCTTGACGAAATCGCCGCCGGTTTCGATATCCATCATTTCAGCCGCGCCGCCGCCAAGTTCGATCCCAATGAGCTTGCCAATCTCAACGCCAGGCTGCTGCATGAAATGGACTGGGCGGAAGTGAAGGACCGGATCGGCATCGACGGCGCGGACGAGGCGTTCTGGCTCGCCGTTCGCGGCAATCTCACCAGGCTTGGCGACGCCAGAGATTGGTGGCGCGTGGTCAAGGGACCGATGACGCCGGTGATCGAGAATGCCGATTTCCTTAAAAGCGCCGCAAGCGTTTTACCGCATGGCG
>JAIOYL010000002.1 GCA_021741195.1 Sneathiella sp. | reverse complement strand
CCTTGCAACCGATGCCAATACCCTCAAGCACCCCAAAGGGCATCAACAGGGCACGGTCATCACGGAACCCAACGACTTCACAGATAACTTTTCCGCCATCCCGCGCTCGAAGATTGACGCGGCTCCCGAT
Organism: Sneathiella sp.; assembly: GCA_021741195.1. Lineage (GTDB taxonomy): Bacteria > Pseudomonadota > Alphaproteobacteria > Sneathiellales > Sneathiellaceae > Sneathiella. The sequence goes on along the minus strand of JAIOYL010000002.1, from coordinate 62,559 downwards.
ACTCAAATGACGTTGAATTCCGCCAATTTCGACAAGCAAGCCCTGTATTGCAGCAACTCTGCCATAATACTGAGATGAAGATACTCTACTAATTTCGGAAATAATGTTTTGCACTCACTGGGCTCCGGGAATCCTGATTTACAAATAGGAACTGCTCCTTCGCTCCATTGTGACTGAGACCTTTTAATGTTTGGTAAATGCCGTAAACCGAAGTTAACAAAGATAGTTAATTTTTATCTTTTGTTTTAACTAATTGTTAAGTTAAGTTATTAATAATAGTTGCGTACAGGAGGAATGGTATATGCGGGTATTATTGATAGAAGACGATAGCTCCATGGCGCGCGGCATCGAATTGATGTTGAGTGCAGAGGGCTTGAATGTTTACACGACCGACCTCGGTGAGGAGGGCGTAGATCTTGGTAAACTCTACGATTATGACATTATTATCCTGGATTTGGGCCTGCCCGATATGTCCGGTTACGACGTGCTGAAAAAGCTTCGTACGGCCAAGGTAGCGACACCTATCCTGATTTTGTCCGGCATGTCCGAGCCGGATGACAAGGTTAAGGGGTTGGGCTTCGGGGCGGATGATTACCTGACCAAGCCTTTTAATAAAGATGAACTGGTTGCACGTATTCATGCAATTGTCCGCCGTTCCAAAGGCCATGCGCAATCAACCATCCAAACTGGAAAATTGACAGTTAATCTCGACTCCAAGTCTGTTGAGGTAAGCGGCCAAAGGCTGCATCTTACGGGCAAGGAATACGGAATGCTTGAGCTGTTGAGCCTGCGCAAGGGTACAACTTTGACAAAGGAAATGTTCCTCAACCATCTTTATGGCGGCATGGACGAGCCTGAACTGAAAATCATTGACGTCTTCGTCTGCAAGCTTCGTAAAAAGCTTGCCGCCGCAACGGCCGGGGACAACTATATCGAAACAGTCTGGGGCCGTGGATACGTGCTGCGGGATCCTGAAGAAAATCTGCAAGCCCGCGCCAGCTAGCCGCTCATTTTCAACTAAACAATCGTTAAAAAAGGCGCCCCGCAGTATTCATCAATACCGCGGGGGCCTTTTATTTCTGTGAAAGTGAAATTGATCAGCTGGCCGCAGCCATCAACCCGCCTTTAGCCGACGTATAAACGCCGCGCTGACCGTCAACCGGCTTGAAGCTATCACATATTCCAAGAACAGTTTCCGCGCCGCCGAGAAACAGAGCACCATCTTCAGCCAGAATTTTATGCACCTGGTTGAGGACTTTTGTCTTTGTTGGCTGATCGAAATATATCAGAACGTTCCGGCAGAAAACCACATCGAATTGCCCGAGACTAGAGAGATCCTCCAGAAGATTCTTGTTCTGAAATTTCACCATGGCCCGGATAGAACTATCGATTTGCCACATTTCGCCCACTTGCTGGAAATGCTTCATCAGCAACTGAATGGGAAGGCCACGTTGAACTTCAAATTGTGAATATAATCCGGCCTTGGCTTTTTCCAGAACTTCGTTGGAAATGTCGGTGGCCATGATTTCGACGCGCCAGCCCGCCATCTTGGCCGCCTCTTCCTTAAGAAGCATGGCGAGCGAATATGGCTCCTGCCCTGTTGAGCAGGCCGCATTCCATATCCGGAGAGATTTCCTCGCCCCACGGGACTTCAAGAGCTGCGGGAGAACGACATCCTTGAAGGTCTCAAAGGGCTTGTTGTCGCGAAAAAAGAACGTCTCGTTCGTCGTCATCGCTTCTGTAATTTCCGCCAAAAGGCGTTCGTCCCGATGCCGGCGCACTTCTTCCGCAAGATTTTCAAGGCTCTCAAGACCGCGACGCCGTGCCAACGGCACCAGCCTGCTTTCCAGCAAATATACTTTCTCTTCGGTCAAGACCAGTCCTGACCGCGACCGGACAATTTCTCCAAAGAGTTGGAAGTCCTGACTATTCATAAAGGCCTCCCCTTGATGGTATTCTCGATTGCATTAGGTATATTATGCAAAGGCAGGATTGCGCTGCAAATACCCGCATTCGCAATTGCGCCTGGCATGCCCCACACCACACTTGTCTCTTCATCTTGACCAATCACCACAGCTCCTGACTCCGCAAGACCCCGGCATCCCTCCAGTCCATCATGCCCCATTCCTGTCAGAATGACGGTCAGGACATGCGCGCCATAAACCGTCTTCAAACTCCGAAGCATTGGATCAACGGATGGCCGACAATAATTTTCTGGTTCTTCCTGGTTTAGTTTAATAACCGCACTCCCAGCGCTACCGGCAACAGTCATATGCCAGTTTCCAGGAGCCACATATACACGGTTGTCGCACAGCTTTTCGCCATCTTTGGCCTCCGCGCATTCCTTGCCATATATCTTGTTCAGATGCTCAGCAAGAATTGCCGTGAATGTTGCAGGCATATGCTGCGTGACCAGAATTGGCAGGGTCGTTTTACCTTTCAGATCCGCAAACAGTTTAAAAAGAGCTTGTGGCCCACCGGTTGACGCGCCGATGGCGATGACTTTCGGTGTTGGAATTCTGGTTAGGGGCCGTAAAACCAACGCCGCCTTCTTTGGCGGGAAAACATCGACCTTCCGGTCTGCATTCAATGCAGTCACAACAGGACGGATTATCGCTTTTCCTGACAACCGACTCCGCGACCGGCGCCTCGCCCCCAACGCCCTGACTTTCTCTGTCAGACCACGCTGAAACACTTCCTTTTCATCAGAAACGCGCGTTGACTCAGGTTTCGCGATATAGTCCGCGGCACCAATTGAAAGCGCTTTTAAGCTGACATCGGCATTCCGGCGGGTCAGTGTTGAAGCCATAATGATCTGGACATCCGGGTCCAGCGCAATGAGTTTTGGCAATGCTGTCATGCCGTCCATTTCCGGCATTTCAATATCCAGAATAATCACTTCCGGCCGAAATTTCTCGAACTCCCGGAGCGCCATCAACCCGTTATTGGCAATTGCCACGATCTCAATGTCCGTCTCCGCTTCCAGCCATCTGGCCAGAAATCCCCGTATTACCGCTGAGTCGTCGACAATCATAACCCGGTAAGGATCACTGACAGAGGTGCCGTGACTTATCTTAACATTGTCGGCTTGCACCACCTAAATCACTCCTACCTGAGAGAATTTCGCTTCGATAATAGCTCTGTCAAACGGCTTCATAATATATTCGTTGGCACCAGCGGAGATTGCTTCGCGGATATGTGCCATGTCATTTTCCGTCGTGCAGAAAATCACTACCGGCTGATCTCCATCCTTCGATTTTCGCAATGTACGCAGGAAATCAATACCGTTCATTACCGGCATATTCCAGTCGAGCAAAATCACGTCCGGCATTTTCTCCAAACAGGTGTTCAACGCCCCTTTGCCATCCTCAGCTTCGAGGATTCCAAAACTCAAATCTTCCAATATCCGCCGGGCAACCATCCGGACAACTTTGGAATCATCAACAATTAAACATGATGGCATGAATACTCTCCGTTTTGCTTAAGCTGCAATATTGGAACTGCCGGCAAAATCCAGCAGGCGTTCAATTTGTAATACGACAAGCAGCTTGTCTTCGAGACGGTAGACACCGCCTGAAACCTCTTTCCAGCACGTGTTCAGGGTAACAGGCGTCGGTTGCAGATCATCCAGATTGAGGCCAAGCACCTCACCTACATTGTCAATCATCAGACTGTAGGGTTCGCCATGATGCTCGACAACAATGCTCATCCCTTTCTCTTCACTTTCGAGTTCAGGAAGCCCCAATCTCTTGCGGACGTTGATCGCGGTAACGATCCTTCCACGGAGATTGAGCGCGCCTGCAACCTCAGCCGGAGCCAGCGGAATTTTCGTCAGGCTTAATCCCCGCAAAACATCATGGACTTCAAGAACCGGAATGCCAAACAACTGGTCCGCAATCAAAATCGTTACATATTCCTGTAGGTTATTGTCGCTCATTTTGCACTTCCACTTATTCTGAGGGTCTGTGAGAGAACCGACATCAATGAATCCCGGTCAAATTTAGCTACATAATCGGAGAACCCTACATCCCGCCCTCGATCAAAATCGCGTTGCGTCGTATGTGACGACAACGCAACAATAGGGGTGTCTTTCCATCTTTCGTCGCCCATGACTTCTTCAGCGAATTGGAAGCCATCCATTTCAGGCATCTCGATATCACTTATGATGATGTCAAAAGACTTTCCGTGATCACGCATTTTCAGGGCGTCCACGCCATTTTCGGCCGTACTGACTTCATAACCCGCTGTTTTCAGGAGCGGCACAAGCATATTGCGAAAGAAAGGGCTGTCGTCCACAAGCAGGATTTTCTGCTTTTGGCCGTCGGCTCCGAAAGGCCGCGTATCTGTGTCTCCGAACCATTTTCCGAAGCATTTCTGCAGACAAAAGCCAACATCGACGATATCTGTGGCCTTGTCGCGAACGACGGCGCTACCAATATAACCATCCTTATCCGAAGTCATTTCAATGTTGAGATGGTCTTCAACAATATCAACGATTTCATCAACGATAAGGCCCATTGTACGGTCCTGATCGCTGAAGACAAGAACGGGTTGACGTCCGCTTTCGACGATTTTGACGTCATCATCAATCATTGTCAGCGGCATAAGCTGTCCACGGTATTGAACAACCATCTTTCCATTGGCTTTTTCTATCGCAGCGACTTCGATTTCCTCAAGACGCGCCACCAGCGATAACGGCACGGCCTTGGGATCCTGCCCACCAGCGCGGAATACAAGCAAAGCAATCTTTTCGTCACCTTTAGCGCCCTGATTTGTCTCAACCTTCTCGGTGTGGCCCGATCCAACGACGGCGTCACCGGACATTGCGGCAATACCGTTTGGATCCAAGATCATAATCACGCTGCCATCTCCAAGGATCGTGTTCCCTGAAAAAATGGACAGGTTTTTGAGAATGGGGGCGATTGGTTTAACAACAATTTCTTCTGTGTCGAATACCCGGTCAACAATTATGCCGAAAACAAAGCTTCCGACCTGGATGACGACAATGAATTCTTCCGCACCTTTCACTTCACTCTGATCCGCGACCTCATCGGCAGCGGTTTCAAGCCGCAGAATGTCGTTCAGATGAACGAGCGGCAGAAGATGATCGCGCAACCTCAAAACAGGAGAGTCATTGATCATTTCAATCGTATTGTCGCTACTACTGTCGGCGGAAGCCCGAACCAGTTCAACGACACTCGTTTGCGGGACTGCAAATCTCTCACCGCAACACTCAACGATCAGTGCGGAAACAATGGCGAGGGTTAGTGGAATTTTGATCGTGAAAGTCGATCCTTTCCCTTCCTCGGAGGTCAGAGCAATAGTTCCGCCGATTTTCTCGATGTTCGAACGGACAACGTCCATCCCGACACCACGACCGGAGACATTCGTTATTTTCTCGGCCGTCGAGAAACCTGGACGCATGATAAAGTTCTGAATTTGCTGTGTGCTCATTCCCTCCAGCTCGGCTTCACTTGCCAATCCGCTTTCAAGCACTTTTTTCTTGATCTTTTCACTGTTCAAACCACGGCCGTCGTCCGTAATTTTGATAATGATATGACCGCCTTCATGATAGGCATCAAGAACGATTTTACCGGTTTCCAGCTTTCCGGTTGCTGTGCGGTCAGTCGGTATTTCCAATCCGTGATCAGCAGAGTTTCGAACCATATGGGTAAGCGGATCCTTGATCATTTCAAGGACCTGCCGATCCAGCTCCGTTTCTGCTCCGTGCATGACCAGATCAATTTTCTTGCCCAGTTCATGGCTCAGATCCCGAACGATACGGGGGAGTTTTGACCAGGCGTTGCCGATGGGCTGCATCCTGGTTTTCATCAAACCTTCCTGCAACTCCGTGGTGACATGGCTCAAGCGCTGAAGCGGTACCGTAAATTCATTATCGTCCATGCCCCGGACCATCTGTAACAGCTGATTACGCGTCAGAACCAGTTCGCTCACCATGGTCATCAGGTTCTCAAGCATTTGAACATTGACCCGAATACTCTGGTTGGAGATGCTGGATTCCTTCGCCGTCCTTTCTGTCGGGGATTTGGTTTCCTCAACAGCCGTGGCTTCTTCATTTGTCACAACGGGCGCCGCCGAAACGTCGTCCGGACCCTCCGCTGCCAGAAATGCGGCTTCAAGCTCCTCAAGAGATACTTCGCCAGGCCTCACCTCTTCATCCGGACCTTCCGCGGCAAGGAATGCAGCTTCCAGTTCATCTTCTGTCGCACTGCCTGCGTCAATATTCTCGCTGATCGGTTCCACCTTTGAGGGCGCTGCGTCTGCGGTTCCGAAAGCAACATCATTTAACCGGGCTATCAAATCCGCATCATTCCCGGCGGGTTCACCCTCGGTTTCTTCGATCGTCGCGAGGATGTCCTTGATGACATCCATGGCCTCAAGAATGATGGTGACGACATCTGCGGTTACCGTCAGTTCCTTATCCCGGATTTTCCCTAGAACGTTTTCACCGGCATGAGCGACGGCTTCAAGTCTCGGAAGTCCGAGAAAGCCACAAGTACCTTTAATCGTGTGAACAAGGCGAAAAATATTGTCGATCTGACTTTCATCGCTTGGATCCTGCTCCAGCACAACGAGAGAGGCGTCTACTATTCCAATATTCTCATTCGTTTCCGTCAAAAATTCGCTCAGAAGATCATCCATTGCCCTGCACACTTTCCGCATACTTTACTTTAGAACCAGGAAGTAAGATTTCCTGAATTTTCCAAATGCAGAATGCCGGATATAGGTTAACAAGGCGTTACAAATTGGGACAATTGCAGCGATTTTTTGGCCAGCATTACGAATGCTCGTGAATTTCACATAGCTTTGTTTTGGCGGAATGTCTTTATCTTCGACGAAGATCCGTTGAAGAGTAGTTAGAAGATCAATACTCGCTCAGGCGGACCTGACAGAAATCGCGACGTGGTTTTCGTCCATAACCTCGATATTCAATGCCGCGTTGTTATTCTTACAGAGCGCCATCAGGTAATGCACGCTGACATTCTGCGCAGTTACCTCTTCATGATTATATCCATGCAACAGGATATGGGTGACGTCTTCACGCAAACCTGCACGCGGTCCCGTTGCCGTATATGTAAAGCCCCAGACGCTATCCAAGACCTGCCCTGTCACTTTTAGTTCACCGCCCCTTGGCAAGGCTCCGGCCGCGACAACAATCAGATTGCAAAGTATTTTCACGGCGTCCTTCGGCAGGGTTTCGGAGCCGCCTTCCGTGTCCGCCCAATCAAGCTTGACCTTTCCATATGACATCAGATCACGGCTGAGAGTCCGGGCATCGCGCAATGAAATTTCCTCCCCCATGCCTCCGGCAAATCCAAAGGCAAGCCGGTAGAACTGGAGCCGCGCCGAGGCTTCGCCTGCGCTTTCACTAACAAGCGACATCGCCTGCCCGCGCATATCTTCGCTGCCTTCATCCTGCAATAATTCTATTCCATTGCAGACCGCGCCGATCGGGCCAATAACGTCATGGCACAATTTGGAACTCATCAATGAGGCCAGTTTCAAGTCAATCATGCTTACTCCAGAAAAAATTGCTCACTTGCGGAACTGCGTAAAAAACGGAACAACCTTTGTCGTCTGCGCAACAATTTGCTACAGTGACTATGCAACAATCCGTCTTACCATGTTAAGAGAAAAATCATGCTGGCTATGTTTTCCCCCGGCCAATATGTCCGCCATCCGCTTGAGCCGGATTGGGGCATCGGTCAGGTTCAATCGTCGGTCGCGGATCGCGTCACCGTCAATTTTGAACATGTCGGCAAACAGCTTATTGTTGCCAGCCTGGTTGAGCTTGTCGTGATCAGCGAACAGGAAGCAATTGATAGCAAAAACGGCGAAAAATGAGTCGGAGGATAAAAAAGGTGACGGCAGGGAAAATGACATTTGCAGTCCCGAAGGCTCCGGGAAAGAGGAAAAACAACGCGCGCTACCAGAAAAAAGGGCGGCAGGTTGATCCGGCCGCCGCACGGGAAATCTCTGCGTTACTGGGTGACCGGTCCCGGCAAAAGGATTTACTTATCGAGCACCTGCACCTTATCCAGGACACTTACGGGTTTTTATCCGTAACACACCTGACAGTACTTGCCGCTGAAATGCGCATGGCTTTGGCAGAAGTCTACGAAGTGGCCACCTTTTATCACAATTTCACAGTCGTGAAGGAAGGCGATGCGGTTCCGCCAGCAATAACAATAAAGGTCTGCGACAGTCTGAGTTGCGAGATGGCCGGTGCGATGAAGCTGAAACAAGAGCTGGCGGCAAAATACGGCGCGACGATCCATGTCACTCACAGTGCCTGTATGGGCCGCTGTGCGGAAGCGCCGGTTGTTCGTATCAAGGATCGCTATGTCGGCACCGCGACCTCCGGGACTGTCGAGGCGGCCGTCACCGCAGAAAAGAAAAATGCCCCGATTCCCACTCCTGAGTATATGAAGTTGGACGGCTACCGCGCCGCTGGAGGATTTGACGCGCTTGAGCGCCTGCGTAAGGGATCGCTTAACGCTGCAACCATTATTGAGACGCTGAGCGACGCCGGTCATCGGGGTTTGGGCGGGGCCGGTTTTTCGCATGCTCTCAAGCTCAATTCCGTACTATCCGTGCCGGGGCCACGCTATATGGCGGTGAACGCGGATGAAAGCGAGCCCGGCACGTTCAAGGACCGCTACTTTATGAATTCGAACCCCCACCAGTTTCTGGAAGGAATGCTGATTGCGGCGGAAATTGTCGAGGCGGAGGCTATCTATATCTTCCTCCGCGATGAGTATCCGGAAACGGCGCAAATCCTCACCGATTGTATTGCCACGCTTGCCGCCGAAAAACTTGACGGCGGGCGCCCCATTTACCTGCGCCGTGGTGCGGGCGCCTATATCTGCGGTGAGGAAAGCGCGATGCTGGAAAGTATCGAGGGCAAGCGCGCGCTGCCGCGTCACAAGCCACCCTTTCCCGCCCATGTCGGGCTGTTCGGACGTCCGACATTGATCAATAACGTAGAAACGCTGTACTGGCTGCCGGACATTATTCACAAAGGACCCGAATGGTTCCAGTGCGGCGGGCGTCACGGCAGCAAGGGCTTCAGAAGTTTCTCGCTGTCGGGCCATGTGGAGAAACCCGGCGTCTATCTCACTCCGGCCGGGATCACGGCGCGGGAGCTGATCGATGAGTTCGGCGGCGGCATGAAAGAGGGGCATGAATTCCGCGCCTATTTGCCGGGCGGAGCCTCCGGCGGGCTTCTGCCCGCCTCGATGGCGGATATCCCGCTTGATTTCGGCACGCTTGAGATGCATGGCTGCTTCATCGGCTCCGCCGCCGTGATTGTCCTCTCCGACAAGGATGACATGAAAATGGTCGCGCGTAACCTGATGCGCTTCTTCGAGGATGAAAGCTGCGGCCAATGCACCCCCTGCCGGGCGGGCACGGAGAAGGCGCTCAAACTGATGGAAGCCGAGTACTGGGATCGTGAATTGCTGACCGAGCTCAGCGCCGTTATGCGCGAAGCCTCAATCTGTGGTCTTGGTCAGGCGGCACCGAACGGCCTGATGTCCATCCTCAAGCATTTTCCGGAGGAGGTGCAATGAATGATCGCATCAGTTTCGAGCTGGATGGAAAAACGGTCACCGCAGAGGCCGGACAATCCATCTGGGACGTCGCCAAGCGCGAAGGTACGTTGATCCCCCATCTTTGTCATGCGGACCGCGTCGGTTTTGAGGCGGACGGGAATTGCCGGGGCTGCATGGTCGAGATTGAGGGCGAGCGCGTTCTCGCGGCGAGCTGCATTCGCAAACCGATCGAAGGCATGAAAGTGCGCACCGCGACGGAGCGCGCGGAAAAATCCCGCAGGATGGTGATGGAGCTGTTGATCGCCGATCAGCCCGACCGCAACACGGCCTATGATGGGGACAGTCATTTCTGGAAAATGGCGGATCAGCAGCATATTGCGGTAAGCCGCTTCGCCCCCCGCGAGATGCCGGCGGAGGATCTCTCCCACCCGGCCATGGCGGTCAATCTCGATGCCTGTATCAACTGCAATCTCTGCGTCCGCGCCTGCCGCGACGTGCAGGTCAATGACGTCATCGGTATGGCAGGCCGCGGCGTTCATTCCAAAATCGTATTCGACTTCGATGATCCGATGGGCAACAGCACCTGCGTTGGCTGCGGCGAATGCGTTCAGGTCTGCCCGACAGGCGCGCTCCTTGAAAAATCGGTTCTGGGTGATCACCGAATAGATCGCGAGGTCCACAGCGTTTGCCCCTTCTGCGGCGTCGGCTGCCAGCTTACTTTCAAGGTGCGTGACGACAAGATCCTCTTTGCAGATGGCCGCAATGGTCCTGCCAATGAAGAACGGCTCTGCATCAAGGGTCGTTTCGGCTTTGATTATATTCATAATCCGGACCGCCTGACGGTACCACTTATCCGCAAAGAAGGCGTGGCGAAGGCCGACGTCGCGAACTTAGATCCCGCCAACCCTTATACCCATTTCCGTGAAGCAAGCTGGGAGGAGGCACTGGAAGTTGCCGCAACCGGATTGAAAAAAGTAAGGGATAAAAAGGGCGGGAACGCCTTGGCCGGTTTCGGCTCCGCCAAGGGCTCCAACGAGGAAGCCTACCTCTTTCAGAAACTCGTCCGGACTGGTTTCGGCACCAATAATGTGGATCATTGTACAAGACTGTGTCACGCGTCCTCTGTTGCAGCACTTCTGGAAACCGTCGGCTCCGGTGCTGTCTCCGCTCCCTTTAATGAGGCCAAAAACGCAGACGTCATTATGGTCATCGGCTCTAACCCCACCGTTAATCATCCGGTCGCCGCCACTTTTTTCAAGAATGCTGCAAAGAAGGGCGCCAGACTGATTGTTATCGATCCGCGCGGACAGGCGCTTTCCCGCCATGCCACTTATATGCTGCAGGAAAAGCCCGGCACCGATGTTGCGCTACTCAACTCCATTATGCATGTAATCATCGATGACGGATTGACGGATGAGACCTACATCAAGGTCCATACGGAAAATTTTGATGTGTTGCGCACTCATCTTAACGACTTCAGTCCCGAAGCCATGGAGGCTATCACGGGCATTGACCCCACTATCATCCGGGAGGTTGCCCATGTTTTTGCCAAGGCGAAGGCAGCCATCATTTTTTGGGGCATGGGGATCAGCCAGCATATACATGGCACCGATAATTCGCGCTGCCTGATCAGCCTCTCGCTCATGACCGGGCAGGTCGGGCGGCTAGGAACCGGCCTGCATCCGTTGCGCGGACAAAATAATGTGCAGGGCGCCTCCGACGTCGCGCTGATCCCGATGTTTCTGCCAGACTATCAATCGGTGGAAGATCCCGTTATTCGTGAAAAATTCGAGAAATTCTGGGGTGCCGAAATTGACCCGCACAAGGGTCTTACAGTGGTTGAGATCACAGAGGCCGTTCACAGGGGTGAGATCAATGCCATGTATATCATGGGCGAGAACCCGGCGATGTCGGACCCCAATGTCAATCATGCGCGCGAAGCCCTCTCAATGCTCGATCATCTGGTGGTGCAGGACCTGTTTCTGACGGAAACCGCCGCCTATGCCGACGTTGTTCTGCCTGCTTCCGCCTGGCCCGAAAAAGACGGCACTGTCACCAATACCAACCGGCAGGTGCAGATGGGCCGCGCCGCCGTACCGATGCCGGGAGAGGCGCGCCAGGATCTCTGGATCATTCAGGAAATTGCGAAACGGCTAGGTCTTGATTGGCATTACGGCCACCCCAAAGAGGTCTTCACAGAAATGACGCAGGTAATGCACAGCATCCAGGGCATAAGCTGGAAGCGGCTGGAAGCGGCTGACGCCGTTATCTACCCTTGCGAGAGTGCCGAAGATCCGGGCCAGGCGCTTATCTTCACCGAGGAATTTCCTACCGCCAACGGGCTCGGCAAATTTGTGCCCGCAAGCCTGATTTCACCTGATGAAATTCCGGATGCAGAATTTCCAGTTGTCCTCACGACGGGCCGCTTGCTCGAGCATTGGCATACCGGCTCCATGACCCGCCGGTCGCAAGTCCTCGATGCCGTCGAGCCGGAACCCATCGTTCATATGCCCCCCGGCATGATGGAGCAGCTGGGCGCGAAGCCCGGCGATCTGGTCACCGTCCGGTCACGCCGCGGCGAGATCGATATCAAGGTACGGGCGGATGGCGCCGTGCAGAGCGGCATGGTATTCATTCCCTTCTGTTATGCAGAGGCCGCCGCTAACCTCCTCACCAACGACGCACTTGACCCCTTCGGCAAGATCGCCGAAGTTAAGTATTGCGCCGTGAATGTGGAGAGGAAAGCAATCTGAAATGTCCGCAGAATTTGAAAGAAGAACAACTGTCGGCATTCTTCAGACGGGACGGCTTGGTGGGGCGCTCGGTGTCCGCTATGGAGAATATCCTGAAATGTTCATGGAGCTTTTTTCATCGGCGCCGTTTGACTATCAGACCTATGCCGTCATAGACGGTCAAATACCGAAACATGCCCTCGAATGCGACAGCTGGGTAATTACCGGCTCAAAACACGGCGTGTATGAAGATTTCGACTGGATCAAGCCTCTGGAAACTTTCATCCGCAAACTTATCGCCAGCGGCCAGCCGACCGTCGGCATCTGCTTCGGCCACCAGATTATGGCGCAAGCAATGGGCGGCAAGGTCGAGAAGTTCAAAGGCGGCTGGGGCGTCGGGCTAAAGGAGTATACCGATCTTGGAAACGGGCAGAAAGCCTATCTCATTGCGTCCCATCAGGATCAGGTCGTAACGCCGCCCGAGAATACGGAGCTCATTCTCACGTCTGATTTCTGCATCTATGCCGGGCTGAAATATTCGCCGACCTGCTTTTCCCTGCAGCCTCATCCGGAGCATTCGGCGGCCTTCATGATCGATCTGATAAACCAGCGCCGCTCAGTTCAGCTTACCGCCGAGGAGGCTGACGATGCTCTCGTCTACATCAATGAGCCCAACGACAATGAGCGTTACGGGCAATGGATTGCCGATGTTCTTGCCGGGGACGCCCGACTTTAGTTCTTGAGTATATAAAGCCCCAAAAAAATTAGCTGCGCTTGAATCCGGACAATCGTTCGTCATCACCCGTAGCGCGGCCCGGACTGTTTTCACGCTCGAACAGCAAACCTGCTTTCAGGCCGAAATCCTGCCCCCTGTTCACCAGCATCTTGTCAGCCCGAAGCGTATGCCAGGAATTCTGCGTAATATCGCGGGCCAATTGCAACGCCGCCTCTGACAGACGGGCATCTGGCACGCATTTGTTTACAAGCCCGATTTCGAAAGCCTCAGAGCCGCCCACGACGCGGCCGGTAAACATCATTTCCTTGGCGTTTAGAATACCGATACGATGGGGAAGACGCTGGCTCATTCCCCAAAGCGGCGTCAGCGCCCATTTCCCGTGCGTATCGGCGAATTTCGCGCTCTCACCGCAGATCATCAGATCGCAGGCAAGCACCAACTCCAGCGCCCCCGTATAACAATGGCCAGCGACTTCAGCGATCACCGGCTGAGGCAAATCCTCTATCATTTCAACTGTTTCCGCCTGAAAAAGCGGATGTGGCGCCTCTTCACCCGCCTGCATTGCTTTCAGATCGTTACCCGCCGAAAAAGACCGGCCTTCTCCGCGCAGAATAACGCAGCCGATTTCTTCTATTTGCGTCGCCAGCGTCTTGATATGCTCGTGAAGTTCGACGAAAAGAGCGGGACTAAGGGCATTCAGAGCCTCCGGCCGGTTCAAACTCAAAATCGCAATGCCGCCTTCGACATCTTTGCGTATCACTAGTTCGGTCATGCCTCACGTCCTTTCAACGACAGCGGAAGCCTCCAGCTTGCGGATTTTCCGCCCGATATGTCTTTCCCTGTAAAATGTGTAAACGCCGCTCCCCACAATAATCAGGCTGCCGAGAATTGTCCATCGATCCGGTATATCGCCAAAAACGATGATCCCCAAAACAATGGCCCAGATTAGAATGGTATATCTGAACGGGGAGGAGAAGCTTATATCACCGACACGCATCGCCATGATGCTGAACAGGTAGCCAAAAATAACGAACAGCGCCGCGACGCCAAGGAGCGTCACGCCCTCCCCGGTTACCGGTTTCCATTCCGTGGAGATGGTCAGGATCATGCCGACAATCATAACTGAGATTGAGGTCAGAAGGGAAACGAATACAGATGGGATAGCGGGCGACAATCGCCGGGTCGACAAATCACGCAGAACGATAAAAATGACAGCCGTGATAGCCCAGACGGAAAACTCATTGAAACCCTCCGAGCCCGGACGCACAACGATTAATACGCCGATAAAACCAACCGCAATAGCGAGATAGCGCCGCCAGCCCACGGTTTCGGCCAGAAACAAGGCGCCAGCAAGTGTCACGGCGAGAGGAAGAACCTGTAAAATAGCGGTCGCATTGGCAATCGGCATATGGAAAAGCGCCGTCAGATAGCATACCGTGCCGCCAATCTCACCAATAAGCCGGAGCAAGAGTGTCCAACGATCGGCTTTCGGAATAGTGAAAATTACGGCGCCTTTGTAAACCGCCAATGCCCCTAGAAGAAGCGTCGTAAATATGCCGCGCAGAAACAAAGCCTGAAACATGCTGAGTTGCTCGGCAACAAGCTTCATTGTCGTATCATTGAAGACGAACGCCGCCATGCTGATCGACATAAATGCCGCGCCGCGCATGTTATCGGAGATTTGAATGGCCATGGGCAATTAGTCGATCATACCGCACAGAACCGCAAGCATTATTGTTTGTACGAATACGATTTTTCAGACGTGATTTTCATGTCTCGGATTTAGGGTCAGGATCCCTTAATAAATTCGCTTGCCCGCTTCAGGACGTCCGCCCGCTTTTCCAGCCAGGGATTGTGCCCGCAGCTTTCCAGAAGCTGCTTTTGAAAACTACCGGCGACGGAACGCTCGATTGCATCAATCTGCGCAAGGGTTCCGTATGCGTCATCCAGTCCCTGTATGGCAAGGATAGGAACAGCAATTTCCGGCAAGAAGCTTTCAATAGTCCATTTTCGAAACAAGGGACTAAGCCAGGCGTCGTTCCAGCCACGAAAGGCGCATTCCGTGTTATTTCCATGGAATTTTTCTAGCTTTGATTTCAAATTACCCTGCTCAAAAGCCTGTTTTGCAGTCTCAATCCCACGGATGGAAATATCCTCGCAAAATACATGTGGCGCCATGACGACGAGGGATCGGGGAGATATTTGTCCCTTTAATCCGGCATAGATAAGAGCGATTGACGCGCCGTCCGAATGACTGACAAGAATAAAATTACTGATGCCAAAATATGCGAGGACCTGTGGTAAGAGATCCGCCGCTTCACGCTCCATATAATCAAGTGGGCGGGGCAGGACGCAGGGATCTGATTTACCATATCCGAAGCGGCTGTAGATGAGCCCCGCGCATCTCGTAGCAGCGCAAAGCTGGTCCGGAAAATCCCGCCAGAGTGCTGTGCAGCCCAGCCCTTCATGCAGAAACACAAGAACAGGATTTTCCGCATCGAGAGCGTCGACCGAGCGATACTCGATCCGCCCTCCTGCAATATTCACGATCTGTAAGCCGATTTCCCCAGTCACGATTTCCTGATCATATTGACGATGCCTGAGAAGTCGGCCTCCCGGCCCTCACCGCTTACGTATTTTTCGTAAAGGTCCATGGCGGCCTTGCCGAGCGCCGTCGTGGCACCAAAGCCTTCCGCCGCATCCTGGCTGAGATGCAGGTCCTTCAGCATATTCTGCGCCGAAAACCCCGGTTTGTAGCCGTTGTTGGCCGGACTTGTCGGCACCGGACCTGGAACCGGGCAATAGCTGGTAAGTGACCAACACTGACCGGACGCGGTAGAGACGATATCAAACATCGTCTGATGCGCGAGACCGAGTTTTTCCGCCAGCACAAAGGCTTCGCAGACGCCGATCATCGATATGCCAAGGATCATATTGTTACAGATTTTCGCCGCCTGCCCGTTACCAGGTCCACCAGTATGGACAATATTCTTGCCCATGGCCTCCAGAATGGGTTTTGCGGCCTCGAACGCGCCCTTGCTTCCACCGACCATAAAGGTCAGCGTGCCCGCCGCCGCGCCGCCGACACCGCCGCTAACCGGGGCATCGACCATATTCATGCCTGCCACCGTCGCCGCTTTTTCAACATCACGAGCTGTCGCCACATCGATGGTCGAACAATCAATAAAAAGCGTCCCCGGAACAGCCGCGGCGAGAATACCCTTGTCGCCGAGATAGACCGCGCGGACATGATCACCCTTGGGCAACATGCTAACAACAACACCGACATTGGCGGCTGCCTCCGTTGCGGTCGCCGCGGCTTCTGCCCCTTTTGCAACGCAAAGGGCGACCGCGTCCGCGGACAGATCAAAGACTTTTACCGAATGCCCGGCTTTGAGCAGATTAAGAGCCATTGGCCCGCCCATATTACCGACACCTACAAAACCAATTCTGGCCATGATAATCTCCCCGGAAATCATTGCTCCGGCCACAAGGACCGGAGCGTTTTTTATCAATTTTACTTATGCGTTGGCATAACGAATTCAGCGCCAGCCTTGATGCTGTCGGGCCAGCGCGAAGTGACCGTCTTCACTTTCGTATAAAACCGCACCCCTTCTGGTCCATGCTGATTGTGGTCGCCAAAGGCAGAATTTTTCCAGCCGCCGAAGCTATGGAATGCAAGCGGAACCGGGATCGGTACATTCACGCCGACCATGCCGATTTCAACATTGTTCGAGAAAGCGCGGGCAACATCGCCGTTGCGCGTGAAGATCGACGTGCCGTTACCAAATTCATGCTTGTCGACCATTTCAATCGCCTCATTGAATGTCGGCGCGCGGACAACCGAAAGAACCGGGCCGAAAATCTCTTCCTTGTAAATCCGCATATCGGTTTTGACGTTGTCGAACAGGCAACCGCCCATATAGTAGCCGTTCTCATACCCCTGAAGCTTCAAATCGCGGCCATCAACGACCAGATCCGCGCCTTCCTGGATCCCGAGATCGACATAGCCTTTGACCTTCGCCAGATGCTCGGCGGTGACCAGCGGTCCCATATCGCCGTCCGCCGCACTCGGGCCGACTTTCAGACCCCGGACTTTCGGCGTCAGCTTTTCGATGAGTTCATCCCCGGCGTCGCCAACGGCAACGGCAACCGAGATTGCCATGCAGCGCTCCCCGGCCGAGCCGTAACCCGCGCCTATCAACGCATCGACGGCCTTGTCTATATCCGCATCCGGCATGACCAGCATGTGGTTTTTCGCGCCGCCCATGGCTTGCACTCGTTTGCCTGCCGCCGCCGCGCGAGCATAGACATACTTGGCGATCGGTGTAGAGCCAACGAAGCTGACGGCTTTAACCCGCGTATCGTCGAGAATGGTATCCACGGCAACCTTATCACCATTGATGACATTGAGAACGCCCTTCGGCGCGCCCGCCTCAAGCATCAGCTCTGCGAGCCGCATCGGCAAGGAGGGATCTTTTTCTGACGGTTTCAGCACGAATGTGTTTCCACAGGCAATGGCAACGGCAAACATCCACATTGGCACCATGGCCGGAAAGTTGAACGGTGTAATACCGGCAACGACGCCAAGCGGCTTGCGCATGGAATACATGTCAATCCCCGAAGAGACATTGTCCGAAAATTCCCCCTTCAGAAGATGCGGAATACCACAGGCAAATTCGACAACCTCAATACCACGAATGATGGATCCTTTTGCGTCGGAATGAACCTTGCCATGCTCACTTGACAGCAGCGCCGCAAGTTCCTCGATATTCGCTTCGACTAACTGTTTGAACTTGAACATCACGCGGGCGCGGGTGATCGGGGAGGTATCCGCCCAGCCCTGAAAGGCTGCCTGACTGTTGGCAATGGCGTCACCGACTTCGGCTTCGGTTGCCAAGGGCAAATCCGCCTTATGCTCGCCAGTGCTTGGATTATAAACGGGGCTGAAGCGCCCGGATTTACCGGCAACATACTGTCCGCCGATATAATGTTTCAATTGTTCTGTCATTAGGTCCACTCCCAAAAGATTCTTGCCAGCTGAACTTTACATAGGTAAAAATGCAAAGTAACTAGATAAAAATG
Organism: Sneathiella sp.; assembly: GCA_021741195.1. GTDB lineage: Bacteria > Pseudomonadota > Alphaproteobacteria > Sneathiellales > Sneathiellaceae > Sneathiella. The sequence continues at coordinate 44,431 of JAIOYL010000002.1, read as the reverse complement.
CACATTCCCTGTGTAAAATTGCACATACGGAGATTCTTATTTTTGATTGGAACGATATCCGTTTCTTTTTAGAGCTTAGCCGCAAAGGCCGCCTGACGGAAGTGGCTAAAGCTCTTAAAGTGGATCATACCACAGTGAGCCGCCGTGTCCTCGCTTTGGAGGAAAAACTCGACGCCAAATTATTCGAGGCGACGTCACGCGGGTTTGTTCTGACGGAGGCCGGAGAGCGGCTGCTTCCGCAGGCCGAAAGGATGGAGAGCGCGTCAGCATCCATACAGGATACTGTCGGCGGCGAGAACCAGACACTGACCGGTACGGTGCGTCTAGGCGTTCCGGAAGGTTTCGGCAGTCAGTTCCTTGCAAAAGAGCTGACCGCGTTTCAGCAATTACACCCAAAAATCGAGCTCGAATTTGTCGCCAATGACCGCTTCGTCAGCTTGTCAAAGCGCGAGGCCGATCTCTCCATTACCCTGGCCCGCCCGAAATCCGGACGGCTTGTGTCCCGCAAGCTGACGGATTACCGCCTGCGTCTTTATGCGAGCCGGGACTATCTCACAACGCATCCGCCGATTATGACGGTTGACGATCTGCGCGACCATAATTTCATCTCCTATATCGATGAACTGGTTCCCGATCCACAGTTGCTGTACCTCTCTGACATTATCGGAAACCCCAGTGTGGGCCTCAAGAGCTCGAGCATCGTGTTCCAATTTCAGGCGACGCTGGCGGGTGCGGGCGTCAGCATCCTGCATTGTTTCGTTGCTGACGAATATCCGGAACTGGTCTGCCTGCTTCAGGAAGAGATCGAGGTTCAACGGACTTTCTGGCTCAATACGCCGGAAGATATCCACGACCTTGCCCGTATCAAGGCGGTCAGTCAGTTCTTGAGCAATGTCATCCAGCGCCAGCGCAAAAAGCTGCTCGGGGAGACATAAGGCTTTTTCCGCGATGAAATAACTGTTACGATGCATTCATGGTCCGCGGATATCAGATCGCCCGAATTTCCCGAATTATGAGCCCGGCTCTCTAGATCAAGAGCCGGGATAACGGGCTGCGGTGCAGCCTTTGCAAACGAATACTCATAATTTTTCTGATTTTCCGTGGATATAGATCATGCCGGCCCTGACTGCCTCTCAAACGACTCCCGTGGATCATCGCGTCCATCTCAAACCCCGCTTTAGTCATTTTACGATCCAATCCGCAATAGAACCCTCCGTTCTTTCGCGTATCGTTGAGAATTTCGCGCTTCGAAATCTGGTGCCCGAAAACCTGCATGCCCGGCGGGAGAATGACCATCTTGTCATCTCGCTCACGATCGCCGGCCTCGATCCAAATGTATCGGAGCATCTACGGATGAGAATGCAGAACATACTGCCTGTTAATTCGGTCGAGCTTGAACTCCTCGAATAATCGTAATGCACACGCAAATCTTTCTTCGACATTCAGTAATTTTTAAATTAGCTTTATTTGATATGAAAATACGGCAAGGGAGCCATATGAACGTGCAGGACGAGCTTCAGATACCACTTGAAAAAGTATGCGACTTGATTATCGCATCCCTCGCCCTAAACGCTTCCAATCCATTCGAGGAAGTTGATCTGGATAATATTCCGCCGATCGATGAGGACATGGAGTTCAATGTACTGGAAAATGAGGAACTGGAAGAACTCAAAACCAAAATTGACGAACTGAACGAAGAAGAAAAAATCAACCTTGTTGCTCTTGTCTGGGTCGGCCGAGGCAGTTTCAGTGCCGACGAATGGGAGGATGCGCTTGAGGAGGCCCGCGACCTCAATCCGGCTCGCATTGCCAGCTATCTCGTCAGCATCAACCAGCTTGGAGATTATCTTGAAGAGGGTCTAGCAGAACTGGGATTCCCATCGGAAGAATTCGAGACGGGTGTACGCTGACAATAGCGGCCACCGACTACCGGATTGCACGAACTTAAGCTTTCGGCTTCGAGCTTCCTTTGCCATCGTGGCTATAGTTCGACCACGAACGAACCAAAAAATAAAAAGCCCGGTTATTCTTCACGGTAGTCAACGGTTCTACAAAAAAAGAGGCAAGTCCCATTACAGTTGCAGAAATCAACCGGCCAAAGGAGTATCTTCTGCTTGTTCTTCTGGCGAGCCTCTGGGGGTCCTCCTACCTGTTCATTCGTGTCGGTCTTGAGACGATCCCGCCAGCATCGCTGGTGGCCTTGCGCGTTTCCGTCGCCGCGGCCATTCTCCTTGTTGTGATCTGGCGGCACGGATACAGGCTGCCAAGGGATCTTGCCACCTGGCGTAATTTCCTTATCCAGGCTTTTTTTAACAGTTTCGGCGCCTGGACATTGCTCGCCTGGGGGCAGCAATATGTGGAAAGTGGCCTCGCAACCGTGCTGAACTCTACATCACCGATTTTCGTCTTTTTCCTGACCTGGTTCGTTACAAAGCATGAAACCGTGAGTTTCAGAAAAATTGTCGGCGCCTTTATCGGACTGGCCGGGGTTATCCTGATTATCGGCGTCGATGCATTGCAAAGTCTTGGACAGCAGGTCTTCGCGCAGCTCGCGATCCTCTTGAGCGCCATGCTCTATGGCTTTGCCGCCATCAACGGCAAGAAGTTCCATGCCCTGCCCTTTACCGTCACGGCGGCGGGGGTGATGATCTCAGCCTCATGCGTTCTGATACCGGCCTCGATTATAATTGATAAGCCATGGACGCTGTCGCCATCCCTGATCTCTGTTGCCGCCATTGTAACGCTCGGGATCTTTGGAACCACCCTTGCGCTCCTCCTCTATTTTCGCCTGATCAATACGTTGGGATCACTCGGTACTGCCAGCCAGAGCTATCTGCGCATGGGGATAGGCGTCATGCTTGGCATCGTCGTTCTTGGCGAGCAGTTTTCCATGGCTGTCGCGCTCGGATTAGGGGTCGCCATTCTTGGCGTCGCGCTTATCAATATCCCGGCGAAAGCGCGCTAAACTGCTTCCTGCTGCAATCGTCGCTCGGCCTCTGCGAGATCCTCCGGCCTGTTGATATTGAAAAAGGGATCACCTTCATCGTCTTCCCAGGTTACTTCAACCCGAGTATAACGGTCGGCGAAGACAAGAATTTTTCGCAAATCCTCCCCCACCAGCGCGGCGCGCAAATCCGATGCAAGCGAGAGCGGCCAAAGCGCGGCCACCGGGTGAACCCGGCCCGCAGATCTTGCCATGACGATTGTGTTATCACGCGGGCCCAAAGCCGCCGCGAGCCGGCTCACGAGATCGGCTGGCATAAAGGGCGCATCCGTTGGAACGCTCAGCATATGGCTTGCGTCAACTTTCTTTTCATTAAAATATTCTAAACCGGTTAATATGCCAGAAAGCGGACCAACGAACCCACTGACGCTATCCTTCAGCACCGCGATATCTGGAGAAACAATATCTTCAATGTCCATGTTCATATTCAGCACCATCTCCGTCACCTGGGGCCGAAGGGTATCAACAATGCGCGAAAGCAGGGTTCTGCCTCTCAGTTCCTGAAGAAATTTCGCCCCTCCACCCATCCGCCGCGACTGTCCGCCCGCCAGCAACAGACAGGGAAACTCTGGCGTTGGCTCCGTCATCGCGATGCCTTTCGCTGAAATTTTCCAGATTCTTCCGGCACCTGATCCGGATCCGCGTCATAGACCAGTCTCTCGGCACCGGACAGACAGACAAACCGTTTCCCCTTGGCTCGGCCGATCAGGGTAAGTCCGGCCTGCCGCGCAAGATCGACGCCCCAGGCGGTGAAGCCCGAGCGCGAGATAACGATGGAAATTTGCATCTGCACGGTCTTTATCACCATCTCGGACGTCAACCTGCCGGTGGTATAGAATATCTTTGCCTTGGGCGAGACCTTGTGCCGCCACATATACCCGGCAATTTTGTCGATGGCGTTATGACGGCCGACGTCCTCCATATAAATCAACGGCACATTCTCTTCACAAAGGACACATCCATGAATGGCGCCGGTCTCAAGATAGAGTGAAGGTTGCTGGTTTATTTTTCGCGACAGGGTATATATCCAGGAAGTTTTCAAGACAGCGTCCGGATCGAGGCAAATATCCTCAAACTTCTCCATGACATCGCCGAAAACGGTTCCTTGCGCACAGCCGGAGGTCTGGGTTTTTTTCTTCAGCTTTTCTTCGAAATCCGTCTTTCGCGCCGTTCGCACCACAACGACGCCGAGGTCATCGTCATAGTCGATGCCGGTGACGTGATCGTCTTCGCGCAGCATATTCTGGTTCAGAAGATAACCGAGTGCAAGGTAATCAGGATAATCCGCAATGGTCATCATAGTCACAATCTCCTGACCGTTAAGGAACAGGGTCAGCGGTTTTTCGACGACCACGGGAAGGCTTACGGATGTACCGGTGTGATCCACCCCTTCCAGAATTTCACTTAGATTCGGTGCCTTTGCGTCGGGCGCAATTGTAAATTCTTTCATAGATCTATAATGGGAGTAAAAATGGTCATGTAAAGTCCGGGATACCTGACTTCAGGCAATTAACGGCGCGATTATTTTAATCAAGCTAATGACACAGGCATTTTTATCGATATGTTACGGCCTGAGAGCAACACCTTACATTTCAGGAAGCAGAGTATGAAACTCGACCGCCCGGCCTTGACAAGGGCAATCACCCGCATCGCTCGCGAGGCCGGGGACAAGATACTAACGATCTACAATCAGGATTTCGACGTTAAAACCAAATCTGATGCCTCTCCCGTAACAGAGGCCGACGTCGCCGCCGAAAGGATTATTCTGGCAGGCTTGAAGGAAGTTTCCCCGGATATTCCTATCCTCGCCGAGGAAAGCAATGCCGCGGGTGCGACGCCTGATTTATCCGGCGGCATTTTCTGGCTCGTCGATCCACTGGATGGGACCAAAGAGTTCATCCACAAGCGCGGTGAGTTTACTGTCAACATTGCGCTCATAGAGCATGGCCGCCCAACCATGGGCGTCATCCATATCCCGGCCAAAAACATCACCTATTTTGCCGAAGGCCCCGGCAAGGTCTGGCGGCAGGACGAAGAGAGCGTTCCGCAAGCAATATCGGCGCGCGTCCCACCTGCGGATGGGTTAACGGTCGTCGCCAGCCGGTCTCACCGGACGCCGGAAACCGATGAATATATCGGGAAATTTAACGTGGCGGAGTTGATCTCTGCCGGATCATCGCTCAAGCTCTGCCTGGTCGCCGAAGGCAAGGCGGACCTCTACCCGCGATTCGGCCGCACCATGGAATGGGATATCGGCGCGGGGCAAGCCATTCTTGAGGCAGCGGGCGGTTCCGTCGAAACGCTCGACGGCAAGCCGCTTCAATATGGCAAGGACGGCCATGACAATCCGTTCTTTATTGCCAAGGGCCGCCCTTAAGAAGTTCCTTTACGATGTCAGGCGTTGACGTCGATCACCACCCGACCCCTGATCTGGCCCTTGATGATTTGCTCAGCGAGAGCCGGAAGATTGCTCATCGGCTCCAGGACCGTCATATCGTCGAAAAGCGACTTATCAAGATCGACAGCGAGACGCGCCCAGGCCTCTTCCCGTTTCTCCCGAGGCGCCATGACGCTATCCACGCCTAACAGGGAAACACCGCGTAAGATAAAAGGCAATACAGATGTTGGCAGGTCATTGCCTCCCGCAAGGCCGCAGGCGGCGACGGCGCCGCCATAATTGATCTGGGCAATGACGGAGGCCAGGATTTTGCTGCCGACGCAATCGACGGCGCCCGCCCACCGCTCCTTGTCAAACGGGCGGCCCTTCCCCATGGTCTCCTCCCGACTTATCACGTCGGAAGCGCCAAGTTTCTTGAGATACTCATGTGTCTCCGCCCGCCCGCTGGAGGCAATCACGCGATAGCCCAGTTTCGAGAGCAGGGCGATGGCGACGGACCCGACGCCGACGGCGGCACCGGTGACCAGGACTTCGCCTTTTTCCCGCGTGATCCCTGCCTTCTCGAGTGCGAGCACACAGAGCATTGACGTATAGCCTGCCGTGCCGATAGCCATGGCTTCCTGCATGGTGAAGGCGTCCGGCAGCTTGATCAGCCACTCGGACTTGAGTTTCTGCTTTTGGCTATATCCGCCCCAGTAAAGTTCCGACAGGCCGTAACCATTGACGATCACCTTGTCGCCCGGCTTGAAATTACCCGAAGCGCTTTCCAGAACGGTTCCTGCGAGGTCGATACCGCCGACCATTGGCAAACGGCGGGCAATCCCCTTGCCCGAAACCGCCAGTCCGTCCTTGTAATTGAGCGTCGAATAGGAAACCTCCACCAGCACGTCTTCGTCCGGCAGATCCGCAATTGTCAGATTCTTGAAACTGGCCTGCTGCTTGCCGTCATGGTCCTCAATGACCAGCGCCCTGAAGCTATCGCTCATGATTTTTCCTTTTTCTTCGTTAATATTTCACCCGTTATAGCCCGTACACGTCTTCATATGAAAGACAAAATTAAGTAAGCAATTGATTGTTAATGATTATCTTCTAATATTAAAAGAAGGGCAGACTGCTCCCCTGTTGCGTAAATGGAAACGGAGTTCAAAATGAAAGAATTGGAGAGAAAATTAAACGGCTATGTTCTGACAACAGCTGAAATTCTATATCACCTGCCGGATTATCCGGACTTTCTTCAAACCTATATCTGGCAGGAATATGATCTTGCGCCAAAATATCCGACCTTGAAGAAATTTCTCGATTTTTGGGAAAGCAAGCTTGATGGCCGTCTGCACTCGGTTCGCTTCGCCTCCAATAAACTCATCTACCCGAACGAACTCCGATTCGCTGATAGCCAATACAAGCTGCATTGAGATAATGCAGTTAATCGGGATCCAGGACAACTGGCAATCCGAACGACCTTTCCCGCGATGTGAAAGTGGGTTGGAGGAGCCGTAAAAACGTCCTACAATTCAAATAGTATCCGAAATAGGAGAGAATATGCAATTGGGGCCCCTCAATCACGTCAATATCCGCACAGCTAATCTTGAAAATATGGTCGCCTGGTATCAGGACGTTCTCGGAATGACGCTTGGGAAACGGCCTCCCTTTCGATTTCCGGGTGCGTGGCTCTATACGGGCGAACAGGCGGCGGTGCATTTGATCGGGATCGACAAACCGGCGTCAGGCGACGATCCCAAACTTGAGCATTTTGCCTTTGCTGCGACGGGCCTGACTTCCTTTGTCCAAGTCCTTGAGGACAAGGGAATGGACTACAGACTGGATCGCGTACCGGAGTTCGGCATTCTTCAGGTCAATATCTTCGATCCAGACGGCAATCATATCCATGTAGATTTTATTGGGCCGGAAACCGAAGGGCAGATCGTCTGACCGGGTTGTGACGAGGGCACACGGTCATTACGTCGCGAGAGAACCAGCGAACCGCCATTTCAATGTCTCGCCCGCATGGAACGGGACGATGTTTCCTTTCGGGCATGAGAGAGTTTCGGGAACCATATTCTCCACGCGTTCCAACACGACCTTCCCGTCGTTCAGCGGCAAGCCATAAAATTTCGGGCCGTTCTCGCTCGCGAAGGCTTCCAGCTTATCGAGTGCGCCTTCCTCCTCAAAAACCGCGGCATAGCTTTCGAGGGCATAAGGTGCGTTGAACAATCCCGCACAGCCGCACGCCGTCTCCTTGTCCTTGGCCGTATGGGGCGCAGAGTCAGTACCCAAAAAAAACTTCGCTGATCCAGACGTCGCCGCCCGGCGCAAGGCAAGCCGATGCACTTCCCTTTTCGCCACCGGCAGACAATAGAAATGCGGACGGATGCCGCCCTGGAACATCGCATTGCGGTTAAAGGTGAGATGGTGGGGCGTAATGGTTGCCGCGAGTGTCGGGCCGGTTTCCTCGACAAAGGCGATGGCGTCCTTGGTCGTAATATGCTCGAACACCACTTTAAGCGCAGGAAAATCCCGGATCAGCCCCGTAAGTATGCGATCAATAAACACTGCCTCGCGATCAAAAATATCAATTTCACGGTCGGTCACCTCACCGTGCACCAAAAGCGGCATGCCAATCCGCTGCATTGCCTCCAGCACCGGATAGATACGGCGGATATCGGTAACACCGTGGCTCGAATTCGTCGTCGCGTTGGCCGGATAGAGCTTGGCGGCCGCGAAGTCGCCGGAGGTGAACCCGCGCTCCACTTCCATCGCCTCAATGGTATCGGTCAGATAGCAGGTCATCAGGGGCGTAAAACCGGCAATATCGGGAAGCGCCGCCAGAATACGCGCGCGGTAGCTTTCAGCCGCTGCGGCAGTGGTTACCGGGGGCACAAGGTTCGGCATGATAATCGCGCGCGCGAACTGCCGGGCGGTATAGCCGGCGACAGACGCCAGCATCTCCCCATCCCGCAAATGCACATGCCAGTCGTCTGGCTGGCGGAGGACAAGACGGCTGTCCCCAGCAAGAGATGTCACCGTCGTTTCAGAATGAGCCGCGTCCATGGGCAAGTCCGTTGCATAGAAGGAAGTTAAAAATTATCATTCTTCATAATACGCAGGGCTCCTCTTGCCAAGGGCGGGATCCTGGCATACCTGTTAATCATTGAATTTAGGGATCTGGTTACCACTTTGGACAAGCTGATGACGGAAATGAAAATCACTCTGCTTGAAAATAGGGCCGTACTCGCGCTCACCGGCAAGGACACGCATGGTTTTTTGCAGAATCTGATCACTAATGATATGGATCAGGTCAGCGAGACGCGAGCTATCTATGCAGCTCTCCTGACCGCGCAGGGAAAATTCCTGCATGATTTCTTCGTTCTGAAACAGGGGGAGGGTTATCTCCTCGATTGCGCAGCCGACCGAAAGGACGATCTTGTCCGGCGGCTCACCATGTACAAGCTTCGCGCCAATGTAACGATCGCCGAAAGCGGATATTCGGTTTACGCGCTCTTCGGCGAGGAGGCACTTGTGGCGATCGGACTTCCTGAAGAGACGGGTGCGGTTAAAAAGGACTGTGACATTTTATATTTTGCCGATCCGCGATTGCTGGCGATGGGCATCCGGATTATTGCCCCAATAGGGTTCGACCCAACGACCGCCGTCCCCGGTGCAACGATGGTGCTCCATGAGGATTATGAGGCGCTCCGCCTTGCATATGGTATTCCGGAAGGCGGGAGCGATATTATTCCGGAGAAGAACTTTCTTTTGGAGGCTAATTTCGAGGAGTTGGGAGGCGTCAGCTTCAACAAGGGCTGCTATGTCGGCCAGGAACTCACCGCCCGCACCAAGCACCGCGCCAAGATCAAGAAGCGTTTGTTCCAGATCACCTACGACGGTACACTCAGCCCCGGCGACGTAATCACGCAAAACGGCTCAGAAATCGCCGAAGTCCGCTCTTTCGCCAATGGCCAGGGCCTCGCGCTCGTGCGGATCGACAATCTGACGGAGGAAGCAATGGAACCCGAGGGGGTCAAACTCAAACGGCCTGAATATCTGGAATTCGCTTCACCGCCCTGATAGAAGACTGGTTCAGGATCCATGAATGAGTGAGGTATTGCATATGAGTGAAGGATGCACATGGTATGGGGCGGATCCCTTTTACAAGGCCTATCATGATGAAGAATGGGGGGTGCCTGAATATGACAGCCGCGCCCTTTATGAAAAACTGATTCTCGACGGGTTTCAGGCCGGACTCTCCTGGATCACGATTTTGCGGAAAAGAGAGAATTTTAAGGTGGCCTTCGATTACTTCGATCCGGAGATTATTGCAAGGTACGATGAGGCCAAGGTGGAAGCGCTCATGCAAGATAGCGGGATCATCCGCAACCGGGCAAAGATTCTCGGTACCATTACCGGCGCGAAGCTTTTTCTGGAAATCGAGGAGAAGGAGGCGGGCGGTTTTTCAAGGTTGCTCTGGCAGTATCTTGACGGCAAACCGCTGCAAAATAACCGCGCCTCCTTGGCCGAGGTACCGGCGGAAACGCCGCTCAGCCAGGCAATCTCGAAGGATCTTAAAAAACGCGGCTTCAAGTTTGTTGGCCCGACGATCGTCTATGCCTTTATGCAGGCAGTCGGCATGGTCAATGATCATGTAGTTTCCTGCCCGCGCCATCAGGAGGTGCAAAGGCTTTCATGACCTTGGACCGAGAAATAACGGAAATCCATGACCTGACAGGCAGAGTCGCGCAGCACTATATTGAAAAATATGGCGACCGGGCGCTGCCGCTTCTTGAAGAGGCGGCAAAGGTTTTTGAGGTAAAAGACAATATACATGGACGTAACCGGCTGCTCAGGCTCCGCGACGAGATTTTGATCGCGCAGATGCAAGACGTCTCAGGATAGGAAAAAAACACACTGGAACCCCGCCTTAAAGCCGAACTCTGGGTGAAAGCCTATATCCGCAGATGCGCTGTGGAAAATGTACCGGTGATGGTAACCCGGCGCGGCGATGAGACGGCGGGCTCCGTGCTCATCAAAATTAATCGCCTGGGCGCTGGTTGCAGGGTGCTGACGCCGACAACGGGTTTCGATGGCGGTACCCGGATATGGCTCAAGGGAACAGGCCCCGACTGGGTGGAAGAAGCGACGGCAGATGCCTATATCGAGAGGCAAATCAAATTTGATTCCGACGTTTGGGTCCTTGAAATCGAGGACCGGGAGGGCCGCGCCTTCGTTGACGAGAAAATCGAGTAAAAATCCAAAGATTTAGAACTGACAATCGGAGCAGAATTGCTCTATTCTACAGATATTCATTTTGGACTTTCCAGGACGTCGCCGAATGCAACAATATCTTGATCTTCTTCGAACCGTGCGCCAGAGCGGCGTGTTTAAGGCGGATCGGACCGGGGTTGGCACCTACGGCATCTTCGGCCATCAGATGCGCTTTGACCTCTCAAAGGGTTTTCCGATGCTGACGACCAAGAAACTGCATCTGAAATCGATTATTCACGAACTCCTGTGGTTTCTTGCAGGCGACACTAATGTCAAATATCTGCAGGAAAATGGCGTACGCATCTGGGATGAATGGGCGGATGAAAACGGTGACCTCGGACCGGTTTACGGATCGCAATGGCGCTCCTGGCCTGCTGGCGATGGCCGCTCGATTGACCAGATATCCAATTTGACATCACAGATCAAAACCAATCCTAATTCGCGGCGCCTGATCGTCAGCGCATGGAACCCCGCCGAGGTCGACAATATGGCGCTCCCGCCCTGTCACTGCCTTTTCCAGTTTTATGTGGCAAACGGCAGACTGTCCTGTCAGCTATATCAGCGAAGCGCCGATGTCTTTCTGGGTGTCCCGTTCAACATCGCCTCCTACGCCCTGCTCACCATGATGGTCGCGCAAGTTTGTGATCTTCAGCCCGGTGAATTTATCCATAGTTTCGGCGATACCCATCTTTACGCCAATCATATAGAGCAGGCGGATATTCAGCTCGCCCGCATCCTTGGCAAGCTCCCCTCCATGCGGATCAACACCGATATCAAGGATATTTTCGCCTTCAAGTATGATGATTTCGAGCTTATTGGCTATGAGGCGGCGGCGCATATTCCGGCTAAAGTCGCCGTTTAAGGTGCTCGTGTGACAGACATTATCCTCTCGGCCATGGTGGCCGTTTCCGAAAACAATGTGATTGGCGCCGATAATGGCCTTCCCTGGCGGCTTTCAAATGACCTGAAATGGTTCAGGAAAACCACCATGGGCAAGCCGATCATCATGGGGCGGAAAACGTTCCAGTCACTCCCCGGCCTGCTGCCGGGACGACCGAACATTATCATCACGCGGGATCAAGCATTCAAGAAAGAAGGCGCGATTGTCGTTCATTCCTTGAGCGATGCCCTGATCGCCGGAACCGAGGCGGCCCGGGCAATCGGCGCCGGGGAAATGGTCATCATTGGCGGAGCGGAGATTTACCGGCAAAGTATGGATCAGCTTGACCGTCTCTATTTAACCCGCGTCCATGCGACTGTCGACGGCGATACCTTTTTTCCACCCATTATTCCGGGCGACTGGTTGGAAGACCTTTGTGAATTTCATGAAAAATCCGAAAAGGATATGTTTGATCACAGCTTTATTATCTTAAACAGAATTAACCATTAAGAAATTTTGATTATAAGGCCTCTTTCAATTATCGCAACAAACACCTATATTGGGGATGTTGGGTGACCAACTATGGCGATAAACGTTGCATGGAATAAACGTTACGGACCCGGGGGCGGTACCCGGCGCCTCCACCATAAGTACAGATAGAAGCATAGAATTTTCTGTATTTCTGATGGGGGCGAAATAGGCTCGACGTGCGCAGTAAAGGTGTAATTTTTGCCCGGCATGATACCACCGTATAACGGGGTCAAATCTATAAATGCTAACGATAACAACGAAGCATTTGCCGTAGCTGCTTAATTGCACTACACGGGGTTCGGAGGGGCACCTGGCAACAGAAGCCCCTTCACTTACCTTCAAGAACTGTCAGTTGTGAAATGCTGCTGACAGAACTTAAAAATGAAATAACGCTGTGCGTGAGCATGGGAAGCGGGGGGTGCCGTCTGTCATGGATGACGAAATCAATTATAGCAAGATGGTTGAAATGGCGCTTCTCGAAGTTGTCCGCAATTCGCTCCGTCATGCCGCCAAGCATGGCCTGCCCGGTGAGCAGCATTTCTACATCACTTTCAAGACACGCTTTCCCGGCGTTTTCATCCCATCCCATTTGTCCGAGCGTTATAAGGATGAAATGACAATCGTTCTGCAGCACCAATTCTGGGATGTGGTGGTGGAACCCGACTATTTTAGCGTCGATCTCAGCTTCAACCACAAGCGTGAAACGCTGACCATCCCGTTTAACGCCCTTACTGCGTTTGCTGACCCATCCGTTCAGTTTGGTCTGCAGTTCAGTGGGTTAGCTCCTGTTTCAAAAGAAATGCCATCGCCGAAAACCAGGACGGAAGCGACTGAAGAAGGAGCGAAGACGATGGATGAAAAGCAATCCGAGAAGCAAGGGGAGATAATAACCCTTGATGCCTTCCGCAAAAAATAGCTAAGTTGCCCATAGATTTTTCACCCATTCAAATCAAAGAATGAAAGCTTGTCCATGCCCGAATTTCTTTATCAGGAAATGTTTTCCCTTGGAAAAGATGACACCCCGTATCGTAAGCTGACTGACAAACATGTTTCCACTATTACTGTGGACGGCCGGGAAATCCTGAAAATCGAACCCGAAGCCCTGACCTTGCTGGCCGCTGAAGCCCTGCACGAGGTGGCCCATTTGCTGCGGCCCAAGCATCTGCGGCAACTCGCAAATATCCTAAAAGACGACGAAGCCTCGGAAAATGACAAATTCGTCGCGACGGAGCTCCTGAAAAACGCCAATATCGCCGCCGGGATGGTGTTGCCAGGATGCCAGGACACCGGTACGGCGATCATCATGGGCAAAAAAGGCCAGTATGTCTGGACGGACGGCACGGACAAGGAGCAACTGTCGCGCGGTGTCTTTAAGACCTATACCGAAACCAACCTCCGCTATTCGCAGCTTGCCCCGATCAGCATGTTCGAAGAGAAAAACACTGGCACCAACCTTCCGGCGCAAATCGACATTTACGCGACGAATGGCAATGCCTACGAGTTCCTGTTTGTCGCGAAAGGCGGTGGTTCCGCCAATAAATCCTTCCTCCATCAGGCGGTACCAAGCGTTCTGACTCCAGACCGGCTCGTCCCTTTTATTGAAGAGATGATGATGTCGCTCGGCACGGCGGCCTGTCCGCCTTATCATCTTTCCGTGGTCATCGGCGGCACATCCGCGGAAGACACCATGAAAACGGTCAAACTTGCTTCAACCAAATATTATGACGAATTGCCCACGAGCGGCAATGAATACGGCCGCGCGTTCCGCGATCTCGAGATGGAAAAGGAAATTCTGAAAATCGCGCAAGGCATAGGTATTGGCGCCCAGTTCGGCGGAAAATATTTCTGTCATGATGTCCGCGTGGTCCGGATGCCCCGCCATGGCGCCAGCGTTCCCATCGGCATTGGCGTTTCCTGTTCCGCGGATCGCCAGGTCAAAGGCAAGATTACAAAAGACGGCATCTTCCTCGAGCAACTGGAGACGAATCCGGCGAAATATTTGCCGGAAGTGACCGACAAGGATCTTGAAAGCCATGTCATCCAAATCGACCTCAACCGGCCGATGAAAGAAATTCTGGCAACACTCTCCCAATACCCGATCAAGACCAGGTTGAGCCTGAGTGGTACAATCATTGTCGCCCGCGATCTTGCTCACCGCAAATTACGTGAACTGCTTGAAAACGGCGAAGAGCTGCCGCAGTACTTTAAAGATCATATCATTTATTATGCCGGGCCTGCGAAAAAACCGGAAGGCTATGCTTCTGGCTCTTTTGGGCCGACGACGGCGGGCCGCATGGATGGCTATGTCGATCAGTTCATGGCAGAAGGCGGGAGCATGGTCATGCTGGCAAAGGGTAACCGCAGCAAAGTCGTCGTCGACGCCTGTAAAAAGCATGGTGGATTTTATCTCGGTTCCATCGGTGGTCCAGCCGCCATACTCGCGCAGAACAACATAAAAAAAGTTGAGGTCCAGGCGTTCGAGGAATTTGGCATGGAGGCAATCTGGCGGATCGAAGTTGAGGATTTCCCGGCCTTTATCGTGATGGACGACAAGGGAAATGACTTCTTTGCCCGAAAGAAAAGCTGATTCTGAATTTGAGATTACCGGGACGGCTTCGACCATCGTCAAGCATTCCGTCCGGATTGCCGGCCATCAGACAAGCATTTCCCTTGAATGCAAGTTCTGGGACCTCTTAAAACAGATGGCGAAGCGCAGAGACATTAGCCTGAATGAGCTGATCACCGAAATAGATCAGAAACGCGTCGGCAATGTCTCGAGCGCCATCCGCCTCTATGTTCTCGATGATCTTATCCAGAAAACCCAAAAATAATGAATGCCGGATAAGATTTCTTTTGAGAAAGGTCCGCTGTGATCCTATATGAAATTTATCTGCAGGGTGCTCAGTTAACAGGATTGCATTCGCTATGGGTGATGTTGTCAGTTTAAACCAGTTTCGTAAAAAGCGGGATCGCAAGAATTCCGAAACCACGGCCCGGAATAACCGGGTGCGTTTTGGCCGAACTTTAAATCAGCGCCAGACGGACAACGACCAGCGCGCCAGGAAAGATGCTGAGCTGGAAAATAAAAAGCTGACGAGGACACCAAAGGATAATGAAGAAAGCGATCCGGAAAATTAGCTCTTTCTTTACAAATTTTGTCTAGAAACGTCTAATTGGCGTCATAAAAATGACCCAACCTTCTTCTAAAGGATAACGGCGGCATCAAAGGACGGCGCATAAGGAGGTAGATATGGAACCCGGTGTACAGAAATACCCAGAACCTGCATTGAAAGATATTCTTTCAGACCCCGTCATGCTCGCAGTTCTCAAACGGGACGGACTTACCGTGGAAGACATCAAAAAACTGGTGACCTCCTACCAGAAAAATGCGCAGGCTCGTCCTTCCTGAGTTTTCATCAATCTGACAACCGATTTCAACGGCCAGTCTTCTTTTGTTGTGCAACTTCCCAAGCACGCGCTATTATCCGGACCTATGGGTGTTCGGGCAGGCAATTCATAAGCCGCAACCAACTGAAGAGACAAGCATATCATGACGGCAGCGACCAGATACAAGAAAAAGTCGGCGACCATCCGCGGGCTTAAAATGGCCTACATCGAGGAAGGTGAAGGCGATCCTATTGTGTTTTTGCATGGCAACCCGACCTCCTCCTACCTATGGCGCAACGTCATGCCCCATCTGGAAGGGCGAGGCCGGCTAATCGCTCCGGACCTCATCGGCATGGGAGATTCCGAGAAACTGCAGGACAGCGGACCGGACAAATATACCTTCAAGGAGCATCGAGCATTCCTGCATGATCTGCTGGCCTATCTCATGGTGGACAAGAATGTGACTCTCGTTATTCATGACTGGGGATCGGCACTGGGGTTTGACTGGGCCAATCAAAATCAGGCGGCCATGAAGGGGATTGCCTATATGGAGGCGATTGTTCAATCAATTCCGGACTGGAATGCCTGGCCGGAAGCCGCCCGCAATATATTCCAGGCGTTCCGTAGTCCCGCCGGCGAGGAATTGGTGCTGGAAAAAAATATATTTGTTGAGCGTGTGCTTCCAGGTTCCATCATCCGCAAGCTGGAGGAAGAGGAACAACGTGAATACACTCGCCCCTTTCGAAAAGCCGGTGAAGACAGACGGCCAACCCTGACCTGGCCGAGACAAATCCCTATCGCCGGGGAGCCGGCAGATGTCGTCGAGATTGTTGATAGTTATTCCAGCTGGTTGAGCCAATCCGATTTGCCCAAGCTGTTTATAAATGCCGATCCGGGGTCTATACTCGTTGGCCCGCAGCGCGAATTCTGCCGCGGCTGGCCAAATCAGACGGAGGTTACAGTAAAAGGCCTGCATTTTATTCAGGAAGATAGCCCTGATGAAATCGGCCAGGCCATTGTTGAATTCATAAGCAGAATTTAATTCACACTTTTACGGAAACAGACCACTCTTGGAAAAAAAACAGCTGAAATTGAACCCACTGCAGAGCAAGACACTGGTCTTGCTGCAATTGCTTGCGCGTGATCCTGACAGTTCGGCAGCCGTCCCAGATAGCGATGACGTCCGGATTACCCGACTGCCGCATGCCCACGGCAATCACATGCATGTGGGAGATAATGTCGTCGCCGCAAAGGATGCGAGCGGTTTGTATAATAAATCGGTCTGGGCGGCGCTTTGCCGGAAGGGCCTCGTCGGGGAAAATTGGGAAGAAGAAATCATCCTGACTGCCTCCGGTTTGGCGTATTCTACCGGCCTTGAGAAAAAATTCCTGGCGGCTTCTGATCACTAAGGTCAGTTTTTCGAATTACGGTTGGAGACAAAAAGCTGATGAATTCCAATTTGGATAGAAAGCTGACGACGATCCTCTGTGCGGATGTCTCCGGGTACAGCCGTTTAATGGACGAGGACGAGGGAAAAACCCTCAATCACCTCAAGAGCACGCGGGATATCTTTCGCGATTTCATCGGGCAATATGGCGGACGGATCGTCAATATGACAGGTGACGGTCTTGTCGGTGAGTTTTCCAGTGTGGTCAAGGCCGTACAATGCGCTGTTGAAATCCAGAATAAAATCAACAAGGATAACCAACCACTGCCACCTTCGGACCGGATGCTTTACCGCATCGGAATTAATCTGGGCGACGTTATTATCGAGGGCGATGATATTTTTGGCGAAGGTGTCAATGTCGCGGCGAGACTGGAAGCCATGGCGCCGGTCGGCGGTATATGCATTTCAGGATCCGTCTTTGAACAGATAAAAAACAAGCTTCCCCGCAATTTTGAATTCCTTGGAAACAAAGAGGTGAAAAATATTTCGGACCCGATACCGGTCTATTCGCTTTCGCTGAGGGAAAGTCCAAACCCGGGCCAAGGGCGACAACAAGACGCTCCATCCACGCCGGACAACCAAACGCAAGGAACCGATGAGGATGAGCAGATTAGTGTCTATGTAAAACGTCAGGAGGCATTTCACCGGCGGGTAATGACATTCGGGAGCATCATCCTGTTTCTATTCATCATCAACATGGTAACGTCTTCGAATTACTGGTGGTTCCTGTGGCCAGCAGCAGCTTTCTCCTTCATATTGCTGATGGAAGCCGTCCGGATATACGGAAATAATCCCCGGCCATATGGCCGGGAAGCGAGAAAAACTAAAAGACTTAAATCCCGCAGAAAAAACCCTGAAAGCTAGGATTGATCGACAACTATTTTTGCCGCGATATCGTCCAGCGCCTGTACATCCGGATTGATATAATTCTCGAAGTGGATTGTAGGTGTATCAGCCGCGACAAAAGTAAGTGCGGCCTTGCCATCTATTTCCGATAACTGCCAGGCATTTCCCTGCCCGCGATCCGCAACGAGGATACCAAGATCATCAAAAATCTTGTCCAGATCAATGCTGTCTAGAGCTACAATAAAATCGGTGATCGTCACATCGCCTGTGTCGGCGCCTGTAAATGCAAACACATCAGCACCATCACCCCCAATGAGGATATCGTTGCCGCCATTTCCCTGCAGCGTATCCGCACCCCCGAGGCCCGATATGATTTCGGACGCATCGGTACCGAACAAAACCTCGCTGCCGTCTGTTCCCTCAATCAAATTCAGTTGCGGTGCAAAGGCCGCAAACGCGATGAGGCCACCCGCAATATTTTCGACAAAAGTAAAGGAAAGGATGGCGCTGCTGATATCCCCGTCTCCATCAGTCAGGAAATATTCGAAACTTTCTACGGATCCCGGTTCAACTGATTGCGGCGCGGTATAAGTGTAATTTCCCGCAGCGTCTATGGAAATACTTCCGCCCAGCGCCGTATCCAAAACCAACGAGTCTCCATTTTGCGGGATATCATAGGAAGCGCCGTTGTAGCTCAATGAGGTCACCGTACCGTCGTCGGCGCCGATCTGGTCCACGGACCCGGAGCTCACGACGTTATCAACTTCAACAACCGGAATGCTATCGACCAGAACCGTTCCAAGATCATTGGGATTGATAACGATTGTCGGATCGTCACCGGCATTTTCAACCTTGGCCAATTCCGGCGTGCTCGTACCCGACCCAAGCCCAACAGCGACAACTTCGATACCATTGCTGTCGACAAATTCCTGCCAGACATTTCCTCCGCCTGTCGGCACACCGGAACCACTGCTGGGCGCGCCGTCTGAAATAAAATAAACCGTCATATTATAATCCGAAAATGCCGGATCAGCCAAATCTGCGCTGAGAACGCCCTGAGCGCCAGTTGCCGTATCCGCGAGCGCAGCCGCATAATTGGTCGCGCCACTTGGCACAAGGTTGCCAGGATCGTTAATGAAGGCCTGCGCATCCGAAATCGATGATCCTTCGAAGACAACGCTGGAAGCGCTGGCAAAAGCAATAATTGTAATATTCACTGCCCTTGACGCCAGTTCATATTCATCGAGTACGTTGGCAACAGCCTGTTTCAATACGGCCATTTTCGTTCCGCTTCCCCCAGCAACGCTCTGCCCCATCGAGCCTGACGTATCAAGAACGAAAACCAGATCATAGGCCGGCAATTGCGGAGCTGGCAGAACAACATCGTCGGGGCTGGCAATCGGCACATCGTCGACAATCGTCGCGGTAAAAAGGCCCGAAACCATAGATCCGTCCTGGTCGATTACGTCATATCCGAAGCTGAAATCCCGACCGACCTCTCCTACTCCCGTATGATCGATGACATCACTCAAAGTCATCGTATAGCCGTAGTTATCGCCAACGCCATTCGGACCGAAATCGAGTGTAAAGACGGTGCGAGGAATTCCACTGTCTGGCATCGCAACTGCCGTTACACGCTGTGTGACCCCGTCGCCAAGCGTCATTAAATCATATTCGACAGGATCCCCTCGAGATGTAACATCCGGAAGTCCACTAATATCAAGCGCAACTGTACCCGGCCCATCCAGCCCAAAATTGATCAGCGCCGTCCCTGTATCTGTGGTCGATTCCGGTGTTATATCGCTCCCGCCCGGAAGGTCATCCTCGTCCACGATGAGACTGCTTGCAGCTCCAAGAACCGGAACACTGTCATTGACATCAACTGTAAAAGATCCGGATGCGGACGAGCCATTTATATCGAGCACCGAAAATGCGAGATCAAAGGCCAATGTCGAGAGGTTATTCCCGAGAGTATCAATATGATCAATGGGGCCGTCGAGAACAACATCATAAGTCCCGTCTGTATTGAGAGTGACGGTGAAAATGGTCTGAGTGTCGGCAGTACCTACAAGAACATTTGTTCCCTGGCCACTGAGGACAATTGGTACGCCGCCCGACGTTAAATTCGCAGTGTCAAAATCCGTCTGCACCGCATCGAAATTAACGGCCGCAATACTGCCACTGCCGCTGCCGATACCGAGAGATCCGCCCTCGACCGTGTCACCATTACTTGCTTCATCAAGATCGGCCTGCGGTGGCTCCGCGATCACAACCGGAAGATCGTTATTTTCGATTGTCACTGTAAAGGAATTGGCGTCCGCATCCGCCACAGCATTGCTGGATCCACCAACAATCGTCAGCGTCAGACTCTCCGGTCCTTCGAAAAGGTTATCATCAATAATCGGGATATTGATTGTCGCCGTTGCGCCTGGCACAAGGCCGGTCGTACCGCCAAAAAACGTCACGGTCTGTACCGCGTCAGTCGTATAATCACTGCCCGCTGTTGCGCTTCCAGTAATGACATAATCAACGCTGACGGTCACGCCCGGCGCCACCGCTTTATCCAGAACAAGTTGATAGGCAATGACCCCTGCACCCTCGCCAACCGTCACGCCGCTTGCACCGAGATCAACACCCGCTACCGTCACATCACCAATAGAAATAACGCCGATATCATCGTCCGTGATGACAACCAGCGCCTGACTGGAGGTAACATTGATATCCGCGTTCTCCGCACCCGTCAGTTGAACAATAAAGAATTCCACATTTTCGATAACGGCATCTTCGACGACCGTAATTGAGAATTTAGCTGTCGTCTGCCCCGGCGGAATGATAATTGTTCCATCCCCCAGTCCGACAAAATCCACATCACCCGGCAACCCGGTGTCCGTCGATGTCGCGGAACCTGAACGAATTTCATAAGTGATCGTCACTGGCAAATTGACCGGCTCATTCAAGGTGATCACGATCTCAAAACCATTCACGGCGCCCGATGTCGGATCAACGACCGCATTTACGTTCAAACTTGTCTGCGGGCCGACGCCCACAATCTCCTCTCCCGTGACCGGATTATAGAGTTTCAAGTCCGTTCCACCCAGTAAATCCGCCGACTTCAGCAGGTCACTGATGGACGCTCCTCCATCAATTCCCTGCTCTGAATATGCCTGAAAATTTGCGCCGCCGTCGTGATATGCCCGCCTGCCACCCGCTTCCGGTGAAATTTTGTCCGGATCAAAATTATCCTCGTCATCGAACCAGTTCGGGTTGATCAGCCGCAAAGCCTCCCCATACACATTAAAAAGCTGCTCGCCCGTCATGATGAACGGAACGCTCGGCAAGGAGGAGAAACTGGTGACGATCACCGTCTGGTTTGGCAGAGTCAGTGCCTGTGAGCCGGCTTCGTTGGTGACAACAATTGCGCCGGTAAAAAGCGTAAAAATGGAGTCCTCGCCAATGGCCTTGATGTTCCCTGACCAGCTTGTGCCGCGAATGCCTATCGTTCCCACCGGCGTTCTGACATCAACGTTATCATGATTGTCTTTCGCAATCTGGCCACTGACGAGAGAGAACACGCCCTGCAATAGTGAGATGCCAAAATTACCGCTGCCCGTGGACGGGTTGTATATCATCTCATCGAGAACAGCCCTGCCATTTTCGCCCATCGTAAACTGGGTATTGTCCGCAAAGACGAGTGTAAAAGAGGAACCTTCCCCCGTTTCCAGAACGTCGCCCTGATAGACAGACCCGCCCTCGACCAGCTCTTCCGCCGTGCCATCGGTATGCTTGGCGACAACCGTTCCCTCCAGTTTCGTGACTTCACCGATCGGTCCACCGGCATCATTCTGGACATTTGAAGATTGTGCAAGCGGCCCGGGGCCAGCCAATTTGCTGACAACATCCGATGGAATTCTCGCGCCGCCCGATGTGACAATATCCACCCCCGGAAAAGACGTGAAATAATCATGTATGGTTATGTAATCGCCATTGTCCGCGGTCAGCATCAGATCGACACCTTCGCGGCTATATTCCGCGACAAGAGGCTTGATTTCGTCTCCAAGACGAATAGACCGGTCATCAGCAACATGATAGTCAGCAAGAGATTTGCCGTTGAGGTCGCTATTAAAATTCGTCTTCATTATTTAACCCCAATGGCCGAATATAGTAATTTAACGAATTCTCCCGCCCATTAAGAATAACGGGAATATTCGCTTTTCTAATTCACGTAATAAAAAATACTTGTCGAGACTTTCAATAAATTAAATAAAAATACTTTGAAACTGAATAGAAAGTAATATAACGCCGATGGTCTCAGTATGCCACATTTGGAACAAAATTCATAAAATTTTTGCCAGTTATAGTTAATCGCCAAATATCCTATAAACTGGGCCAGCAGGTTGAACGACGCACCGGAGACCGGAGAGCAAATGGCGGACAAGGCATCAGTTGGGAAAGGCAGAAGGAACGGGCGGCTGAGGAAATGGCTGTTTTTTACTAAAAGCGGCAGATTTCCAGCTCTCATTCTGCTTTTTGCCGGTCTGTTCCTGCAAATATATGATCCCCCGTTGCTTTCAACCTTCCGGGATCGCATATTCGATTTCTACCAGCAGTCCTTGCCACGGGAAGTCAAATATCCACGCCCGGTTGTGGTTGTCAACATTGATGAAAACAGCCTTCTAAATCTGGGTCAATGGCCATGGCCCCGCTCTTATCTCGCCAAACTTGTGGAAAATACCACAAAAAGCGGGGCGGTGGTTATCGGTTTCGATATGTTGTTCGCCGAATCGGATCGTCTTTCACCAAACAAGATGTCACAGAATATAGAAGGACTGTCCCCGGATATAAAATCCAAACTAGCCACCCTTCCCTCATTCGACAGAATATTTGCAGACAAAATCCGAAACAGTCGCGTCGTCCTCGGCATTTCCGTTAGCCCCGAAAGTGCAGGCGCCAATAATTACGGGCTCGACAGAATCCCCTCATTCGCCGTTCTCGGTCAGGATCCAAAAGAACATTTGAAAAGCTATCCGGCTTTGATCGGGAATATTGATGAACTGGACGAGGCCGCCGCCGGGAGAGGCATGATCAGTCTTGATCAGGATTTCGACGGCATTGTCCGGCGCATTCCACTCGCCAACCGGGTCGGCAACGAAATAGTTCCCTCCCTGGCGCTTGATATGCTTCGTGTTGCAACAGGACGAAACGTCGTTATTCAGGCAAATGAAAATGGGATCATCGGGTTTAAAGTTGCCGGAACACTGGTGCCCACTGATACGAAAGGACGCGTCTGGGTAAAATATTCGGAATTTGATCCGAGCCTTTATGTCTCTGCCGTTGATGTTATTACCGGCGCCGTAAATGAACGCCAGCTGGCGGGAAAACTGGTTCTGGTTGGTACGTCTGCGGCTGGCCTGAAAGACCTTCGCGCATCTCCGCTTGCGGCAAACTTGCCAGGCGTGGAAATGCATTTGCAGCTGCTGGAGAATATCTTGACGCAAACCTACCTGTTCCGTCCGGATTTCATCGCGATATTTGAGTGGCTGGGCACATTACTAACAGGCCTCACCCTTATCATTCTCGTCCCGCTGTTCGGTGCGCGAACGACTCTGGGCTTGCTGACCTTTGTTGCCACCACCGCCATAACGTCGTCCGCGTATTTCTTTGTTTATCAGTCGGTCCTGATTGATGTGTCCTATACTTTAGTATTGTCCATCCTTGTTTATATTACCCTGGTGTATTCCAATTACCGCGGGACGGAACAGGAGCGAACCCGCATCCGGACGGCATTTGCCCATTATCTTTCACCAGAGCTCGTAAAACGCCTTTCCGCCTCTCCCGACAGTCTGGTTCTCGGTGGAGAGGAGCGGGAAATGACTTTCATGTTCTGTGACGTCCGCGAATTCACCCTCATATCGGAGGGATACAAGCATGATCCGCAGGGCCTCACCCATCTGATCAACCGCTTCTTGACACCTATGACGGGAGAAATTCTCGAGCATAATGGCACAATTGACAAATATATGGGTGATTCCATCATGGCCTTCTGGAACGCGCCGCTTGAAAATGCACATCATCCCAAAGATGCGGCTGACGCCGCCCTCAAAATGATTGTCCGGCTTGCGGCACTCAACGCCGAACTCAAACGCGAGGCGGAAGAAGAAAGTAGGCATTTCAAAGCGCTTCGCGTCGGTATCGGGCTTAATACGGGCGTTTGTATCGTTGGAAACCTGGGATCCGAACAACGGTTCGACTATTCTGTTCTTGGCGATCCGGTCAATCTTGCCTCTCGGCTTGAGGGCCAAACCAAGGAATATGGTTTCAGTATCATCCTTGGCGAAAGTACAGCCCGCGCCATTCCCGGATATGCCATGATCGAACTTGACCTGATTGCCGTGAAGGGAAAGCAGGAAGCCGTCAAAATCTTTGGACTTCTGGGCGACGAAGTGCAGGCCCAGACACCCGAATTTCTGGAAGCGAAAATGAAGATCGAGGAATTTTTGGATATCTATCTCGCAAAAAAATGGGATGATGCGCTTGCAAAACTAGCCATTATCGAAGCGCTAAATCCCCGTTTAGAGAAATTTGCCCATCTTTATCACGGACGGATTAGCAGCTTCAAAAATACGCCGCCACCGGAGGAGTGGGATGGTGTATTCCGGGCTGAATCCAAATAATCGACATTACTTAGAAACTGGAACTGCTCGCCAAAGAGCCCATGCGCGACGATATCTGCCAAAATCCCTTGATGGTTTCATCGACAACATCGGCTGCGGATTTCTGTTCTTTGATCAAGCTCGCTGATTGACCTGCAAGACCAACGCTTGCCTCCATATCGCCCCCAAAATAGAGATCCTGGATATGTTTGAAGGTATCGGCGGGCATCAGCCCTTCCTCAAATATTTTCGAGGTGCGTTCCGTTTTGAGCGCGCGAATGCAGGGCGTCGATTTCTTGTTCAGAACATAAGTTCCAGTATCTTCGGCATCAATTATCGCCTGCTTGTAATTGGGGTGAACCGGGCTTTCCTTGCAGGACACAAGCCGCGTTCCCATTTGCACGGCCTCCGCGCCGACGGCAAAGGCGGCCGCCACCATTGGAACATCGACGTGATCGCGAATGGCCTGCAGGAGGACCAATGTCGAGACTTCTTCAGGGTTCTTGAAACCGCCGCCTTCCGATCCTTCAACAATCAGGCCGTCGACACCCGCCTCCACGGCTTTCAGTGCCGATTTGACCGTCGGAACGGCATGATAGACGATAATATCGTGGGCCTTCAGTATTTCGATCAGTTTGGCCGGATTGCCCGCGGAGGTCGTCACAAACTTAACGCCGCATTCAGCGACGAACTTGATCATGTTTTCGTCGCGCAGGAAAAGGAGCGGCAGATTAATGCCGAAAGGAGCGTCTGTCAGTTCCCTCATTTTCTCGATTTCACGAATGCAGTTTTCCGTCTCCCCTGAGGACGTTTCAATGATTCCCAATCCACCGGCGTTACAGACCGCGGACGCGAGCGGCGACCTTGCGATCCAGCCCATCGGCGCCTGAATGACTGGATATTTACTGCCCGTGTGCTGGAGGACCCGGTTCATATTATTTCCTTGTTTTCTATTTATTTTAAGAGAATGACAGGCCGACGGCAGCTTCGAGATCACGCAATGCCTGCTCTTCGCTCACCACTTTGATTGTTTTCATTCCCATTTGGGCGGCGGGTTTCAGATTAATTCCAAGATCGTCAAGATAAACAACCTGATCCGGCGTAACGCCCATCTGCTCGCAGGCATATTCGTAAATCCGGGGATCCGGTTTGCGAAGACCTATTTTACTCGATTCAATAACCTGACGGAACAAGGCCATAACCTCATTGACTTCGGCTTGCGCGGCTTCGTCCCGCGTCATTCCCGGGCCTTTGCCTGCAGAGACGTTATTTGTGAGACAGGTGCAGTTGAATTGCTCCGAACAGATTTTAAGGGCATTCACCATGTTGGGGCGGATATCTCCTGCCAGCAGTTGAATGATCTCACTGCCTGGAATGGCATGTCCGAGCCGCGCACTCTCCTCCTTGAACAAAAAATCAAATTCCTCGAGCGTGACTTCGCTTCGCTCAAACTTCGCCCAGGCATTTGCGTCAGGATTTATTGAATTTATTTTCCGGATAAAATCTAGCGGCAGATTATTCTCATTTTCAAATCGAGAAAACGCTTCAAACGGGCTTGTCGTCAGGACTCCACCGAAATCCCAGAGAACGGCTGCTATCATTATGTGAGAGTACCTTTACAAAGTTTATTATTCTTGCTTTGGCGGGGAGTTTGGCAGCCGGAATTTATCATGTCAAATATCATCATGGTTTGAATTGAGAATATAATCCGTTAGTTTAGGGTATAATGTCAAAGCGGCACTAACCAATCTTGCGGGAGTATTTGTATGAAAACGTCAGTTTTAAGCATGTTGTTTCTCGTCCTCATGACGACAGCTCCCTTGGCGTTTAATGGAAAAGACCTGGAAGGCTTAAAGAAAACAGGAAGCTGTGGTGGTTGCGACCTCCGGGGAGCGAAGCTGCAATCTGCGAACCTTGCCGATGCTTTTTTGAAGGGTGCCAATATGCGGGATTCCATTCTCAAGCAGATTAATCTGAAAAACGCCAACCTTATCAATTCAGACATGCGCCGCTCGGACCTGGAAAAGGCGACCTTGATCGGGGCCGACCTTGAAAATGCAATCCTGCAGGACGCGGATATGGAAAAGGCTGTCATGACGGGGGCAAATTTCCGGCAAACTGATTTGCGGAGCGCTGATTTTGAAAGCGCTGAAATTGAAGGCGGAAAGTTCCAGAAAGCCGATTTACGTAAAGCCAGCTTCAAGCGGACCAATCTGACCAGGGCAAATTTCAGCGATGCAAAGGTCACCGAGGTGAATTTCAAGCGTTCCGTATTGGTCGGGGCGATTTTTACCAATGCGGAATTGAATGACACCAATTTTTCCCGCGCCGATCTCACCGGCGCGCGTCTGGAAGAAGCGGACCTTCGGCGTGCCAATTTCTATCGCTCCGACCTCATAAAAACGGACTTTTCCGGGGCAGATTTGTCCAACGCCGGGTTCTGGGGCGCCAATTTATCAGGAGCGAATCTTGAAGATGTCAAAGGTCTGGAACAGGATCAACTGGACGTAGCCTGCGGGGACAAGGAGACGATCCTGCCAAGGAAGCTGACAATTAAAGTTTGCCAGAGATAAGCCAACGGCGCCCTATTTCAGGTTTGAAATAAGATCAGGCAGTTCTCCCAGATGTGCGATGCTATGGAAACGCGGTTCACCAACGGGTGTATCCGCATGCTCTTGTGACCATGTCAGGTCATGCGGCACGTAAACGCCCCAACTTCCAGCCTCAATTGCCGGAATGACGTCGGATTTCAACGAGTTGCCAACCATCATACTCTGCTGCGGCATTACGCCGGCCTCGCTGAAAATACGGCTGTAGGTGGTCGATGTTTTTTCGCTGACGATTTCGACATTGTCAAATAGCTCGCCCAGCCCCGACTGCGCCAGTTTGCGTTCCTGGTCGAACAGATCCCCTTTCGTTATCATGATGAGCTGGTAGGCGCCCGCAAGTTCTTCCAGCGTCTCG
The DNA here is from genome assembly GCA_021741195.1 of Sneathiella sp. Classification (GTDB taxonomy): domain Bacteria; phylum Pseudomonadota; class Alphaproteobacteria; order Sneathiellales; family Sneathiellaceae; genus Sneathiella. The sequence continues at coordinate 17,065 of JAIOYL010000002.1, read as the reverse complement.
CGCACATGCGGAAGCGTCTCGACCGGATGGCGTAGCATCTCGCGACCGGCGCGCAAAATATCATGGAGGATTGAAGCCGGCACTTTATCCTCCGTTACCTCAATCGCCGTCTCGATCATGGATAGAGTGAATCCTTTGATACCATATCCGTAAAACTGCAAATTCCGCCGTTCTGCCGCCAGCAGCTTTTCCGTTATATATTCGCTATCCGCAAAATCACTCAACAGAGAAGCAAATTTCTCCTCCGTCATCCTGAAAAAATATTCGTTCTGCCAGAGCGTATCATCTGCGTCGAAGGCGATCATGGACAAGAGAAAGTTCGACATTTTAAGCCCTACGTACGTCAGATTCAGCCTGTAAAACTATTCCGCTGCCCGGGCGGGGATAATCTTCCCGGGGTTCATGATGTTATCGGGATCAAGGGCATGTTTAAGCGTCGCCATGACGTCCACCGCTTCACCATGTTCAAGATACATATATTTCATCTTGCCAAGCCCGACCCCATGTTCGCCGGTACAGGTTCCATCCATCGATAACGCGCGTTTGATCAGGCGGCCATTAAGGCGTTCTGCTTCCGCCAGCTCCTCCGGATTTTCTTTCTTGATCAAGAAGGAGAGGTGAAAATTTCCATCGCCGACATGGCCCACCAACGGGGCGATCAGGAAGCTTTCCTTGAGATCCTCTTTCGTCTCCAGAATGCAGTCGGCGAGACGGGAGATTGGCACACAAACATCTGTGGCCCAAATTTGCGCGCCATTGCGCAGAGCAATGGCGGCGTAGGCAGCGTTATGACGGGCTTCCCAGAGTTTGTTCCGCTCTTCCGCCTGTGTCGTCCATTTAAACCCTTCCGCGCCAAACTCCGAACAGATCTCGCGGACCTGTTCGGCCTGCTCCTTGACATAGGCCTCACTGCCATGAAACTCCAGAAACAGAGTTGGTTGTACGGCGAGAGTAAGATTGGAATATCTGTTCACCGCATCCACCTGAACGTCATCCAGAAGCTCAATGCGGGCAACCGGAATGCCGGACTGGATCGTCAGGATGACGGACTTGATGGCGCCTTCGATATCCGGAAAAGAGACCGTCGCCGCAGAGATCGCTTCTGGAATACCATAGAGCTTTAACGTGATTTCCGTGATGATCCCCAGCGTTCCTTCCGAGCCGATATAAAGCTTGGTCAGATCATATCCTGCGGCGCTTTTCTTCGCCCGGTGACCCGTCGAAATGATTCGCCCGTCCGGCAACACGACCTTGAGGCTCAGAATATTTTCCCGCATTGTCCCATATCGAACGGCATTGGTACCGGACGCCCGGGTCGAGGCCATGCCGCCAATCGAAGCGTCCGCTCCGGGATCAATGGGAAAGAACAGTCCCGTATCCCGCAGATACTCGTTAAGTTGCTTGCGCCGCACACCGGGCTGAACCGTGCAATCCAGATCTTCCGGGCTGACCCGCAGGATTTCATTCATTTCGTTGAGGTCAATGGAAACGCCGCCCTCGACGGCGTTCACATGCCCTTCAAGCGACGTGCCCGCCCCGAACGGGACGATCGGAACCTTGTGCGCGGCGCAGATCTTGACAATATCAGAAACCTCCTGCGTGCTTCTGGCAAAACAGACGACATCCGGCGCCTGCGGAAAATGCCAACTCTCGTCCTTGCCATGCTGTTCGCGAACAGCGGTGGCGGTTGAGCAGCGCTTTCCCAGAAGATCAGTCAGTTTTCGGATTACCTGATCCATGTCTGGATGTCGGACAATCATCGCAAATTCCTCAATATCATTGTTTACCTGGGTGGTCAGTCTCGAGAAAAGACATTATCATACTTTTCACCTACTATTCCAAAGAAGAAAAACAAGGGAACCAGAATGAGCAATCCAGAAGTTTCCGTCCTTCACGAACAACGAGTACTTCCCGACTGGATCGACTATAACAAGCATATGAATGTCGCCTATTACGTGCTGATATTTGACCAGTCACTGGATGTATTTCTCGATGAAATCGGCCTGACACGTGAGTATCGTGAGGCCTCCGGTTGCACAGTCTATGTTCTGGAGACCCACGTTACCTACCTCCAGGAGGTTTATGAAAATAACCCGCTGACGATATCTGTCAGAGTGCTTGATTGTGATGAAAAGCGCATGCATTTATTTCTGGAAATGCGTCATCGGGACGAGGGATTTCTCGCGGCAACGTCCGAGCAAATGATCCTGCATATCGACAAATCAGGGCCGAGAGCGGCGCCAATGCCGGAATACCTGCAGACACGCCTTCAGGAACACAAGGATCGGGACGCAGCGGTCCCGAAACCGGAGCAAGCCGGTGCAAGAATTGGCATAAGGCACAAATCAAAATAAAACGCCGCATGGATATGTGGCGTTTTAACGTCAGACTCAGTTTGTAAGCCTGTGAACTACGCTGCCTGACTTCCACTCATCGAGCTTTGGCCAAGCTTGGCGATCAGGTAGTCCACGTTTTCACCGTCGAACTCGTCCTCAAAATGAGTCAGGATGCGCTCAATGACCTGATTGCGATACCGTTCGCGATCACCCGGAGTACCATCAAAATCAAGTTCCGTCGCGACTTCGAGGCCCACTTTCATGATCTCCTGAAGGCCACCCGGTATGTTGGATTTTTCACAAAGCTGTTTCAAACCATTGCCGCCGGCATCATGCACCAGAATATGAACATTCGCGACGGCAATATTCGAATATTTGGCCATTGCAGTTTCAAAAAAATCAACATCACCCACACAAAGGGCCCGCAGAATAATCGTCGGCGTCAACCGGTTATTGGCGTATAGCTGATCGATAAGCTCTACCAGCTCGGCATGGCTGGCGCCATCCTTGATAAAGCCGATCATTGTCTTTTCGCGGCTTTCCAGAATAAGATCGGTTGCCATCCCCGGTGACATATCATGATGGGTCACGAGATGATCACGCAGTTTATCGGAGACCATGGTCACCAGTCGTTCGGTAACGGTTATCGGCAGCTTGCTCCGATGTACCATCGGCGCATTGACTTTTTCGCTTTCACCAAACTGATCCAGCACCTTTTCAAATGTTGCTTCCGATATCTCAGCACCTTCATTACCCATCAAGGTTGCCACAACATCTTCAGAACCGGTTTCTGCGAGCTTTTCAGAAAGAGCTTCTGAGACCGCAGCGCGGCTGGCTACCGCCATCTGATGCAGATCCGATTTGGAGCTGATGATCTCGAAAAGATCTTCATCCGTCAGTGCGCTGGAAAAGCTGAGCATGGGCGTAGCGACATCGGCAATGTCACTCGCAAGAGATTTCGCGATATCATGAGGCAGATCCGGAACCGACTTTAGGGTTTCCGCCAGAGTCTGGCGTACAATGACTTCGGCATCGTTAACAAGAAGGCGGAAAATTTCTTCGGCTTCCTGGCGCTCTGTATCACTAAAGCTATTCTCGGACATGCCGCCCGCGATCTTCTCGACTGTCTCCGCTCGCGCAGCGGCGGACCGATCAGTAAGTAACCGCTCTACATCTGCCGGGCTTAAAGAACCGTTATTTGGCACATTGGCTCCAGTACTTGAGTTATTCCGAGCCCCCAGTCTCGCCAAATAGTCTTAATATTTTCTTAATCCAGCCGTCCTTCCATCACTTCTTTTACGGCACGGATCTGGTCTTCCACCTTGATACAGAGGGTGCTGGTAATTTCAAGATTCCGGTCTTCGAAAACGTCCACATCGGGATTTTTTTCGAGCCATTCCAGAATTCTGGCGTCGCGGGCAACAATCAACTGTTCGATTTGTGGGCGGAAAAGCACTACCATTGCCGTCAGCCAGCGGTTTGCCGGCCAGGACGGAGTGCTGTGATCAATGATAAATCCGTCGAGCATCTCGATCACGTCGTTTTTATCATACCAGTTCTCCCCCGTTACCCAGCGATTCGTCGTAAACAGGCCAACGGGAAATCCGGCGCTGTCCATCGAAATGGCAATAAGGTGGCAGATAATTTCATCTTCGGCAGTCGGCCATTCCGCGTCACCGTCATAAGGGACAGGCGTCACACCCTCCCGCATTCCGTTTTTCCGCAGGAATGTGTGGAAATGGCCATGTTCGTTCTCGCGATGCGCATGGTAATAATACTGCGCGTGGGTTTCATCATCATAAACATCCCCTTCCGGATAGTGATCCCACTCATAGAATGTGCCCTGTCCACGCAGGATTTCTCCTACGATATTGGCGCTGCCTTTTTTCAGGACACGATAGCATTCTAAAATCTCATCTGCCGCCTCATTCATTCGGTTGAGCCGTTCAGACGGGAGTTTTCGCAGGGCCTTCCGCAGGTCCTTTGAGTTTTTTATCATCCGGTACGCCGCGTCATTCCCAAGATTGACAATCTTGTTCATTTTATTCCCTATTCCTTTTTTACCAAACGAAAACCAACCAGAATGTGTTTCAGGTCCGCAGGTCTCGTGTGCCAGGCCGCAGGTCGGCAAACCCCGCATCCTTTGTCATCCCACGACCCACCCCCTTTTACGACAAACCGTCCATTAGCGGCTTCTGTCGAGGTCCATTCAAAAACCTCCCCCGCCGCATCCAGCATGCCGAAGGGGCTCACACCGTTGGGATAGCGGCCAACTGGCACTGTATCAAACGGTCCCTTGTCATCACTATTAAGGTATTCTGCGATAAACTTATTTCCCCAAGGGAATATCCTTCCCTCGACTCCACGCGCCGCTTTTTCCCATTCCATCGCCGTTGGCAGACGCCAAACAGCTCCCGTCTTTGCGGATAACCATTTTGCGTAGTGCTCCGCAGACCGGTGATCCACCAAAACAACGGGATGGTTCAATCGACCCGGTGGTGGCTTGTTATTCTGCCATTGAAACTTAACGGTCCTCTCATAAAGATGGACAAGACCGTAGGAGGCCCATGTCGCCGGATCAACGGAGGGAGCCGGATGTCCGGTTTCCAACACGAATTGGGCATAGTCGGCATTGGTGACGAGATTTTTGGAAATCGCGAATCCGGGCAGGCCCATTATCTGCTTCGGCGCCTCATTCTCATACCACTGCTGATCGCGGGTTACCGTATGTCCATAAGCAGCCTCGTCGAGACTATAGGCATATTCCCGCTCGGCCCGGTCAGAGCCATAATAAAAAAGGCCTGCGGATATCCTGATGATCTCGGGCGCGCGGACATTTGCCGCTGCGACGGGCAAAGTGAGCAGAAAAAGACCAAAAATCGCAAGGGCTCGTTTCAATACCATCTCCTTGTTAAGCAATATAAACACTCATACGCGCAGCAATATACCTGCTCACGCGAAGGTGATGGATTGTGTCAAAGAGCCGGTTCCGTACCGCGACATTATGCCTCTGTTGCCGCCAAACAAGCTGTGCTATCAACTCTGCTACGATTTGGAGCCTTGCCAGAGGCCAGAGGAGAGAAAAATGAATATGATGAAGTTTGCAGCTCTCGGCTTGTCGATTGCCCTTTCATTCGCTACGACATCCGCTTTTGCTGATGGAGATGCGGAAAAAGGGGAAAAAGTATTCAAGAAATGCAAAGCCTGCCATACGATTGAAAAGGATGGGGGAAACAAGATTGGCCCTAATCTCTTTGGCATTGTCGGCCGAAAATCCGGGTCTGTCGCGGGTTATAAATATTCCAAGGCAATGTTAGAAAAGAACGTTATGTGGGACGAAGCGAACCTCGACACTTATCTGGCCAAACCGAAGGACTTTGTCAAGGGAACGAAGATGAGCTTCGCCGGCATCAAGAAAGAAGATCAGCGTGAAGATCTTATCGCCTACCTCAATACATTCCACTAAGAGGCGCCATCATAATTCTGGAATTGGTTAGCCGCTCCGCCTGAAATCTGGCGCTCAATGATTGGAAGAGATGTTTCTCTCTTCCGTCATGCTGCGAACACCTTCTTGGCGTCGTTCGGCGCCGCTTTGGAACGACTTGCACCAAAACCGTTGCTTCTGTCCTCTAAATCCACCTCAATCTTAGGAAGTACTGTCGCAAAAGCTTTACTCATTGGGGGAAATTTACCCGATATGCGACTCGCTGATGGGTTCGTCCATTGAAAGGTTTATTTCTATCCTTATATTATTTTAATCATGTATACGCCAAAGCAATGAAAATTTTGCCTCTTTTATGGCCGTGAAACTATCATATTAGTTGCCGCCTTTTTCTTTCCGGACAAATAGCATTTTATAAAAATTAAGACCTTATTTACACCCGGCGGTTATAACCCATATGTGGGGTAATATTTTGAGTGGTATTGGTGACCGCAAAAAATCTATCGATAGAGAATAGTCCATTGAATACAAGAGGATTGACGTCCAAGAGCCCGATAATGCAAAACCGGGTAGACATTAACCGGGCAACAGCCGCGGACCGGGGAGCGCTCCGGCTCAATTACAGTAAACTGCGTTTGCTGATATTGGAGGCTGGTGACCACATCCTCAAATTTTGCCACGATGTAAATATTCCCGTGGCCTCTCATGAAGCCAAGTATGATAACAGGGTTGCTAAAGACATAGCGGCTGGCGTTTATAACTGTATAATTATCGATGGCGCCTACAGCAACGCCGGGTACGACAGAATATTAGAGAGCGTTTCGAACCAACCTCCCTTTATTCCTATTATCGTCATCGATGGTTCTTTGCACTATTTACGAAAGGGCGCTTCTGAGAGCATTGCCAGTCAGGACCTTTCGGCGCGCCGTCTGGAAACCGCGCTTTTCAACGCAGACCGGCTTTGCAAGTTGAACAATAGAACAGCCCATCTGGAGACTGAGCTTTCCGCCTTTATCGAGGAGGACCCGTTGACGGCGCTTCCCGGACGCAGCAAGTTCCGCATTAAAATGGCGAAGGCGATTGAGAAAGCACACTCCACCAAAACAACCGTCTCCTTGATTGTTCTCGACTTGGATAGTTTTAAGGGTTTGAACGAAAGCCGTGGCCACGATTTCGGCGATGAAATTCTTAAAACTGTCGCAAAACGTCTTTTCCGCTTTGCACCAGACAATGCCATCGTCGGGCGGCTGGGAGACGATGAATTTGCACTTCTTGTAAGTGACGATACTTTTACAGGTCCGTCCCATTCAACGGTTGCCGTACGGCTTTCCCATGAAATTCACAAACCCTATATTGTTGACGGTCAGAAGACCGAAGTCAGCGCAACCATCGGCATCGCGACGCTTGATGATCACGACACGCCGGACGGCCTGCTTCATAAATCCATTTCTGCACTCTATGCCGCGAAGCGGGACAAGACCCGCTTCATGGTTTACACGCAGGAAGATGACATCGAAAGACGCCAGCAGTTGAGGCTAGCGCAAGATCTTCCTGAAGCCATCACGTCCGATCAGCTTCGCCTCCATTATCAGCCCATCGTCCGGATGAGTGATCAGAAAGTCGTGGGTGTTGAGGCGCTTGTGCGCTGGCAACATCCAAAACAGGGCCTTCTTTTTCCGGACAGGTTCATTCCTCTAGCGGAAAGTTCTGGATCAATTGAAGGGCTGACAAAATGGGTATTGAAAGCCTCCGTCGAGCAGGGAAGCCGATGGCTGGCAAAGGGCGAACGTTTTTCTGTATCTGTAAACATCTCTGCCTTGATCCTGCATAATCCATCATTTCCGGACATGGTCGCCCGGATGCTCAACAAAACTGGATTTCCGGCAGAACTTCTTAAACTGGAGATAACCGAAAGCGCAATTATTTCGGATGTAAGCCGGGCGACGGATGTCGTCACGCGCCTTCATGAAATGGGTGTGCGCGTATCGATCGACGATTTCGGAACGGGATATACCTCGCTCGCCTATCTTCGAAAACTTCCCGTCGATGAAATTAAAATCGACAAGAGTTTTGTTCTGAACATGAGAACTATCGCTGACGATGAAGTAATTGTCCGGACATTGCTTGAGCTTGCCAAAAACCTCGGACTGTCTGTTGTTGCCGAAGGCGTCGAGGACATTGAAACCTGGCACATGCTGGCCGATCTTGGCTGCGATGTCGCACAAGGATACTATATGAGCAGGCCTATCGATGTCGCGGCATTCGATACCTGGATAAAAACCCAGCCTTGGATACAGGACCTTAAATAAACTTTCCCCAAACATCTGTTTGACGTAACGGCAGATATCCCTGAAAATGAACGAAAAGGGAGTATCGAATGTCAAATTTTGGTTCGGATGTAGAAATTAACTCCGCCGCCTACCTTCATCCAACCGCGCTGGTTTATGGAAAAGCCCGCATCGAAAAGGGGGCCTCCCTCTGGCCTTATACGGTTATCCGGTCGGAAGGCCAGGAAGTCGTTGTCGGCGAATATACGAATATCCAGGACTTTTGCATGCTGCATGAAGGGTCTTCGACGGGAACCATTATCGGATCACATTGCTCTATCACCCATCATTGCATCATCCATGGCTGTACCATCGGGGACAATTGCCTGATCGGCATCAATACGACGATTATGGACGGCTGCGTTATTGGCAGTAATTGTATCGTCGCCGGCCATAGCTTTCTGAAAGAAGGGACCATTATCCCGGATAACTCGATCGTTATGGGAACACCGGGAAAGGTGGTGCGAACGCAAAATAATTATGTCCGTTGCCGCCTGAACGCCTTTTTGTATTATCGAAACGCGCTGGCCTATGCCAGGGGCGAGCATCGCGAATGGGCGACGGAAGAATGTATGGAGGCAGTTCGCCTCGAGATCGAGAAGCTCACGGCCGAACAGACAGCTCTTGAAAACGCGACCTGAACGATAAAATAACTGGTTTCTGAACCGGGAGGCTTAATTGAGTGAAATGCAAAACCCCTACCTCATGTTCCTTGGTGACGTGGGAGACCAGTTGGGTGCAAAAACGGCGCAAGGCATTGTCGACTGGCGTCCGGAATGGTGCATAGGCCAGCTTCGGCTACCCAATTGTAAAGCTGATCTCAGGATTCGCGATATCACCATAGAAGAGGCGGTCGCAAGCGGGGCGAAAACCATGATTGTCGGGATTGTGAATTCCGGCGGATTTCTCCCTGACCACTGGATTTCCGTCATCGTCGAGGCGATTGAAGCGGGTATGGATGTTGCGAGCGGCCTGCATATCCGCCTTAGCGACATAGCGGAAATTAAAGCGGCGGCAGAGAAGAACGGCGCGGCGCTTTTCGACGTCCGTCATCCCACCAATAGCATACCGACGGGGAAGGGTACGCCGCGAACCGGCAAGCGCCTGCTCGCTGTGGGAACTGACTGCTCGGTCGGCAAGATGTATACGGCGCTCGCCATTGAAAAGGAAATGCACAAGCGCGGCTTGAAGGCCGATTTCCGGGCGACCGGCCAGACCGGAATTTTTATCGCCGGATCCGGCATTTCCATCGATGCGGTAGTCGCCGATTTCATTTCCGGCGCTGTTGAGGAACTCTCCCCGGCAAATGACGCGGATCACTGGGACATCATTGAGGGTCAGGGCTCCCTATTTCATCCCTCGTTTGCCGGTGTAAGCCTGGGTCTTCTTCACGGGGCGCAAGCCGACGCACTCGTGCTGTGTCATGAACCGACCCGCACCCATATGCGCGGGCTCCCGCATCAGCCGCTCCCGGATTTACGTACCTGCATGGAGCTTAATCTGACGACAGCCAGACTGACCAATAAGAATGCCCATTTTGTCGGGGTTGCCATTAATACGTCCGATCTCGATGAAGCCAAAAGGCAGGAATACCTTGCCAAGGTGGAGAAGGAACTGGGTCTGCCTACCATTGATCCGTTCAAGGACGGAACTGCCGCCATCGTCGACAATCTGCCATGAGCGCACGAAAACTGGAAGCTGTTGCCGAAAGCTGGCCGATAAAGGGCAGTTTTCGGATCAGCCGGGGCGCAAAAACCTCAGCAGATGTAGTTGTTGTGTCCATTTCCAAAAATGGTATGACGGGGCGCGGTGAATGCGTTCCCTATCCGAGATATGGCGAGACTACCCGGTCTGTCCTCGGCCAGATTTCCGCCGTTCGGGAATATGTCCGCGATGGTCTTACCCGGGATGGTCTCCTGACAATCATGCCATCAGGCGCCGCCCGCAATGCCGTCGATTGCGCACTTTGGGATCTGGAGGCAAAGCTGACCGGCAAGTCCGTTGCCGAAATCGCCGGCATCGCCGCACCCGGCCCGCTGATCACCGCCTATACCCTGTCGCTGGATACACCTGAAAATATGGGTGCAGCGGCTAGCGCACAGGCACACCGGCCTTTGATCAAGTTGAAGCTGGGCGGCGAGCAGGACGTGGAGCGGGTTATGGCCGTGAGAAACGCCGCCCCGCGATCGAGGCTGATTGTAGATGCAAACGAAGCCTGGACACCCGATATGATGCGCGACTATTGCCCGAGAATGGCGGACCTTGGCGTCGAACTGATCGAGCAGCCGCTGCCCGCCGGAGAAGATACGGTTCTTCGCGACATAGAACGCCCGGTGCCAATCTGTGCGGACGAAAGCGCCCATGACACCGCAACCCTTGATGATGTTGCCGAGCTCTATGATTATATCAATATCAAGCTCGACAAAACCGGCGGCCTGACCGAGGCGCTGCTGCTGGCCGAGGCCGCACGGGAATTCGGGATGGGCATCATGGTCGGTTGCATGCTCGGGACAAGCCTCGCCATGGCGCCGGCAATGATTTTAGGACGTTTCGCCCGCTTCATTGACCTGGATGGCCCGCTGCTTCTCGAAAAGGACCGCGAAAACGGTATCCGTTTCGATGGCAGCGTCATGCATCCGCCATCCAGACTGCTTTGGGGTTAGCCCGTTACCGCCCGTTAAAAACCGGTGCCCGCTTCTCAACAAATGCCTGCGCCGCGCCCTTGTGGTCTTCAGTCTCAAACGAGCGGATCATCTGGTTTGCTTCCCAGTCAAGGACGTCACTCAAGGTGCCTTCCAATGCCGTATTAAGATTTTTCTTCATATAACCGATGGCGACCGTAGGCAGACTGGCCAGTTTCTTAGCCATAGCGGCGGCGGCGGCGGGGAGTTCATCTGCAGGAACGGATTTATTCACTATTCCGAGCGCCTCAGCTTGCTTGCCAAGCACGACATCCGCTGTGAAATAAAGTTCGCGTGCTTTTGCGGCGCCAACCAGTTTCGTCAGGAAGTAGGTGCCGCCAAAATCACCGGAAAGCCCGACTTTTGAAAAAGCTGTCGTAATTTTCGCGGTGTCAGCAGCAATACGCATATCGCATGCAAGCGCCATCGAAAGTCCGGCGCCGGCCGCCGGTCCTGGAATGACGGCGAGAGTCGGTTTCGGCATTTCATGCAGCAGTCTGCTGACCTCCATGCGGACCCGCAGATCCTGGATCTTCTCATCAAGATTGACTTCGGCGCCGACATTGGCAGCAAAACCTTTGACATCGCCACCGGAACAAAAGGCGTCTCCAGCGCCCGTCAAGACAACGGCCCGAATAGAGCGATCACTGGCGAAGCGGGTCAAAGATTCGGAAAGACCTGCCATCATGGCGCGCGTGAGGGCGTTGCGCGCTTCCGGCCGGTTCATGGTGAGAGTGGCAATGCCGCTTTCGACGGTTTCAAGAAGATCATCAGACATTCGTTTTTCCTTTTTTAAATTTATCTGAAGGGACGCCGCTATTTACGCGGCATCTGCTGTTCAACGAGTTTCGCCCAGAGGCTCGCCCCAATGGATAGGACGTCATCGTTGAAATCATACTCGGGATGATGGACGGAATGACAATGCGTCTCATCATTGGTTCCAAGAAAGAAGTAACAACCGGGGCAGGCTTCCAGCATGAAGGAAAAATCCTCGCTGCCCATCCGGATCGGCGTTTCCATATTCACATTGTCGGCGCCGACGACCTCTGCTGCCGCCTTGGCGGCAATGTAGGTTTCCTTTTCGTGATTGACCGTGCTGGGATACCCGCGCTGGTAATCGTCATTGATCTTGACGCCGTGGGTTGCTGCAACACCGGCGCAGATTTCTTTTATTCGACCCTCAATCAGGTCCCGAACCTGCGCCGTCATCGCGCGAATGGACGCCGTAAGTTTGGCTTCATGCGGGATAATATTACTGCCTGTTCCGGCTTCAAACATTGTGACACTCACGACGGCGTTATCCACCGGCCCGACATTACGGGCAACAATGGTCTGCAGGGCTGAATAAAGCTGCACACCGACAGCGACAGGATCAATGGTCAAATGCGGATAGGCTGCATGGCCACCCTTGCCATGGATTATCATTGTGGCTGTATCCGCCGACGCCATGATCGGCCCGGTACGGACATTGAAGCTGCCGCGCGGCATGCTGGGCTGGTTATGCAGACCGTAAACACCGTCACAGGGAAATCTCTTAAACAGGCCATCCTTGACCATGACATCCCCACCACCGCCGCCTTCTTCAGCCGGCTGGAAGATAAAATGCACGGTTCCATCAAAATTCCGGGTCTCCGAGAGATATTTTGCCGCGCCAAGCAGGATCGCCGTGTGGCCATCATGGCCGCAGGCATGCATCTTTCCGTCGATCACCGATTTATGATCAAAATCATTCAATTCCTGCATCGGCAACGCATCCATATCCGCCCGAATACCGATTGTTTTGGTACTCTTTCCCTGGCCTTTCAGAACCCCGACGACGCCTGTCACGCCAATCCCCTCATGAACCTCGATGCCCCAAGAGCGTAGTTTCTCAGCCACGATTTCAGCCGTGCGCTGCTCTTCAAAACAAAGTTCGGGATGCTGGTGAATATCACGCCGCCAGACCTGCATATCTTCATGAATTTCGGCAATCCGGTTATAGACAGGCATACCAGCTCCCTTATTGTTTTTAAACGAACGAGCGACGCATCGTGCCATCCTTTGCCGGGAATGGCAATATCCGCCTAACCATCGCGTCCAACTAAATAGCCCGTTCCTGCCGTCAATCTGTCACAACGATCTTTTAATTTCTCTTTTCTAAACTATATGAGATGGACTTGTGTGCGAGTGCGAAAGGATTTCTTGCTAATTGCAGGATCAAAGCTATAATGCGCCCGCTTTTTATAGAGAACAAAGTAGAAATCATGGAAATTCGGAACGTCGCTATTATCGCCCATGTTGATCATGGGAAGACAACCCTTGTGGATGGCCTGCTCAAGCAGAGCGGCACGTTCCGGGACAACCAGAAAGTGGCCGACCGGGCCATGGACAGCAACGACCTAGAGCGCGAACGCGGGATCACGATCCTTGCCAAATGCACGTCAGTCGAATGGGATGGCTACCGCATGAACATCGTCGATACGCCCGGCCATGCCGATTTCGGCGGTGAGGTCGAACGTATCCTGAGTATGGTCGATGGCGTTGTCGTTCTGGTCGATGCGGCAGAAGGCCCGATGCCACAAACCAAATTCGTGACGCAGAAAGCTCTTAGCCTTGGTCTGAAGCCGATTATAGTAATCAACAAGGCCGATCGTCCGGACGCTCGTCCCAACGAAGTTCTGAACGAATGTTTTGATTTGCTGGTCGCTTTGGACGCGAATGAAGAACAGCTGGACTTTCCCGTTCTCTATGCTTCCGCGAAACAGGGTTGGGCCGTAACGGACCTGTCGGAGCCAAAGGAAAATCTGCATCCGCTGTTCGATCTGATCGTCAAGCATGTATCTGCCCCGGATGTGGACGAGGACGCACCGTTCCGGATGCTTGTCACCACCATCGAAAGCAATCCCTATTTAGGCCGCCTGCTCACGGGCCGGGTCGAGAGTGGCGTGCTGAAAACCAATGACCCGATCAAGGGACTGAGCCGCAAGGGCGGCAAGATCGAGGATGCGCGCGCCACCAAGATCATGGCGTTCCGTGGCCTTGAGCGCGAAACAATTGCAGAAGCTCGCGCAGGCGATATCGTCTCAGTCGCCGGCCTGTTCAAGACCACGGTTGCGGATACCCTTGGAACGCCGGAGGAAACCGAACCCCTCGACGCGCAGCCAATCGATCCCCCAACGATCTCGATGACCTTTGCCATAAATTCATCGCCGCTTGCAGGACGCGATGGTGACAAAGTGCAGAGCCGCGTTATCCGCGCTCGCCTTATGAAGGAAGTGGAGGGCAACGTCTCCATTCGTGTGAAAGACAGCGAAGATGCCGACGCCTATATCGTCTCGGGCCGCGGCGAATTACAGCTCGGCGTCCTGATTGAAACCATGCGCCGAGAGGGCTTTGAGCTTTCCATCAGCCGTCCGAGAGTGCTGTTCCGCGAAGGCGAAAACGGCGAGGTTCTGGAACCGCTGGAAGAAGTATATGTTGATGTCGATGACGAATTTGCCGGAGTTGTGGTTGAAAAAGTCGCGCTCCGCAAAGGCTCGATGACCGATATGCGCCCGTCTGGCGGTGGCAAGACAAGGATCACCTTCCTTTGCCCGACCCGCGGCCTGATTGGCTATCACGGCGAATTCCTGACCGATACGCGTGGTACCGGCATCATGAACCGCCTGTTCCATTCCTATGTGCCTCATAAAGGAGATATTCCCGGCCGGCGCAATGGCGTTCTCATTGCGAATGCAACTGGCAAATCCGTGGCCTTCGCCATCTGGAACCTGGAAGCCCGCGGCTTTTTCTTTATTGGCAGTGGCGTAGACGTCTACGAAGGCATGATCGTGGGTGAGCATAACCGACCCAATGATCTTGAAGTCAATGCGCTGAAAGCCAAGCAGCTCACCAATATCCGCGCTTCCGGAACGGATGAGGCTGTTCGCCTGACGACACCGCGCAAATTGAGCCTTGAGCAGGCCATTGCCTATATTGATGACGATGAACTTGTCGAAGTCACCCCGAACTTTATCCGCCTGCGCAAGCGCCATCTCGATCCGCATGAACGCAAGAAGGCCTCACGGACGAAGATCGCCTCTTAGCGAGCTCTTATCACACAACTAACGGCGCCACCGATAAAATAACGGTGGCGCCCGCTTGCGTCTTGTGAAAACATGTATCCAGACCTTAAGAACAACAAAAACCAAAAGAGGAAAAGATGGCACTAGTAGATGTGATTGCGGAAGTTGCGGGGAAAGTCTGGAAAGTCGAAGCCGAAATAGGCGAGGCGCTTGAAGAGGACGATCCGGTTATTATCCTCGAAAGCATGAAAATGGAAATTCCCGTCGGCGCGCCCGAGGATGGGACGCTCAAGGAAATTCTGGTTGGTGAAGGTGACGCCGTCGCCGAAGATCAGGTCATTGCCCGACTGGAAGTCTAAAGGCCCCTTGGCCTAATCCATACTTTTTTATTTACCAAAGCCATGTTGCCGGATCGGGGAGCGCCTCTTCTCGGGAGAGGAACTTTAACCCTTTCGCGCACCGGACGATAAACCAGGCATAGGCTGCCAATATGATCAGGAAGCCGATGCCTATGGTGACCAGAAGCGATCCTACAAAACAATACAGGAAAAACATCCAGAAGCTCCGGATCTGGTAGCGAAAATGGGTCTCCAACCAAGGCGCCCCGTCACCCCGGTTGATATAGGCCATCACGACGCCGGCCAGATGCGCGATTGGAAAAATAAGTCCCGCCAGATATATAAAATAAATGATCTGCGCCATCTTGACGGCGCCTTTTTGCTGGGCGGTCACTTCAACGCTTTTCGAAACCTCACTCATGGGCAACTCCTATCTATCTCCCAAGATTGCGAGCCTCACTCAAGCCCTTCAAGAGCCTCCTGCAACAGGAGGTAGACTTTCCCGACATCCGCAGTGATGAACGCATCGGAAAGTAGTTCCGAATGTTCAACCGATCCGGCCTCTGTCATGATTTCACGGAACTCCGAAACATACTGATCGGCAAACCGCCTGAAATCGCCGCTATCCCGGTACCTGGCCCTTATTTTTTCGGCATCTCGGGATTTAAGCAATTTGCGTGTAAAAATACCCTTTTCCCCTTTGCGATAACGGCGCCAGAGATCTTCCGAAAGGCTGCTGTCCATAATACGGCTAAGGTCAATGGTCAGGGAATTCAGGTTTTCCATAATAAAGGCGGTCGATTTCATAAACCGTTCATTTTTTATCTTGTTCTTGTTTTCCGCTATTCTGTCGGCCAGCTCTTTCGCCTTTTCCGCTGCTACATTGAGCTTCTCTGTCTGTTTTTCGATCTTCATGCCGGACATCAGTGCATCTTCCGCCGCCTTCTCTGCGGTCGCCCGGAATGATTCGCTTTCTTCCTTCAGAATACTGGCGGATTTACTGAGGGTGCTTTCAACCTGCTGAACCGAGAGCGTCAGCTTTTTATGTTGATTGTCAAACTGATCGCCCAGTTCGCGCGCACTCTCGTTTGCCTTCGTCGTGAATTCGATCAGATCCTGCGCCCTGCCATAGAAGAGCTTGGCGGCGCCGGAACCCGCATCTTTCACTTGGCGGCTCGCCTCGGAAATTTTCTCCGTCACCAGATGCAAATCTTCGTGAATATGCCTTCGGGTATCGTCAATACCAAGCTTGTGCTTCTCAAGGGCCTGATCCGCATATTTGATGCCTTTGATCATCAGTTCGCTGGCCCGCGCCAATTCGACTGTCCGCCGGTGGAACCGCTCGCTTGCTTCGGATGCCTGCTCAACAGACTGGTCCAACAGGGATGACCGCTCTGATAGGGTTTGCTCAACCTTCTCAACCTGCTCTGTAAGCTGCTGGGCGATTTCCGCCAGCGCCATGGTTTCATGCTGGAGTATTTCCTCCATTGCTTCTGCATGCTCTTTGGCGCGCACCGATATATCGGCCAATTCCTCCATATGCACCTTGGCGGAACCGCTCGCTTCATTAATATTGGCAAGGGATGATCTTGTCACATTGGCAAGACGGCTGCCTTGGCTTTCAGCTTTTGACGCCGCCATATTCAGTTGCTCGATATGATCCGTTGCCTGATCACCCATTGCGCGGAGCTCCGCCGAGGCCCGTTCGGCCGTCTTGGCAAGCTCTGCGGTCTGCGAATGTGCGGCCTCGCCCGATTGGCGGGCCTGCAACGACGCCCGTTCGGCCGTGGCCATGAAGTCCTGATGGTGGCGTATCGCTTCTTCGATGGCCGCCGCCAGCTTGCCCCGGGACTGCTCGGCGGAAACGCCGATCTCCTTCTGCTGCTTATTCAGTTGCT
>JAIOYL010000050.1 GCA_021741195.1 Sneathiella sp. | reverse complement strand
AGGTCGTCTTTGACTTTTATGACCGGTTGAAATCCGTTACCCGCGGGTATGCGAGTTTTGATTATGAGCTCGACAGCTATATCGAGAGTGATCTCGTTAAACTCTCTATTCTGGTGAACTCCGAGCCCGTTGATGCGCTGGCGATGATTGCCCATCGCGATCAGGCGGAATCCCGCGGGCGGCAACTGTGCGAGCGGCTCAAGGATCTCATCCCGCGTCAGCTCTTCAAGATTGCTATTCAGGCCGCCATTGGCGGCAAGGTGGTTGCTCGGGAAACTATCTCGGCGCTGCGCAAAGACGTGACGGCGAAATGCTACGGCGGCGATATCACCCGCAAGAAGAAGCTGCTGGAGAAACAGAAAAAGGGCAAGAAGCGGATGCGTTCTATCGGCAATGTCGATATTCCGCAGGAAGCTTTCCTGGCGGCGCTTAAAATGGGCGACGATTAGCTCGAAAAATTGCTGCCGCCCTGTTTGCGCCTTTTATAGAAAACGGTAACCAGAATGACACCCGGCACCAGGAAATCGAGCCAGGCGGGCCATAACAGAACGGTAGTTATAATTGGATCCCATAGCGAGGGAAACAGGTAACGCTGGATAATGGCCTGCGTGAAATTGAGCCCTTGCGGATCGAGATTGAACCAGAGCTCGCCCAGCAGGATTGATTGCCAGCTGCCATTATTGAGATACTGCAAAATGTCGTGGCCGAGCACCAGAAATGCGATGCCAATGAATATCCATCCTATAATACGGCCAATAATCACAACGATGTCCACCCTGTTTAACAGTTGCGACATGCTACTTCGAAACGGGTGGAACTTCAAAGTTTCTCGTAAACACAAATCCGTGTGCCGAAAATGCCTATTTAATTTGCCGTTCGCAGGTTTGAGGCCTTGCATTCTCGGCCCCCTGAAGTATATTCCCCGCGCGCCTGCGAGAAACAGGCGTATCCCGCGGAGGGGTGGCCGAGTGGCTGAAGGCGCACGCCTGGAAAGTGTGTATACGGGGAACCGTATCGGGGGTTCGAATCCCCCTCCCTCCGCCATTACCATTTTCCCTGTCTGGAAAGACTCCAAGACATTGAAAATAATGGAAGTTTGTGAAGTTAGAAGTCCCTCATCTCGGGAATATGTGAGAGGTCCGGCAAAAGCCAAACGAAGGACTGTGTAGCGGTCTTCCAAACGCCCATTTTTCCACAGATTCGCGGGCTTTGCGAGAAATGCCATGGCGAGTTCGAACAACTCCCCGAATGGCCTTAGGGGTTTGCCCGCGTTGCAATGCTGTTCGGCAAGCACAAGCTTTTCGCGTTCCAGCTCTTCGATCTTGCGTTCATAGGCCGCAACGACAGTATCGTTCGACGCCTTGACGATCTTGTCCAGAAGCGCAGCAACGTCGGAATCCGCCTTTGCGATGCCGCGTTTGACAGCATCAGCTACAAGGCCTGCCTGTTGCCGCTGCAATTCCCATGCATTGGTAAACATGGCTTTCGCTACCTTCGCCAGCGCAGGTGACGGTTCGAGCGATTCCAGCAAGGTTTCGAATTCCCCTTCGAGTTGAGCGCGACGAATTGATTTGCGGTGATGTACGCAATGCCTATTAAAACAAGTGTAGTACGGGTGTCGGTCTCCCGTCTTACTCTTCGCAAAATAGGCCGTCAGCGGCTTTTCGCAGACACATAATACGCTACCCCTGAGCGGAAATGCTGCATTGATGTCAGGCCGCGCGGCGGCATAGGACCGCCCTTTCAAACGAGCTTGAATCTTTTCAAAGGTGGCGAAATCGATCAGCCCTTCATGCTTGCCCTTGCGCAGTGACACGCCCCATTCAGGCCGTTCAACCATTCCGGCATACAGAACACGGTTGAGAATGCGGTTGACGGTTTCATTGGTAACAGTGCCGAAACGCGTCTTGGGAAAATCGGGCTGGCTCTCGAAAAAGCGCTTCACCTCTGCCTGTGTCTGCAAATGACCCGATGCATAGCCTCTCATGCCCTCCTCAATGATCGAGGCGAGCGGTTCATCGCGCACCATGAGTTTGCCAGCCCCTTCAATCTGCTCGGTCTTGTATCCCCATGGCGGCGCAAAGGGATAATAGCCGGAGCGAAATCGGGACTCCATGCGATTGCGGGTCTGCTCGGCATTCTTGACGCGCGCATGGGCGCTGACCGAGGCAAGCAGATGTTCGATAAGCTGGCTATCGCTATCCTCGCCAAATTCGATTGAGGGGCTTTCCAGAAGCCCCCCAGCCTGCGCAATCGCGGCGCGGAGCGCCAGATGCGCTTCCAGCCCGCGCGCAAGGCGGGAGATGTCATCAATGATGACACGGAGATTGTCTTTGCGGTGCTGGCGCAGAAAGGCGAGCAGCGCCTTCATGCCTGGACGCTCGATCAGACTGCCCGAGACGGCCTTGTCTTCGAACGTCTTGATACAGCGATAACCCTTCATGCGGGCAAATTCGGCGCAACGCGAGGCCTGACTTTCAGCGCCATGGCCTTTGAGCGTCTGGGCTACGGACGACACGCGCACATAGATGACGGCTTTTTGATCTGTTTTCTCGGTCATCTCCTATCCTTCCCGTGCTTCCTTGTCGGAGGCACATTCCATGTGATCGATCAAAAGAGAACCAGCCGATTCTATCATGAAATCCCTCGAAATCGGGGGAGCAGCCAAACGCCGCGCACTCTGTCCACAGGCTGTTTTATCATCACCATTCAAAACCCGCGCCTGCTGGACGGGATGAACGCCCCAGCCAAGCTGGGCAAAGGACATGATAATCGACCAGAGCGCTTCGAGCAGCTTGCGCTTGTCCGCGTCGCTGATGCTCTCATCTTCGAACAGGGGCAGATAAACATCGAGATCGATTTCCAACGCCGGAGCGTTTCCGGTGGGCTGTGTTGTCATCTCTTGCATCTCTGCCTCCTTTCGGGCCGGTTATCATTACTGCGTCATCCGATTTCCTCTTGTTTGATCGAATAGAACAAAAGAGGAACATTACTATCCGGCAATGAGTTTGGTCAAGGGCATTTCTTGAATTTTACCGCGAATGTTCAGGGTTCTTTTGTGACCGTGCCGAGCCGGTGCGCCGTGCGGCGAATTCCTCCCTGCTCTGCTCTTGCCTGTCCTGATCGAGTAGCGGCGCGTCCGAACGCTTCGCCTCGCTCCGCTCCATCTGACGATCCTCCCGCCGCAATTCCTGAGTACGGTCGTATGTCTTGCGCGCCAGTTCCGCGACGCGCAGCAGATCGCCGGTCGCAAAACTCTGGGAATCGCGCAGATCCCCTTGATCATCGCGATAAACACGCGAGAGGTTGACCGAATAAAATGGCCCTTTCTCGCTCTCATTGCGCCAAACGCTGGCCTTGAGATTGCCGTCCCGCAGCACGTCGCGAGGCGGATTGCCCTGATTGACTTCATTCATGATCATTCTCCTGTGGTTTGCGTGGCTTATTCACTTGGCAGCCCGACCACCCTTGAAGATCGCGCGCTCAAGCGCGATCACGCGGGTTTTCTCGGCAATGGTGAGTTGCTCGGTGCCGGTGTCGGGATGGAAGCTCTTGAGGAAATGCGCCCTGATTTCACGCGGCTTCACCACGGGATGAAAGGCGTTGATCATCCGTATCCAGACAACCACCTTCACATCACCTGCAATGTCCTCTGATTTGGGCGAGTCCGGCCCGAACTGCCGAATGAAACGATCAAAGATCGGTTTCATCGCCGGTTCTTCGAAAGTGATTTGCGGTATCTGCATCTCCTACCTCTCGATCCGCGACCAAAGGCCGCTGCGATATTGGGGGTAATCTGCGAAGGCTGCGGGAACAGGCTCGTTGATGACGCTACGCCACGCATGTCCGAACCTTGTCCTGACCCGCACCTGGTCGGCGGGCGGGTGATAAGGATTGGGATGATAGCGCCCTGCCATGAACCCTTGTTCGTAATAGGGCCTGCGATCCGCATAGAGCGGGTTGGGCAGTGAGTCGGTGAAGATAAACTGCTTGTGGGGAGGCATGTTCAGCACTTCATCGGGCGTTCGAAGCAAGCGGTGCATCTTGGTCGGCATCTGCGCCGCGCGCTTGTGATGGGCGTATTGCAGCCCAGCGCTCAGTGGGTCTTGTCCGCCCAAAAGAGCTTGGAGCGCCTGCTGGCTGGCATGGCGCGCATTCGATTGGCGCAGCTCGTCATCATATTCGAGTGTCTGTGCGCCCAGCATCCGCGATATGGCTGTCGCTGTTTCAATATCACGAACGCCGAAAAAGCTGCGTACGGCGGCGCTGGACATGATGATCGCGTCGGCATCCGGTCCGGTGGCCTTCATTTGCTTGATGCTCTGATAAATGGCCCAGGGCCGGATGCCGATGCCAGCGCCATAGGAAAACAGTTTCGCGACCATTGGGAATGCGCCGAGTTGCGCGCATTCGTCGAGCATCCATGTCTGGCGGGGCGCGTGTGGCGCGCGCGCCTTATAGATCATACCGGCAACGAACATCGCCTTGATCACCGGCGCCCATGCGCCGATCATTTCAGCCGGTGGCATGAGATAGACCTGATAGCGCCGTCCCTCTTCGCAAAGCTGCGCGAATGAAAAATCGAATGGCGGCGAAACCGATTTCATCAATATCGGATCGCTCAGGCAGGCAAAGGCTGCCGAAATTTCACCCATGATGCCCTGAAAGCCGTTGCTTGGGTTTTTCCGCGCGCTGGCGATTTCTTCCTCAACGCGCGGCGCAAGGGCGAACCGAGATTGCGACATTAGAAACGCAAAATCGAGCCACGCATCGCTTCCGGCGATCATGAGATTGATGGCCTCGTAAAGCGCAGGGAGCGTCAGAAAACCGTCGCGTTCGACGATTACGAGAATGAGAGCTTCCAGCATCTCTCTGCCGCGCTGCTCAAAATAGATGGCGGTCGAGGAGTTGGATGCGACAATCATATTCTCGCAAAACACTTTTACGTCCGAAACCAGCGTCGGGCTGTCGATCCGCACATAATCAACGGGGTTGATGCTGTTTTGAGGTAGCCCGCACAGCGCTACAGGATTCCAGTAAATGCAGTGCTTCCGGTCCGGCGTCTGGTCCTGGCTGATCGCCGCCAGCTCGCCCTTCATATCGAGTATGACCATGCTCTGTCGGCAAACGCCTGCGCAGATATTATAGGCCTGCACATCGCGCAGCTTGCCTGACCGAGCGCCCGCAACCATGAGCAGGCCGCCCATGCCCTTTTCAAAGAGCGGCTGAACGCCATCGAATCCTACGAATAAACCGTCATCGGTTTGTTCGCGCAATCCGGCGCGGGCAATATCCCGCTCATCCGCAAATTCGGCAGAGCCGAAGCGGTTCAGCTCATTGTCAAACATGAGCAAAATTCCTTTGGAAAATAGGCCGGAGGGTTTTCCTCCGGCCAGAATGTTCGGGAGGCTGGCGGAAGTCGCCTCGCGGTTCAGCTAGCGCATGAACCGACGACAGTGAGGATTATGAATCCCCAGAAGACAACACCGGCGACAACGCCCCAATCCGTTTCTTTCTTATAAACCTTGCCGACAAGGCGACGACGAGTGAACATGACAATTCCTTTCTCTTGCGGTGGGTTAGAAAATGCGCGTGGCGATGGTCAGCGCCCCCATGACGAGAGCGGTGCTGATCGACGCACGAGCGATGAAGAAGATGAGAACCGCACAGATCAGCCCCCAGAGCACGGAGGCGATGTCTGCGCTTGCCGGACCGTAATTGCTGGCAGCGAAGCGCACGACCCAATCGACGGTGCGGCTATAGAGCGGGCCAGTGCCGAAGAATGTGCAGACGACAGCCAGCACGTTCGCCAAGCCCTTCATGGACGACATGAAGATGGATTGGCCCGCTTGTTTGTGTTGTGCTTGATTGAACAACTCGGGTCTCCACGGTGAGATCGCCGGACGAACGATTTCGCTTCGGCACAATTTTCTACCTACCGAGAAGCACTAGCCTCACGGTTGAATGACGAACCTTGCGGTCTGCGATCTGAGCCGTAGCGCTACTGCACGCTAGGCTTCCTTATGCTGGAGACAATAAACCCCACATACACTTTATGTCAAACAGAAAGTGTATGTGGGGTTTAAAGATTAATTTTCGGAGGGTTCTGCGGCAGGAATCTGGCCCTTTTCGGCTTCCATCAAAGCGCGAAGCAGCGAGTTCATATACCTGCGCGGTTCAGCGCTCTTATCATTCAGCCATGAATCGACATCGGCATCCAGTCGCGTTTGCACCGGAGTCTTTGGCTGATAGGTAGTCCCTTTAGCGGGTCGGCCCCGGGGATCGGATGCTGTTATCTCATCAGCCCGATCAAATATCGCGGAAAGCGCCTCGCCTAGATTTTCAGATTTACTCTCACTCAAATTCTCTGGCGGTATCTCCGCCCCGTTATTATGTTTGCTTTCAACAGTTACATTATTTGATAGAGATTTTCCATTATTTTCGTAACTATTGATAAACTCTATCTGGGATTTAGCAGACTCTGAATATATAGGGTCGCCATTTTCTATGATTTTCTCGTAATATTCCTTTGCTTTTTTGTAATTTCCGATTTCAAAGTATTTATCGGCGGCAGAACTCCACGCCTCCTTTACCCCCTTATCGGCAGCCGAAAAAAGGTACTTCAGTTTCTTTTCTTCGCTAGTCTCTGGCGCAAAGCCAACAAAATGAAGTCTATACAAGCTCAGAAGTGCCCGATTTTCACCTAGCGCAGCAGCCCGTTCTAAATACTGGATCGCATTTGGAATATCCCGATGATCAGGATGGGCAGCGATACCTACCGCGAGTCCCTTGAATAATAAGGCCTTTGGAACATTGCGCTCAACGGCGAGATCAAGGTATCGCTCGGCTTTCTGGGCAACACCAAATCCGATATGCCCTTTCTGAAGGCAGTGGTAAGCGCAATACGCTCCCAGCCCGCTACCCAGTTCTGCGGCTTTCTCAAATAATGAAATCGCTCTGTCTTCGTTCTTTTTGAGTCCACCATGCCCATGCAGATACATAATTCCTAAAAGGCAATGCGCTTCAGCATGATCCCCCTTGATTGCCATCCGTAGCCATTTAACCGCTTTTCTATGATCAAGCGGTATTGCCGGTGCTAAAACTCCGGTGGCGTAAATGCGAGCAAGCTCAAATTGATCTTTAGGCTGGCCTCGCTCGGCAGATTTGATAAAAAACTCGTATGTGACGTTTCCTGACCCAACTTCATCATAGGAAATCGGCTCAAGGCTTAGGGCAACTCGACTATCGGCTTCGATACGATCATTCGATTTTGTATGTTTTCTGACCATACTAACGGCTGTCTTCCAAAATTCTCATAGGTCCATATAGCGCCTGTGGTCGGTATCGAAAACGTATTCCGAAAACCCCATAGTCGCGCTATCCATATCGCTGCTCTCAATCAGGTGGATCAGATGCCCTCAAATCCGAAAAAACGACCAATGCCATTTCCCGATAACGGGGAGTCCATCCGCCTGGAAAAACCGCCAAAAACAGGCAAAGTCAGCTTCCTGCAAATGAGGCTGCGCGCGGGGTATCACGAATATAGCCGCACCATGCTCACCCGCCCAGACGGAACGACGCTACATTAGCCATTTGTTAACCATATCTTTACGCCCACAACCTACAATAGTGGGGAAAATCCGCGTCTTATGAGCGCGGTGGTAAGTGAGGGAGAATGGCGCTTACAGACGCCGAAATCGCAGAAATAAAGGCCGGAATTCCGGCACGGTTCCAACCGCCGCATGACTCCAGCGGCGCTCTCACCATGAATTTCCAGAACCAAGGCGCGATGCTCGCGCCTTTTACCCTGCAAGGTAGCGCTGATCTGGACCGCCACAACATCGGTCTGGCCTTCATCAATTCAGGCGATCAGGGTTCTACGCCAGGTTTCATGCTGTCCGGTGCTCTTGCCACCATACGCGCCACCGAGAAATCCGAAATTGAGAAGCGCAAACGCGGTGAAGAACAGCGCTTTGCCCTCGACCAGCTTAATGCGCAGCTTGATGCAAGGCTGGCGGAGCTGGACGCTGAGCTGGCGCAGATTGATGAACGCCTCGAAGAAATCCGTCAGCGTCGAATCGAGATCGGCGATGGCCTCGAAGCCCTCGACGAGTTGGAACATATGGCCGCTACCGGCACGCTCGACCCAGACAATCCTGATCATGCCCGTCTTTTGCGCCGTGCGGGAATAGAGCCGGAAGATGCACGCCGCCGCGACATGACCGATATTATCGCCCAGCGCCGCCGCGACATGAGCCGCGAGGACGGTGCGCTTCACGATGAAAACGATGGCTTGTTGAAACGCCGCGACACTGTCGCGCGTGAAAAGAAAGAGGTCGAAGCTGCCCGTGCCGAGATCGAAAATGCCGATACGCCCGAAGCAATGAAGGCCGCCGAACACCGTGCCCGCACGGTTCTGGGTTCACAGCAGCTTGGTGAAGCGGCCTATCAGACCGAGAACCAGCAAGCAAAGGTGATAGCGGCGTCGGCTGTTGGGGTCAGCGCCAAGAGCGAAGATTACAACCGGAATGCGGCATCTCTGGATGAAAATATCGTCATAACAATGGATGATAGCGGTCCAAAATTCTGAGCTATCATCGCTCGTAATATTCCCTGACCACATCCCGCACCAGCTTTGTCAACTCGCCTTCCGTGATCTCGTTGGGATTGATGCGATTGGTCACATGGTGACCCTTAGCATAAATTTCCAAGCTGGGCGGCGCATTCGCTGGGCCGAGGAATATGGCTTTCACAGTATAACCCTCAAAGACAGCTTGGCGTAGTGCGGCCCGTATTTTCGGCCAGTTCGTCTTGTTACCACCGAACAGTACAACGGTAGGCGCTTCTTTAGTGAACTGTGCCGCCGAAAAGCGCACAGAATTTGGTTCAATATCACGAGCATCGCTGAGCGGAATTCTGACGTCTGAGGGCGATGAGGGACGGGCCTCAGTGGTTTTTTGCCCCTGCGCCGCCACATGACTGACAGACATAAAAACCAAAGCAATTCCGGCGCATACGATGGTGTGCAGTTTTCTCACAAAGGTTCCGTCTAGGGACGGAATCGGTTAGGATGATCGGCATTGATGAAGTGACGGAACGGGTGGGATCAGCACCGCGATTCCGGCGCGACACGCACCGTCCAGTTGGGGAAGCCTAAAGAGACGGCATAATGCACGGTCAGCGCCACTTTCCAATCCACCACCGAAAGCGGGAGCCATGCGTATCGGTTATGCCAGAGTATCGACTTGCGATCAGAACGTTGCCCTCCAGGTCGATGCACTCCGGCGCGCCGGATGCGATAGAATATTCGAAGATCATGGTATCAGCGGTGTATCCGCCGAGCGCCCTGGCCTGCACGAGGCGTTAGACAGTTTAAAGGCGGGGGATACGTTCGTCGTGTGGCGGCTTGACCGCCTTGCGCGGTCCATGCGCGACCTCACCGATATGGTGACTGGCCTCCACGAGCAGGACATAGAATTTCTCTCGCTGTGCGAATATGTCAACGTCACCACCGCGTTCGGTGAGTTCGCACTGCATATTCTCGCGGCGGCGGCGCATCTCGAACGTGCGCTCATCATCGAGCGTACCCGTGAGGGCATGGCGGCGGCAAAGGCACGTGGAGCCATCTTCGGGCGCAAGCCAGTACTCAACGACGAGGCCCTGCACGAAGCGCTGCACATGATTGAAAACGGCATAAGTGTCACTGCGGCTGCTCAGCAGCTCTGTGTCGGTCGTTCGACCCTCTATCGCTATCTGGCTGCTGTGGATACATCGGGGAAGAGCTACGCACGGGAGTGTTCGTGAAAATCGAGAACGGACGCAGGAGCGGAGAAAGCGTCAGTGAAATGCACAGGTGGCGGATATGTCCGGCGAATAGGTGAAGGAGCGATAATTAGCTGCGACCAATGGTGTATGACGCGGATGCGTTTGTAATACAGGTTTGTTGGCGTTGCCATTTTGGCTGATCGCAAGATGTGCGCTGTAATACAGCGCATCTTGGCTCACCGCGCTGCGCTTGTTCGGCAAGGGAGACGCTGCGCTCTCCCGTTGCATCCCTCTGGCTATTGGCGTTCCCCAATATCGCTTACCGGAGTGGATAACGATCTATCGGTACTTCGCCATCCTCGGTGCGAACCACGAATACCTTTTCATCGGCATTACATCCAACAAACCATGTCCTTCCGCACCCACATTCGTGGATCACATCGTCTGGCACGACTTTCTTCTCCCCACAATCCCAACACCAGAATGCGAAATACCGACAAACGTCACATTTTCCGGTGAAGATTATTGCCCATCCAGTGAGCGGAAGAGGAAATTGCCCGTCCCAAAAAACCATCCCGCGCAGAGACTTCTTTATATGGTTGCAATTGGGACAAGATTCCATGGCAGCATGTTCGAACTCGTCCAACTCCTCGACGGGGAGAAGGCGAATATCGATCAATTCTTCGGCGCGCGCCTCTGCTGCCTGAGACCAGCCTGCGGCGCAGACGAGAACACCTCGCGTAGCGCCAACATCGCGCATGAGTCCTTCAAAAGCCTCGACGTCAGTGACGTCCAGCTTTCTCTTCCGCAGCTTGGCATCGTATATGATCCGACGCGAAAGCCCTTCTTCCCAACGCGCATCCACCAAAATGTCAATCTGGCGCTTAATACCACTGATAACACCGACCAATGAGGCATTCGGTATCACTGTGACGTCCATTCCCGCAGCATCCATTTCAAAGCATGCTGCCACTCGCTCATAGACCCGCCATGCCGGAGTATCATTCATTCGACGATTGTTTTCGTCAAATTAACCAGTCGAGCGCGGCTCTCGTCATCCTGCTGGGGTAAGCGGTCCAAGCATATGTCGAATTTGACGTTCGAGATAGGAGCGTCTGTCTCAATTAACGGAACTGGAATATCGAGGGCAGAAAAATAGGCAATTCCGGCCTCAGTCGAGAGAAGCTGCAACCTCAATACGCTCTTGTAAATATCCTCTCCGCCCTTGAGAAGGCACAGGATCAGGAAGGCCTTCCTCAGTTCGGCATCGCTGATGTTTGCGAGAATGCTGTCCACGAGTTCAAATGCGGCTTTTCCGCCATGGGCCTGAACAACCTGAATTGAGGCCACATAAACTTCGAGTTCCCCGTACGGTCGCAGCTGGTCCAGTGAAAAACGATGGTCACGCGATGGCCTGAGCGTAGTCTTGACCTCCAGTGCAAACCCATCGCACACGAAATCATATTTCGCGTTTTTGTGCAGACACCAACAGCGCGCTGCTGTTTCCGGCGATTCCGCCAGAGAGATAATCAGCAACTCACCCCACAGACCGACGACATCTTTCGTCGAGTTATCAAGTTGGCTAAACAGGTTCGCCAGTTCGAGAATTTTCTCCCCGATCTCACGATTTGTTTGTGGTCCTGCGTTATCACCACAAAAGGTTTCCTCAAGCAGACGGAGGAATACGCGCACAAGGTCGGGATCGTTCTCCTCCAGTCGGACGATGGTATATGTTCCAGCCATCGTGCCGCAGCCATCAGCGGTAATCTGGCATTCTCGCGAGAATTGCACCCCAATGAAACGAAGCTCAATATCACTTCGTACGTCAGAAGGCTGCGATGAAAACAATAGAGAGGGAAACGACTGTTCATCGACGGCTAACCACAGGCCCGTTCCCGCCTGTATCTGTTCGCCGTATAGGCTTTGGCATCCGGACGGAAATCTGTGGGCAAGCGCTGTGTAATTCTCAAAAAGCATCAAACTACCGCTCGACCCAGACCCGCTCTATGAGTTGGTCAGGGAAATGGACTGCGAACACAGGTACATCGCGGAGGGTTCGCTTTTTGTCGCTGGTTTGCAGGTTATAGCGGTGCAGTTGGAACGTCACGTCGCTCTGTGAAATCAAAGCCCTTGCACCCAGGTAATTGGTTCTTGCGTTTGAACCCTGAAAGAGATTTTTAATCTTTGCCGGTTGCTCATCGTTCAATGAACGGATCGCATCCACATCCGACCAAGGCCCTGAAAATGCGTAAAAACTACATGTTGCGTCGGGTTCTTCCGCAACCAAACGCCCGAACATCAGCATCAGCGACGAGTGCTGAAGGTTGTCATCCGGCCATTTGTATCTCAATCGTCCAAAATAAGGGAGGAAATCGGCCAAACGGATTGAGTCACTGAACGCTGGAATAGACTGCTTCTCATTCCAGCCAGGTTCGGCATACTCATAAAGGTCAAAGCCTTTCAGGATCGCATTTGCCGTCTCTCGATTTTCGGCCAGAATTTCACTGTCTTCGTGCGGATGGTCAGGCGCAATCCAGCCCCCACGCCCTCGTGACTGGTACATCTCAAGCAGAACGACCGAGGATCGGGTCGGCTTGAGTTTCTGATCAAGAAAGTAGGTTCGCCGCCAATCCTTGAGCGTCTTGCCTTCCTTCAAATGCCGCCTGATAGACGAGCGTATGGATTCCTCATGCCTCACATAGTCAGTGAACGCATCAATGTTTTCGCTCGTGAGGTAGATGCGACACAAACCCAAATAGCCGCGCTTGTAGCCAAAAAAGCGCGCTCGCTGTTGAATGTTATCGGCATTCCCAACACCAGTCGAACGCGGCATATAGCTAACTGTAAGGCCTTCAACCGTGAAACCGCGATCAAGACCGATACCCCCGATAAGAATCCAGCTATATTCGCCCTTCCAGTCAATGCTCGGAATCCGCGATTTTTCGCGTGTGTTCAATTCTTGAATCGCGGTGGATTCGATAGCTTCCAGAAGACATGTCGAAATATCATCAAACGTATATGAACACTGATAAGTTTTCAGAAGACCGAGTGTGCTTTTTCGAAAAGCATCCAGAAGCTCTGCGTGGCGGGGATGGTCCTCGTTTTCCAGAATGATACACCATTCGTCTTTGGCTTGCTTCACCCACCGCGTGAACATGAGATGATCGCTTTTCGGTACAGCCGGATGGATCATCATGGACCGGTTCTTGCCTTTCCGGTCCTGACCTTCGAGTAGACCAATCGCAACACCAACGAAGAAGTCTCTCAAGGACGACAGCAGGCTTTTTGGCGGTTCTACCGGAGGATTCAACGGGTCAGGCACTTCGGACGCCAATATCGTCTCAATGTACTTTTCTTGCCCTGCGGGGCTAAAGAAATCCTGACCACCTACATATTGATCGCCAGGCGTAAGAACCGTTCCGAAATCGGGCGATAGGGTATCAATGCGACTAATGAGAAGCGGCGCTTGTGGCGTTGCTGTGTAGAGAACATAGCTGTGTTCGGGAAACCGGTTGCGCAATGCCAAAATGCGCGCATATGTTGTGCTTTCCTCGTTCTTCTTTGCCTTCGTGTTGATACCAGCCTGGTCGCCTTCATCGTCAACAACCAGTGTCGGCACATTCTTGAGATTAAGTTTCGATAAGAGCTTTGCCAGATTGTCGAGATGGTGATGCTGCTTCATGCAGACGATCAGAATCGTGCGGGCGCGCGGATTGCCGCGCTGCCACTTGGTCAGTTCGCTTTTGACACGTTCAAGCTCACCTGTTTGAAAGCCCTTTTGTTGTGTAGAAAATAGCTTCCACTGGCGGTTGGTGTCGATTTCCAGATCAGTCCGGATGCGATCATATGACTGCTCAACAAGATTGTTGGTCGTTCCTGCTAGCAGAATCACCAACTGAAACTTGTTGTCCCGAGCAAGGGCTGTAAGGCCTGTGAAAGAGAGCGTTTTACCGCTTTGGACGTAACCGATCACCAAACCGGTATTGGTGTTCGCGTCTTCTGCCGGATCGATACAGTCTGAGAGAATTTTCGTGGTTTCTAGCCGCAACAGTTCCTTTTCATCCTGTGACAGTGCATCGTTGGAGTTGAGCAGGCTAGTGAAAGCTTCTCCCTGCACAGGATTCCAGCCGTCAGTCGGGCTTTGGGAAACTATCTTGATTTTGCCGCTAGTCATCGATCACCCGCTTCGAAAAATGAGTTTTAAGGATTTCATTTGTAAAGCGGCGCACCGCTGACGGATGGTGATCACCCAATTCAGCAGCCGTCACTTCTGCCAACGCCATAGCGGAAGCGACTTTCAGGATCGCCGAGAAACCTTCAGAATCCAGCGTTTGGAACTGAGCCATAAATGGGTGAAGCATCGCCACCCTTATGAGAATTTCGCGAGGTTCAGGATCAGTAATCGAAGGGCGATCTCTTATAGTTAGCCAGTCGGTATGATCATTGGCATACGATAGCTCGATCCTGACGATCCAAGGTTCATTGCGGAATTGAAGACGGATTTCCGCTTCTTCTCGATCCGTTTCACTTATATCTTGAGGCTCTGCTTCATGACCTGTTGTCGGCGTTGGGCTGGTCTCCGCGATGACGCCTAATTCAAATCCGATGTCATTTGCAGCAGTCATAGTCTGGTGGAATCCGTCAGCAGCGCTCCGCAGTGCCTGAACTGCGTCCTTTCGGGTAGCTTTCGCGCCCGATTTGGTCCGGTATTCACGAGCTTGCTGAATGAGGGGCAGCGCCTCCTCCGAGAGTTCCTTCCGAAGTTTTCGAAGGAATTCATCTTCGCTCTCTTCCCATTTCACGCCATCCTTCGTGTGGCTGACATGGAAGCCCCTGAGATGAATTTCGCCTAAAATGCGTTGGTAAGGGTATGTGTTGGATCGCCCGAAAATGTCCTCTGGACGATAGGTTTCGTCGGCACTGCCCAGTATGAGCCGTTTGCGCCGGAAGAGCGCAAGGCCGGCAAGGCGCGTGCTCGCCACTTCGCGAATGGCCACAAACCCCGTCGCTGATTTACCGTCGCCAAGGTCGAGGTTGATGTCTTTCTTCCACTTAACCGAAGGGCCATCAGGATCACGGTAATTGGGGGCAACGAGGATAGCTGGATCTTCATATTCCAACTTCACACCATCCACGTATAGCTCCAGTGAATTATCACGAATGTAGACACGATAAATACTCGCCAAGTGTTCCTTGATTTTGGCTATCGTCTTTCCATGAGGAAATTTTCGGATATTTTCTAAGCGAACTTCAGTATAATGCTTATCTTCTGCTACATCAATTGAGACAACATTGAGTTCTTCAATGCTGTCCATAACAATCT
This sequence comes from Sneathiella sp., assembly GCA_021741195.1. Taxonomy (GTDB): domain Bacteria; phylum Pseudomonadota; class Alphaproteobacteria; order Sneathiellales; family Sneathiellaceae; genus Sneathiella. Next base: position 3,815 of record JAIOYL010000050.1, on the reverse strand, counting down.
TATCGATATTGAAGAAAACCGTTCGCTCGGTTCGCTCTCCCAAAGCACTTGAACGCACACTCCAGTTTGGAGCAAACCAACAGGCGGCGCTCTTCATGCCCATACCGAATTCCGACAGACCGGAGGCATCGAGAGGAATTTCCGCTGGGCGAAATGCCCTTTGGTAATCGGGAGATGCTATTCCAGCCGCATTATCTCGGATTGTGATTTTGCTTTCAGCCTGATCGAAGTCGATGTCTACGCGCAGCCTATAATCCTTGCCTGCGACAGATCGGAGGGACTTCGCATGATCGACGCTGCTTTGGATGGCGTTGTCGACAAACTCCGCCAGCGCATACCAAGCTTTGTAATTGAGGTGAGGTAGGACCGAAAGGACATTCACGCCTGGGCGGATATTGACTGAACTAACCTTTGCCATCATTCCGCCGCATCTAGAAGTAGTTCGGTTTCCATTTGGTTGCCGCGCCCCACAAGAGCATCGAAAATTGCTCTCACAACATCCACGTTCACCGCATTCCCGAACGCCTTGTATGCGCCGCCTTTTGTATCAGGCAGATTTAGCAACTCACCCATGCTTTGCAGCCGACTGCATTCCCTCGGAGTCATATACCGCTTTTCCCAAGCGATAATCGGCACTTGACTTGTCGTCATGGCAATAAGGGACGGGGCGTTGTCGGGCTTTTTTACCCGAATGCCGCTGGCACGAAACTGCACGATATGCTTCCAGATGTCGCGCTCGCTTCCCTTGCAATTCCACTCAAGCTTTTGAAAACTTGGTGCGAACCCTTTGATGCCATCAATCCATGGATCAATTATGCCTTTGTAGTCTTGATAGAATTTCCTGTTTTTCTGGATGAAGTCGATTTTCCAATCGGGAAACTCATCTAATTTCGTCTGCGCGTATGGAGGCAGGGCTGCCTTCACCTCGTCAGGCGAAAGCCCTTTAAGGTCCAGACCAAACGCGCCTTTGTAGCGGTTTAGACCAGTGTACCCACGTTTATGCGGCGTATCGCCGTATAGCGGGTAAGTCGCACCAAATTCCATGGCCCAGATCGGAAATGATGGCAGTTCATCATCAACGGGAAAGGCCTGAATGAAATTCTGCCACGTACTGAGGTGGAGAAGATGATTCTCGCTTAGTAGTAGCGCATCATTCGGCTGTTTGTCCAAAACGCTTGTGATACTAACTTCCGGAAGTTCATCTGGCTTCGGCCACTTGAACCCATGCAGCCCTTCGAGATCGCCCACAATGAAGGCGCGCTCTCGCTTTTGCGGGATACCAAACATGTGGGGAGAGAGGCGCTCGAAAGAAATGTCATAGCCCAGCGCTTTCAAACGGTCGCAGATGATATTCCAAGTCGTACCGCCCTTATGGCGGATCAGGTTTGGCACATTCTCAATGATGAAGAAGCGGGGGCGTTTCAGCCTTAGAATCTCTTCGACATAGTCGAACAGATTTCCCCACTGAGGGCATTCCAAACCCTTCTGATCTCCAGCCTTGGAGAACGGCTGGCAAGGGAATCCGGCACAAAGAACCTCGTGATCTGCTATGCTTTGCAGGTCCACTTTTTTGATGTCGCCCGCAGGGAGAATGCCGAAATTTTTCTCGTAAAGGTCAGCAAGAGTAGCGTTCAGTTCAGACGCAAAAACGCATTCCGCGCCTCGCAACGCGAGAGCTTGATGAAATCCGCCTAAACCAGCGAAGAGGTCAATAAATCGTAAGTCTTTCATAACACTACAATAATACAATCATAACATTCAATTTATTGAAAGCATTATTGCGATTTTCTCTCGAAAAAGACTATTTTCCCTATGTGATACTTCGCTCATCGCCCCTCCGCTTCGAAATGCCCTTGGATACAAATCCCCAGGTTACCTTGTATCGCTTCTGTTTGAAATGCCAAGCGCACTGGTTCGTTGCTATCACTTTTTCTCAGCAAAACCTTGCAACGCGAACGGGTTGAGGAACTGGCGCTCCCACAGGAAAGCGCGGTCAACCGCGTTCATGCCTGCTTCGTCGCAAACGGCGGACCAGCGCGTCCGGATGGTGGCGATCTGCGCCTCAATGATCTCTCTCGCGCGCGCTTCGCTCAGCAGGAAGTTCGGCGCAGCGTCCATGCAAACCGTTAGTTGGCTCAACCGCTTATCGCCCGTGATCAGCATCGCCTGTGACGCTTCTCCGCCTGTCCGTCCCTGCGGGCAGATGTCATAGGCGGGGCTGAGGCTGAGGTGCTTGCCATCCCACAGGGCCGCATGGTTGCGAGCATGATCATCGGTGTTGCCCGACAATATGTTGAAAACAATCCGGCCAAACAGCTCTTCGAGGGTTTCTTTGGGCGCAGTAAAACGGTGGCGGATCAATGTCGCCAAATCTTCATAGCTCGCATAACGGGCTTCGTTCTCGTCAAGCTCCAACAGCGTCAGCCCTGAAACAAGCGCGTGTCTGGCCCAGCCTTTTGTCGAGAATGTGCGATCAAACCGCTCGATCAGCAGAACGTCTTTGCCAAGACCTTGTGTCAGCTTGACCGGCGCGACGTTCAGCCCGACAAGGCTGGCAAGGCGCATGGCGATATATTCGCCCTTTACGACATTGTAGAGGTCGTTGCTGGCAGAGAATTTGGCGATATATTTCCTGTCGCCATCATCGATCAAGGCCTTGGGGCGCGCACCGCCAAGGGCCGTTCCATGCTGGAGCGCGAGATCAAGCTCAGGCGAAAGCGGCACGCCTTCCTCCACCTTCTGCGCCGATTGCATTAGCTCTTCGAGCGTCGCGTTCTGGCTTTGGCGCGCCGCATAGGCGGTTGCCGATGTCTGGAAATCCAATGCGCCGATCCGGTCTGAGCCGGATTCGAGCAAATAGGTCAACTCATCCAGTTCGGCCTTGTCGGCATCCTTGCCTTGCAGCCCAAGCATCCGGTTGATGATGACGCGCCGTCCCCACGCATCGGGCGAGCCATCGCGGATGCAGCTCGGCAGTTGCATGGTGTCGTGCAGAGGGATTGCACCGGCCTGCAACGGCAGTTCAGGCTCGTAGATCGCAATGGCGTTGTCTCGCGCCAGATAGCTTTGACCATAGTTGAAGGCGAGGCGACCGTCCCGCTGACGGCTGAGAAGGCCCGCGACGACAGGTGCGGTCGTATCGGGCAGCCATATCCAGACATAGGCTTCATCATGGCGGCGATCAGAAGTCATCTTTCACCACCGCCTGTGTCTTGCGCACGGCTTTGGGCATGAGCCGGAGCTTTTCTCCCTGCTCCGCCACGCGTTCGCTGAGCCTGCTGGCTTCCGTCTCGAACAAGGGAACGCCGACAATCGTTGCGGCTTCAAATACCGCGCCGATGCCGCAACGCGGATCGCCGCGCTCGATGCGCTGCATCATGTCGCGGGATATACCGACGCGATCCGCCAGTTCCTGGACGCTCAGCTTGTGCTTGATGCGGCCCGCCCGAATGAGTTGACCGAGCAAGGTCACTGCTTCCCGCCCGTAGCGGGAAAGCGTCCGTGTTGCTGTCGATCCTTTTTTGCGAGCCATGGGCATATCCTTTACATTTTGATTATGCCTGAGAAATGGAGAAATGTCAACATAATGACTTATATGTAAGTCTTATAGCTTATAATGGACTATATGTAAGTCACTCTCGGCAAAAAATGGAGCAAGAGCTTCCAGCCTCATACCCGAAAGCATACCCGTAAATACCCAATTACCGGCGTTGCCGTTGGCCCGCGCTCTAGGCGCACACGCCCCGAGCCGCACGGCGGCGTCTCGGCCTCCGGTGACGATCGCTAACGTATTGCTTAGGGCTTTGCCCTCGGCG
>JAIOYL010000049.1 GCA_021741195.1 Sneathiella sp. | reverse complement strand
ACTCACTGTAAAGGGCGCGCACTGAAGCTGATCTTCAACACTGCCCATAGGCAAGAGACAGCAATTGTACCCGAAAAGAGGACGTTGAGGATCAGTGCCATGATCTTGACGCCCGGCCGATGCAGATAATCTTCAATGATCGTTTGCATGCCGATGCACATGTGCCAGACGCCGGAGAGAATGAGCAGCACAAGAGAGACGGCAACCAATGGGTTGGCGATCTCACTTCGGGTGGCCTCATAGTCGGCGCCCGCAAGTGCAAGCAACAGGACGACGAGAAAGATTGCGAGCGATACGGTTGCAATGGCCGTCAGCCGCTGGATCCAGAACTGCTTCGTCCCTGCGTTGACATATCCGAGGCCTTGCGTTCGCTTGAAGAGTGTTTGCATATCGCTGATACCTACAGGCCTCCACCGATGAGGTGACTTGCTCCCCACGCCATCGCGGTTAGCACGATCGAACCGATCAGTGTTCCCCAAGCCATGGCATTTGCTTCGGCTCGCTCAAACCCCCTGCCCATGTCCAAACAAAATGACGAAGACCCCCATCAGATGATGTGCACGAGCCCACGTGTATCCAAAGAGAACGATCTTCCCGAACGGCGAACCAACAAACGATTCAAATGCGGCGTAGGCGCTCTCGCTCCAGGCGGTTGCGACGAGACCCCAAGCCAACAACAGCGTGTCCAAATAGAGCGCCGCGCCGTTGATCCGGTGCAGGATGGACATCACCATAGTCATCTGGCGCCGATAAATCTGCAGGTGCGGCGAAAGTGGCCCTTGCCGCAAACGAATTGCCTGTTTCATGCCTCCTCCTCAGAGACGCGCCAAGGATTCGGGCACAGCCGAGGCGCGATCGCCCATCACATCAGAATAGATATTTTAAACATCACTAGTTGATTATATTGCATTTTAATATATGGTGAAAATCGTAAATATCATATCTCAAAGTTGACAAGAGAGGGTACAACCCGTGATAACGGCTCCCCAGTTGCGCGCGGCAAGGGCGTTCCTCAGCATTGATCAGCGAAAGCTCGCCGAACTGTCGGGGCTTTCGGTGCCAACAATCCAGCGGATGGAAGCCAGCGAGGCGATGATCCGAGGAAATGTCGATTCCCTGATGAAGCTGATTGGCGCCCTTGAAGCTGCCGGAATCGAATTGATCGCAGAAGGCGCTGCCAGTCAGGCCAATGGGCGAGGTGTGCGCTTGAAGGCAGACTCCAGCCCCGCCAAGATTTCTCGAGGTGAAAGTGCAGAAACAAGGCATGGTGTGAGGAGCGTCGCGTGATTTCGGATCTTGCGATCTTGCTTTGGGGCGTCGCCGCACTTTTGGGAGTCTCTGTGCTAAGCATTGCAATCAGTCGGCGGGACTTAGCGACACGTCTGGTCTATGCCGCAACGCTCGGCATTTCAGCCGCCTTATTCGTGATTGTCACAAGCCGTCTGATAACCGCTCCATTACAAGTTTCCGCTATCGTCTTGCCGCTTGGGCTGCCTTGGATCGGGGCTCACTTCCGGTTGGACGCGCTCTCGACGTTTTTTCTTATCGTCGTGAATTTCGGGGGTGCCATAACGAGTCTCTATGGCCTTGGTTACGGTCGTCACGAGTCTGCACCGCACCGAGTGTTGCCGTTCTTCGCAGCTTTTCTCGCTGGCATGAATCTTGTCGTATTGGCGGCTGATGCCTTTGCATTCCTGCTTTCCTGGGAATTCATGTCGCTCGCCTCCTGGGCGCTCGTCATGGCGCATCATCGCGAGCAGGATAATGCGCGGGCAGGATACATCTACCTGGTCATGGCAAGCTTCGGCACGCTCGCACTGCTGCTCGCCTTCGGACTGATGTCAGGTCCGGTGGGGAATTATACCTTCGATGCGATGCGGTCGACAGGGGCTTCTCCCTTGGTCGCAACTGCTGTCCTGGTCCTCACGCTGCTCGGAGCAGGCTCGAAAGCCGGCCTTGTCCCGTTGCACGTCTGGCTACCCCTCGCTCATCCGGCGGCGCCAAGCCATGTTTCCGCCCTGATGAGTGGCGTGATGACAAAGGTCGCCGTCTACGCCTTTATCCGCGTCATGTTCGACCTTCTTGGTGAACCCACTTGGTGGTCGAGCATTATCGTACTGTTCCTTGGCGGTCTGACGGCAGTCTTAGGCATCCTTCATGCTTTGATGGAAAAGGATCTAAAGCGGCTCCTTGCCTACAGCACGATTGAAAATATCGGCGTTATTTTTGTCAGCCTCGGGCTCGCGCTTGCCTTCAAGGCGAACGGTATGGGATGGGCTGCGGCGCTGGCGCTCACTGCGGCGCTCTTTCACGTTCTCAACCACTCAATTTTCAAGAGCCTGCTGTTTTTCGGGGCCGGCGCTGTGCTCACGGCAACCGGCGAACGGAACATGGAAAAATTGGGCGGACTCATTCACCGCATGCCCGTCACCAGCTTTGTCTTTCTTGTAGGTTCCGTTGCGATTTCCGCGCTTCCGCCTTTCAACGGCTTCGTCTCCGAATGGCTGGCTTTCCAAGCTGTATTGCAGAGCCCCGATCTACCGCAATGGGGGCTGAAGGTGATGGTGCCGGGTATTGGCGGGCTCTTGGCACTGTCGGCAGCTCTGGCTGCGGCCTGCTTTGTCAAAGCGTTCGGAATAACCTTTCTCGGTCGGCCACGAAGCGCGGCGGCCGAACAGGCGCGGGAGGTTGATCGCTACTCACTGTTGGCAATGTTTGTCCTTGCAGCGCTTTGCCTGCTTGCTGGTGTTCTGCCAGGCCTCGTCATAGACGGTCTTTCACCGGTGATGCTTTCGCTCATCGGCAACCGCATGCCGGTGCAGATGGCAGAGCCCTGGTTGTCGATCGTACCTATCGCCGAGAGTCGCAGCTCCTACAATGGCCTGCTGGTGTTTCTGTTCATTGCAATCTCCGCATCGCTTGCCGCACTCGTCATTCACCGCTTCGCCTCGCACGCATTCCGTCGCGGTCCTGCATGGGGTTGCGGCTTTCCCGACGTCACTCCGGCCACGCAATACACAGCCGTCAGTTTCGTACAGCCCATTCGCCGCGTCTTCGGCACGTTCGCATTCCGTGCTAGAGAAAGAGTGGAAATACCGCCGCCGGGCGCCACCGCTCCGGCACGCCTCACTGTGGAAGTTCACGATGTGATCTGGGAGACGTTTTACCAGCCGATCACCGGAGCCATCGGGTTTGCGACAGAGAAGCTGAACCATCTGCAGTTTCTCACGATCCGGCGCTATCTGACGCTTGTCTTCCTCTATCTCATCTCCTTGCTTCTGGTGCTCGTGCTATGGCCCTGATTCTTGAACTGACCGTCCAGGGCGCGCAAATGGGGCTGGTGCTTTTGCTGGCGCCGCTGCTGACCGGCTTCGTGCGCAAAGTGAAGGCGAAACTGCAGCGGCGCCAGGGACCGTCCCTGATCCAGCCCTATCGCGATCTCCTGCGACTTATGCGCAAGGAGGTTATTCTGGCGGACAACGCCTCCTGGCTCTTCCGAGCCACACCCTATCTGATCTTTGCGGCCACCTGGGTCGCGGCCGCGCTCATCCCGACCTTCGCCACCGGCTTGACGTTCAGCTGGACGGCCGATCTCATCGCCATCGTCGCGCTGCTCGGCAGTGCGCGGTTTTTTCTGGCGCTGGCGGGAATGGATGTCGGTACGAGCTTCGGCGGCATCGGCTCCAGCCGCGAGGTGATGATCGCGTCCCTGGCCGAGCCTGCCATGCTGCTTATCGTGTTCAGCCTCGCGCTCGTCGCCGGCGCGACCCAGCTCTCGACGATCGCGAGCTTCATGGGTTCGTCTGCCGTCGGGCTGCGGGTCTCGCTCGGGATGTCGCTCATTGCAATCATCATGGTGGCGATCGCCGAAAACGCCCGTATCCCGGTCGACAACCCGGCAACCCATCTCGAACTCACCATGGTTCACGAGGCAATGGTGCTGGAATATTCAGGTCGCCATCTGGCGATGGTCGAGCTTGCCGCATTTCTCAAGCTTCTGCTTTATGTGTCGCTGATTTCGTGCGTCTTCGTTCCTTGGGGACTGGTAACCGCCACGGCCGGGCCAGCGTCCTATGGCTTGGCTGTCGTTGCCTATATCGGTAAGCTTGCCGTCGCAGGCATTCTGCTTGCCGTGTTTGAGACTGCCACCGCCAAGATGCGTGTCTTCCGCGTACCGGATTTCCTGGGCGCGGCGCTCATGCTGGCTCTGCTCGGCACGCTCCTGCTATTTGTCTCACGGAGCCTTTGATGAGCGGTCTCACCTTCGACATTGCCCATCTGCTCGCTGGCGGCCTTGTGCTGGTCAGTTTCATGATGCTCTATCAGGATCGCCTCTTTGCGCTGATCAACGTATTCGCGCTTCATGCGATCGTCCTTGCACTTTCCGTGGCATGGCAAGCCTATATCCAGGAGGCCCATCACCTTTATGTCACCGCGGCGATTGCCCTCCTTTTCAAGGCGATCGTCATTCCCGTCGGACTCCACCGCATCATTCAGCGGCTTGGCATCCATCGCGACATCGAAACCGCGGTCGGCATCGGCCCGACCATGCTGGCCGGAATAGGTCTGGTGACCCTGTCCATGGTCCTGATGCTGCGGGTCACGCCCGAGGCCGATCCACTCGCCCGTGAGGATCTTGCCTTCGCGCTCTCCATAATACTGCTGGGGCTGCTGGTGATGGTCACCCGCCGAAACGCCGTCAGCCAGGTTGTCGGATTCATGTCGCTCGAGAACGGTCTGGTCCTCGCCGCCACCGGCGCAAAGGGCATGCCGCTGGTCGTTGAAATCAGCGTCGCCTTCTCGATCTTGATCGCCTTCATTGTCATCGGCGTCTTCCTGTTCCGCATTCGCGAAAGATTTGACTCCGTCGATGTCGGCGCGCTCGACGAATATAGGGGAGAACGCAGATGACAGCGTTTTCCTTCAATGCAGTAGGCGCCATTTTGCTGATACCTATTGGTGCAGCTGCGCTCCTGGCAATGCTGTCAAATTACCGGATCACTGCGCGTCTGAACGTTGCGGCGAGCTTCCTGACCTTGCTCGCTGCCGTGTCACTTTTCGCCATGGAGCGCCCGGAACCAGGACAATACCTGCTCGTCGACGACCTCAACATTGTCTTCATCGTGCTCAACACGTTCGTCGGCTTCACCACCAGCGTTTTCAGCGCTTCCTACATTGCGCACGAGCTGGAAACGGGCCGGCTGACAACCACCAACCTTCGATTCTACCACGCCATGTATCAGATGATGATGTTCGGCATGAACCTGGCGTTCGTGTCTAACAATATCGGCTTGATGTGGGTCGCCGTGGAGCTCGCCACGCTGACAACCGTGGTGATGGTCGGCATCTACCGCACGCATGAGGCGCTGGAGGCGGCTTGGAAATACTTCATTCTGGGAAGCGTCGGTATTGCCCTTGCGCTCTTCGGAACCATTCTCGTCTACATGGCCGCGCAACCCGTCGTCGGCGAGGGTACGAACGCCATGGTCTGGACCGTGCTCATTGAGCATGCGGGGCGTTTCGATCCTGCGCTGCTCAATGTCGCCTTCGTCTTCCTGCTGCTCGGTTACGGGACCAAGGTCGGTCTTGCCCCGCTCCACGCCTGGCTACCAGATGCCCACGCGGAAGGCCCGACGCCGATTTCGGCGGTGTTGTCGGGCTTGCTTCTTAACGTCGCGCTCTACGCCGTACTGCGCTTCAAGATCCTCCTCGCCGCAAGTCCCGAGGCGATCGCCCCAGGTCCGCTGATGGTTACGATGGGGCTGACCTCGCTCATTTTCGCGGCTTTCATGCTTTATCGCCGCCGCGACATCAAACGCATGTTCGCCTATTCGTCGATCGAACATATGGGCATCATCGTGTTCGCCTTCGGCATGGGCGGTCCGCTCGCCAACTTCGCCGGCCTGTTGCACATGGTCATGCACAGCCTGACCAAGTCAGCGATCTTCTTTGCCGTCGGGCACATTGCGCAGGTCAAAGGAACGCAGAAGATCGCCGATATAAGGGGGCTGACGGAGACCCATCCGGGACTCGGCTGGGCGCTGGTCATAGGAGTTGTCGCCATTGCCGGACTCCCGCCGCTGGGAATCTTCATGAGCGAATTCTTGGTGGTCAGTTCGACATTTGCCAGACAGCCGCTGCTGGCGATCCCCTTGGTATTCGGGCTTCTTCTCGCTTTCGGCGCTCTGCTCCTGCGCTTGACAGGCGTGGCCTTCGGCGAGCCACGCGGCAGCACCGCGCCTGCCGGGACGTCTTACATACCAATGTATGCACACCTTGCATTGGTATTGGTTGCCGGCGTCTATCTGCCGGCACCATTGGTCACATGGTTCCAGCATATCGCGAGCCTTCTAGGATGACACGAATGAGGACAGCCCCATGCCCGAAATGATTGATCTTATGCTGGCCGGCAAGCGCGTGGAGCACCACTATCCGTGGCCACGCGCTGTCGTCGATCCAAAAGTCTGGACCTTTGCTAGCGAGCAATTGACCGAAGGCCATTGGAGTCTGCTTGACCTCTGGGGTGATGTGGTCGCAGTCCATATGGCGCTCTTCGATGAAGCGACCCAGGATATCGGTGTGATCAGCCTGGAGTGTTCTGACGGACGCTATCCGTCGGTCAGTCGGTTGCATCCGCCGGCCTTGCGCCTTGAACGCGCCACCGCCGATTTGTTTGGCCTCTCTCCTCAAGGCATGCCCGACACGAGACGGTGGCTCGATCATGGGAAGTGGGAGGTCGAGTATCCTTTAGGAGCACGCACGAAAGGGACATCCTCTGAATCCTCCTATCGGTTTCTCCCCGCGGAGGGCGACAGCCTCCACCAGATCGCGGTCGGGCCAGTCCATGCCGGCATTATCGAACCGGGGCACTTTCGAATTACAGCAAGTGGCGAGACGATTGTCCGGCTGGAAGAGCGCCTCGGTTATACACACAAGGGTGCCGAGGGACTGATGGATGGAGCTGATCTCGACCGCGCCGCCAAACTTGCGGGCAGAATTTCAGGCGATAGCACAGTGGCATATTCGTTTGCGTTTGCCCGCGCGGTTGAGGCGGCACTGGGCGTCGAGGTTCCACTGCGAGCGGCTTGGCTGCGTGCACTGATGGCCGAGCTTGAGCGTCTGGCGAACCATCTGGGAGATATCGGCGCCATCTGCAACGATGCGGCCTTCCCACTCATGCATGCGCATTGCGGTGTGCTGCGCGAACGCGTCTTGCGCGCGTGCGATGCGGCCTTCGGGCATCGCATGATGCGTGATCGCATCGTCCCTGGCGGGATCGCGCGGGACCTGAGCGATGAGGGATCCACAGCTCTTCGATCCCTGATCGCCGAAGTCATACAGCAGTTCCCGGCGCTGGTGGAACTCTATGACAACACGACGTCTCTACAGGATCGAACCGTTGGGACGGGCTGGCTTAAGCCGGCGCTTGCCCGGCAATATCAAGCGGGCGGCTTTGTCGGTCGAGCCTCCGGCCAACCCTTCGATGCGCGCCGCAGTCCAGGCTATCCTCCCTATGACGAACTTACCTTCGACGTACCTGTTCTCCAAGAGGGGGACGTGAATGCGCGCGTCTGGATCCGGATACGCGAGGTCGAGCAGAGCCTGTCGCTTGTCGAACAGATCCTCCAACACCTACCCATCGGCTCCGTCCGAGCCGAAATCGCGCCGAACAGAGAACCACGCGAAGGCATGGCGCTGACGGAGGGGTTCCGGGGCGACATTCATGTCTGGCTTCGTATCGGCGAGGAGAACGTGATCGAGCGCTGCCGCCTCCGCGATCCGTCATGGTTCCAATGGCCGCTTCTCGAGGCCGCGATTGAAGGTAATATCGTTGCCGACTTTCCTCTCTGCAACAAATCGTTCAACTGCTCCTATTCGGGCCACGATCTCTAAGGCAAGCTCTTATGCGAACACTCCTTTTCAAAAGCTTGATCCGACCGCCTCTTACCGAGCGTCGGCCGATTGCAACCGACAGCACGATCAACGAGCTGGCTTCGGTTCTTAACCGCTCAGCTCACAGGAGGTTGGGCCGAAGCTTGTCGATCCGGGCGGTCGATGCCGGTTCCTGCAATGGTTGCGAACTCGAAATGCATGCGCTGAACAACGCCTTCTACGATCTCGAGCGTTTTGGGATTCGTTTCGTTGCCTCACCGCGCCATGCCGACGTACTGCTAGTCACAGGGCCGGTTACCAAAAACATGTGCGAAGCGGTACAGCGGACCTACGACGCCACACCCAACCCCAAATGGGTCGTTGCCGTCGGAGACTGCGCCGCCAACGGCGGATGTTTCGCCGGCAGTTATGCGGTTGTAGGCGGGGTGTCGGAGATCTTGCCCATTGATTTACACATCCCCGGCTGTCCACCACCGCCAATCGAGATTTTAAGAGGTCTGCTTGCGCTGCTTGAAGGGGCGAACAGCAAAGCACGAGTGCTGGGAGGATAGTCTTCGATGTTGTCTCTATTTCGGGCTGGACTTGTTGCCGCGTGCGCTCAATGTATGGCCACGGGAATAGTCACAATCGCCGCATTTTTGGCGGTTCGATATGGCGGGTCTATTCCGGAGACGGTCTACCTCGATATAAATGCCGTATCTGACTTAGAAGCGCTGCTGCCTTTCCTTCGATGGTGTTACGTCTTGACTGCTCTGGGCGTTGCACTGACCAGTCACCGGTTTGTCGACTTCACTGCCGCACGCATCCGCGTTGCATCCCATCTGATGCGTCAGGCTGAGCCGGATCATGCGACAAAAAGTCTGCTGACCCAACTCGTCTTGGCATCGTTCGGGTTCGCGATGCTCGGGCTTCTCCCTGCGCCGGATCTATGGGTCGCGATTGCACGTCATCTCGGAAGTGGGTGGCTCGGCTCGGTCTCATGGTCGAGTTTGATGAGTGTTGGCGCAGCAAGTTTCGGCGCAAATGCTTTCGCGGCACGAAGGGCTCTTTGAGAGCTACTGACTGAACAGCAACGGAGGAAACGCGCTTAGCGGAAGATGACATTTTGCTTCTGGGTCATCTCGGCAGAGAGGAGGGAACCCAAAACAAAATCATAGAGCTCCAGGATGGAGTTGGTCAGCCGTTCCCGCTCCAACGGTTCGTATTCTCGGAGGCGGTCGATACCGACATCGAACAGGTTAAGTGATACCGGCCATTCAACATCTGTGGGGTCAATGATAACAATACGCTCACGCAGGCTCCCACCAGGAGCGAACTCGTCTAAACTGGAGATATTGCGGATCAGATCTCCCTGGCTATCGAGGACGATCACACTCCGCTCCCCTGCCGTTACCGCCTCTAGATCTTTAGCAATCAGATATTGCAGGGTCTGTGTCTTTCCATGTCCGGAACCGGCAACGATATGGTGATGCTCGAAGCGTGTCTTTGTGGGGAGGGTAAAGTCGATTGTCTGGTCGAAAAGGCGCTTTAAGGGTGTGCCTCCAAGATAGGTCCCTATCATGTCGCCCGGATCTTTGATCTCGGATTTACCAGGCATCTTGAGCAATCGGTTAAATCCCTTTGGGTCAACGGGATTCCCGCCAGAAGCAATGATCAAATTTCGATCCAGCCGTTCGCGGTGACGAGACAGCAACTCTGCTTTTTCCAGCTCTTCGGCAAACGGGATCGTAAGCAGTCTTTCAGTGACATCTGGGATATTCGCGATACTGCGGAGCAAGTTAGTTTGAACGGTGATATCCTGGCTGCTCTCCGCTACAGCGAGAAGAGCCGGGCAGGCGATATAGATAGGCTCCAGACACTCGATCACAACGCGCTGTAATAGGTGGCAGTTTGCGTCAAAATCTTCGAGCAGGGATCGCTGCGTATTGAGTTGATCGCGGATTTCCCAATACTCGGTGATGGTATGTCTATCGCGCCAATCCACACGTGGCAGGATAAACAATCCTTCATAGTCGAAAACTCGCGAGATAAAGGATGAAACAATTGCCTTTTGCGGATGATCTGTCCGGCACCCGAAGCTATCAAGCACATACTCCGTCAATGTCTCAATGAGCAGCTCACGCCCTCTCGGCGCATCCAGTTTTGTCTGGACGAAAAGCCTCACCACCTTGCCATAGAGCATTCTGGTCTCGGCTTCATCCGTTGGCCGGAACAAGCCATGCAGGAAAGCATGGAGACGGGCGGCGATCTCCAGCATCGATCAAAGGCCCCTGATGATCACCTGACGGGCTTCGTCCTTCGGTAGAGCTTCGATTGGATATCGTTCGGTTCCATCCCAATGCTTGGCACTTTCCATCACCTGACGCAGGAAGGCGGTAACCCTACTGGATCCGCATGGAGACCTGGTTGCGGGTATTGCAGCCACTATTCCTGAGCGTCGCCAAGACGATGTGATCTACTTCGATGTTACGAACTGGCATCAGCCCTATGGATACAATCCACTCAAACACGTTCCAAAAGAAAGCCGTCCAATGGCGGCATCCGGCATGATGGAGGTATTCCGCAAACTCTGGGGTGAGAAAGCCTGGGGACAGCGGATGGAGTATATCCTTCGCAATGCTCTTTTGACACTTCTGGATCAGCCCGCATCTGACGTTACCCATACCCAGCGGGTACTCACGGATAAATCGTTTCGGGAGCGCATCGCGCGCAATGTTGAACATCCACCCGTGCGGGATTTCTGGCTTAAGGAGTTCAAAGGCTATTCCTATCGCTATCGCGCCGAAGCCATCGCCCCGATCCAGAGCAAGATTGGAGCATTTCTCTCGGATCCGAGGCTGTATCGCATCCTTGTTGAACCGAAGCAGCCGCTCTCACTGCGCAGCATTATGGATCAAGGGAAAATACTGCTTGTCAATTTGAGCGTTGGGCAGATCGGAACAGACAGCGCGGCGTTACTTGGAGGTTTGCTGGTCACCACCCTCGGGCTGGCAGGGATGAGCCGGGCTGATATGCCGCAGCAAGAGCGACGGCCACATTGCCTGTATCTGGATGAGTTTCAGTCGTTTACCACCCTCTCGATGGCAACCATGCTTTCAGAAATCCGCAAAATGAATATCGGGATGTGTATGGCGCATCAGTATCTGCATCAACTGGAGCCGGGTATCCGGCATGCGGTTCTTGGTAATAGCGGAACACTTGTCTCGTTCCGTGTTGGCGCAGAAGACGCGGGTTTCCTCGCAAAGGAGTTCCAGCCTATTTTCAATGTAGAGGATCTGATCAATCTGCCCAATTTCGAAATGTATTTGAAACTGATGGTTGAGGGTACGCCTAGTAAACCTTTTAGCGCTCACGCAACCATTAATGACGAAAAAACTTGGGGATATCTCAAAGAAACTGATCGATTTGCGTAAAGGAATATGTCATCCAAAACAAAAATATTTTAGCTATTGCATAGATTCACAGGACCAAGTTTTACAACCCCATGGAAAATCTAAGTCCGCGCGTCAAAACACTAAAACAGGCAATTTGCAAAGCAATACCTTGCACTCCTAAAGAAGCCAGGAAGGATCTTTATGAAATGCATCTTTCTAAATTATTATACCACTATATGGGCTGGGTTGATCGTTTTATACCTCCTCGAGCGCGAGATGTTGGAACATGGAGTGGGTTTTGGCAAACAGGAAAAGCGGTCCGGCATATGGAAGTCATCTTAGAGCTCGCGCAGAAAATAAAAAATGGCAAAAAGTTGAATCGCTATTTATCTGATAGGGTCGCTACTAAAGGGTATATGCGACCAAGCTTAGATAAAATTGGCAAAATAAAGGGCATTCAGTGGGGCAGCAAGGATTACGCCTTAAACTTATATGAAGTCCATCATCTACACCTTGATCCCAAAATAGGTGCACGCGGATGGTCAAAACGCACAAACGACCTGCTATTCGTTGTGTTCGGACGAGATGCAGCCGTCCTTATCATGGTTGGAAATCACAAAAGCTTTGACGACGGGTCACTTGCTGACGCAATTACGAGGTATCGAGCCGAAACGGGGCGGTATGAACTAAAAGGTGTATTGCCTCCTGCGAGAGATGATGAGCTTTCATTTTCTCAACAAAATTCAATACAAAGGAGAGGGATCAGCACAATATATAATGTTGACGGTAAGACTATTATTGGAGCCAGTCAGTCAACCGCTGGAACTTCTATGCATCATACCCGGCATGCCGCGGACATTAAAAGAGTTTTAAACAAAGAAGACAGCAAAATTGATGACCCAAATTATACAAAAACTTTATTTCAATACTACGGACTTCAACCCCCTGAAAATCCGACATACGAATGGAAAATGAGTTTTGGCGATCTACTTCTATTCGAAAAAAGTAGCGGGTCTACTTTCAACTTCGCACAATGGCGACGGTAGAAAATTCCGACTTAGCCACTTATTGTATTAAATAATAAGCCCTTCAATCCAATTTGCTGACGGCATCTGCTTTATGTTCAGGGGCAAGATGAGCATACCGCAATGTCATCTGCATATCTGAATGACCGAGCAGTTCACGGACAGTATTCAGGTCAACATTTTTCATGACCAGCCAGGATGCGAATGTATGTCGTAAATCATGCCAACGAAAATTCTCTATTTCAGCTTGAAGGAGAACCTCGCGCCAGGACTTATTGACGTTGTCGAATTTGCCACCTGTTTTGCCAACGAAAACCAAATCGTTTTCGCCAGCTAATTGTTCCTGCCAGTTTTGAAGAACATGCATGGCAAGTTGGTTAAGCGGAATATGTCTTGTTTTACCACTTTTCGCTCCCTCCCCGCGAACCGTGAGTATCTTTCCCCGGAAATTTATGTCGGACCAATGAAGATTGAATAATTCACCTCGTCGCATGCCGGTATTGAGGGATAACAGCACCATTGGCCTGAGATGATCGGCATACTCATACTCCCTTAAATCAGGCAAAAACTCAACACCCCGCTCGCTTCTCCATTTATTTGCACTGGTTCTTTCGACACGGATACGTTCCTCTCGTATTTCCAGTGCTTCAAAGAGTTTCTGTGCCTCCGTTTCTGAGAGATATCGCGCTACGCTGTTATTATCGACTTTTGACTTTTTCACTTTCGCCAAAGGATGCGTATCAATAAAGCCCCATTCCACCGCTTTCGAAAGAGCCGCCTTTAAGCTGATCAGGTCACGATTAACGGTAGCGGGCTTGCGGCCATCATTAAACCGTTTTGTCCTCCAACGCTCTATGGAACGCGGTTCAAACTCATGAAGTTTTGTTGTCTGATATTTTGAAAAGCTAACCTTAATCCGTTTTACTGTCGCATCGGCAGAGCGTAAATGAGCGCGAGCCCAGGGCTCATATTCTTCTTTCAGGAACGTCTCCAAGGTATGGGATTTTTCCGCCCTCTTCGCTGCCATGGGATCGATACCCCGCATAGCATCGCCTAAAATCTTCTTTGCTACTTCTCTCGCGTCACTTGGCTTCAGAACGTCTGCTCTTCCCAAGGCGATACGTTTACCGCGACGGTATTGCGCAATATACGTCATTGTCCCGCTTGGCTGGATTCGCAGCAAAAAACCCTTCATCCGTTGATCATGAATTTCGTAGGGTTTTTCACCAGGTTCTATTCGTCGCAAAAGCTGATTTCCAATCGTCGCTTTCAACGCTCAACCCTCCTCCGTAAGTGCAATGTAAGTGCAAAGTGACACAAAAACTGAACGTAAGGCAGAGTCTAGCAGAACAGGTGATATCTTAAAAGTAATAATTAAATCAAATAGTTATATGTTCTCTATGTTCAATTATGTGTCGTCATGAAAAGGTCACTTTTCACTCTCCGAAGGCAGAGGTCACACGTTCGAATCGTGTCGGGTGCGCCAGAGATAGAGTGCCATTACTGCGAGGACGGCGGTTGGGAAGATGAGGGAGGGAAAGCCTACTTCTTCGAAACCGAAGGCCCCCGACAGAGCTCCGGTGACGAACGTTATTAGCACATAGAGGTAATGACGGAGTTGTTGACCGGTCTTGAAGACCGCTTCTGCGTCCTTCGCCGGCTCTCCGCATCCGGGCGTAAAAATATCGATTGCGCTGATCGCAAAGCGTGTAAAATTTCCGGTCATGACGGTCGTTGGCACGTGCGATTGAAAAATCAGCGCCATCAGTACATTCTGCAGGGACATTGCGAGAACCGCAAATAAGGCCACAACAATGGTTTCTGGCGCATCGGCGCTTGCGAGCGGTGAAAAAGAGCTGCCTGTTCCCGTGAAAAAGGCAAGCAGGCATGCTTCAACCCCAAGCAGTACAGCCGGCAAATAACACCATGTTAAAAATCGTCTGATGAAAATAACCCAGAGAAACAGGCTCGCAATGAAAGTCACAACTACTGCCAGTTTCATGAGCAACTGGGCATCTTGATGAACCGCCTCGCCGGCAAGTATAATCAGTGTACCCGTGATAAAGGCAGTGAATGTCCGAAAGAGACCGAGATAGCAGACGGCGTCAACGAAGCCGGAGATAAATGCCAGCAAAATTGGGATAAACCACTCCCGGTGATTTACCGTGTCAGGGTTAGGCGATTTCGATGCGCCATCAGCCGGAGAGGAATCCTGCATGTTCTTGGGCAACCGCTCCGTCATTCAAATTCCGTTTTTCCCGAACGTCAAAAAACACCCTGTTGTCTCACCCTAGCTAATTCACGGAAAGATTGTCAACGGCGCGAGCGGTGTTCTCCAAAATCAAGCGCAACGCAATTTGGGAAATGGTGCCGCTGGGGTGACTCGAACACCCGACCTACGCATTACGAATGCGGTGCTCTACCAACTGAGCTACAGCGGCGCATCTGGAATTGGGGCAACATATAATCTTTCGCGCGGCGAAGAGCAAGCGTTTCGTTGCTGAAGCTAATCCGCCCCGATTTTCTATAAACTCGTACCTATTTCCCGGACAATTTCGGCCTCTATTTCATCCACCGCATGCGGGCCGCGATCGGCAGTGCGCCAGGTGAAGCTGTCGAAGCTGTCACAGACCGGGCAATGGGCCTGCCAGACGTCCTCCTGCCGGCCGCAGGCGTTGCAGATCCAGAGCGGGTCCTGCGGCGCGATGGCGCTTTTCAGGATCCATTCCCGCGCGGCGATGGCGTCGGCATTGGCTTTCTCCTCAAGCTCGGCGAGCATCCGGAAGACGCTCGCGGGCGGATGATCGCCTCCGGCTTTCATCAGATGATCACGTGCCGGTCCCCAATCGCTTGAGGCAAGGGCCGCCTTCGCCAGCATCAGATGGGTCTCGACATGATCGGGGTTATGCGGCGCGACGGTTTCCTGTGCGCGGCGCAGCCAATCCGGCGGCTGCTCTCCGGACACCGTCTTCCGGATGGCCTCGGCGAGATCGCGATGAGGCGCGTTCTTCCAGGCCTCGGCGATGAGTTTATGAAGTTTTCGGGGCGACTCCAACTCCGCCGTCAATTTAACATCCAGAACGGCGGCCGGGACAAATGCCGGGTCGAGCTCATGGGCCAGCACCGCGAGGGGCAAAGCCTCTTCTGCTTTCCCGGCATTCAGACATTGAAGGGCGCGCTCGAATGAGATAACAGCGCGCGCGCGTTTGACTGCCTCCCCCTTGGCGGCCTTGCCGCGGGTCATCCTTGCAAGCGTATGATCCGCCAACTCCCAGTCACGCAATTTCAGGGCGAGCTCATAGAGTTCCTTCAGCACCCACGGCGTTCCCGGGCGAAGCTCATCCGCGCGTTCCGTGAGACTGCGCGCCTTCTTGAGGTCGTTCTCTTTTCGCGCACGATTGATAAGGCCGCGCAGGCCGAGAAACTCCGTGTCCTCACGCTGCATCATCCGGTCGTAATAGATACGGGCGGCACGGTCATCTTCGTTGAGCTCCGCGGCTTGCGCTGCGAGAAGCAGGGTCATCGGCTCGCCGGAAAGATGCTTTTCCGCCGCGATCGCCTGCCGCCTTGCTTCAACCGCATCCCCGGCGGCAATAGCGACCATCCCGCTCGAGAGGGCTTCCAGCCCCTTGTCCCGGCGGCGAGAGGAGAAAACGGCGCCGATCCGCCCCGGTCCCTTTTTCAGCCAGACCCAGAAGCGATAGAGGAGCGCGACCAGCACGGCGAAGATGAGCGCCAGCGCCGCGACGACAACGATCGAGGTCTCCACCACATAGCCGCCCCAGGCAAGGCGTACATCGCCCGGATAATCCGAAAGCCAAACCGCGGCAAAGGCCAGCAGGGCAATCAGCAAAAAGACGAAAATGATCCGCATTATTTCTGCCCTTCTAGTTTGATGCCGGCGCCGACAGCGCTGTGCTGGTCGCCTTTGCAAGTAATCCGGCTATTGACTGCTCGACCGTCAGGCGGGTTTGCGCCTTTGCCTGCCAGCCGGATGCAACCTCGGCGGCCGCGCCGGTGAGTTTGCCGATTTCCGCAACGGCCTTATCAAGATCGTTATTGGCGAGATGCTGCTCGGCTCTCGCGACTACCGCATCGACGTCAGTTCCCTCAAGATCATCAACCCGGCGGAATTTAACGGCGGAGGCAATCCGGTGTAGCGCCCGCCCATACCAGGTGTCATCAGAGGGAAGCCGC
Organism: Sneathiella sp.; assembly: GCA_021741195.1. GTDB lineage: Bacteria > Pseudomonadota > Alphaproteobacteria > Sneathiellales > Sneathiellaceae > Sneathiella. Next base: position 3,127 of record JAIOYL010000049.1, on the reverse strand, counting down.
CCCGCCTGGCTGATGTCAGAGGCTATCGCCGCAAAATCCTTTTGCAGGGATGCCATGGTCGGAGCGCCTGTCGGCGCAATCGGTTGCAGGTTGTCAAGATCACTCCGGAAGCTGTCCGTCGCCACCGCCTCGACCTGTTTCAAGCCATTTTCAAAAGGTTCATTACCGCGGGTTTCACGCTGCAACTGACCGATGGCGAGCAGCATTAAAGTGCGCCTGTTTTCGGCGCTTTCCGCGTCCTTGCCCGCGATCTCGGCCTTCAGGGCCCCCTCAAGGGAGGAGATCTGGGTCGCCTGGCTTTTTACGGCATCGCGTTCCGCCGCAAGATCGCCTTGCAGGTTGCTCACTTGCGTCTTTAAATCCAGCAGGGCGTTTTTCAGATCGACAATCTGGTTCTGTATTTCCGGGCTTGGATCGGCGACGACAGGTTTAGCCTCTTTCAAACTTGTCATCGTGCCCTGTTGTTGCTCCAACTCACCGAGAGCCGCCTCGACTTTTTCCTTTTGGTCAGCAAGCTGGATTTCCAACTCCGATATCCGTGCAGTCATCTCGCTTGAGAGTTCCGTAAGCTTGCCTTCATCCATTCCGGAAGCTGTCGCCGCTGGCTCCCTTGCCTCGAGTTTGCCGAGGCGATCGCTCAGCTTCGCATAATCCGCTTCCAGCGCAGCTTTAACCGCCACAATCGCGGCCGTCGTATCGTCCGCATTTTCGGCTTTACCAAACTGTCCGGAAATAATCGCGGCTGTTTCCGGGGGTAAAAACCGTTCGACCTTCGGATAGATGAGCGGCCATGCTGCGAGCCCAAGACAGAAAAAGAGAACCAGCAGAACCAGAATAAGACCTATGTGCGATTTCGGATTGCCCGGTTGTTCCGCTACTGCCGCATCCTTTACCTCGGCCTTTTTGGCGTCCGGTCCCGAAGGTGGCACGGCCATCTTGTCCTGACCTTCAGTCTTGCCGGAATTCTTGTCGGACATCTTCTGCTCCCTTGGCTTGTCGGGGTTATCATCGCTTGTTTCAGCTTGGCTGACTGCTGCCAGCAAGGCAAGCAGGTTTTCCTGATTTGGCTCTGCTGCGGCCTGCAACTCGCCCCATGGCAGAGACTCAATTTTCTCGGCAACCGCCGAACTCAGGCAGAGCGCCGTCATGGGCTTCATATAAGGCGCAAGATCAGCGGCTGTAACAATACCTGTGAATATAGCCGCCGTGCGCGGCGAATAAAACAGGACGGCGTCGATTGACCCCGCCTTGATTTGTTTCGTTATATCAGAAGGCAGAAACTTGACGGGTTTTGCTTCATACAGGACGGCGCGCTCGCAATTAAATCCCGCGACATTCAGCAGCCCTGATAAATCCCCGGCGACCTCCGTTCCGGCAATATGTACGAGCTTGCCGTCTTCGGGCTTGCACTCTTCAATGACTTTCGCGGCGAGCGAAGGAACATCTCCCTCGGCGCTAGTCACCTCGTCAAAGCCTTCGGTACGCACTGCTTCGGCTGTTGCGGCACCAACCGCAAATATTTTGACATTCCGGAACGCCGTCGCCCGGCCAAGCGCCCGCGCGCCGTTGGCGCTCGTCACCAGAAGTGCCTGCACACCGTCAATATCCACCTTGGTTCCGGGAAGGTTTTCGATGCTCATCATCGGCGCAGAAACGGCGTCATGCCCTAATCCACGCAAGATCGCGGCGAGCCGCGCAGCATCAGGTTCGGGTCTGGTGATCAGTATCTTCATCAGTTCCTACTTTACATGGCAAAAGATAAATTGGCACCCTTTGCCCGCTCTTTTAGCTCCTGCCCTATGCGTGATCCCAACGCCGCCGCAGCCGTTATTTCTCCGCGCCCCTCGGCATCAAGGCGGATAGATCCGTCGGAACTCAACAGGCTAGCGCGAAAATAAAGTTCACTCCCGCCCGCAAGTTCCGCATATCCGGCAATCGGCGTGCGGCACGACCCGTCCAGAACCGCGAGCATCGCCCGCTCACAGGTAATCCGCGCAAGGCTCACCGAATCATTGATCGGCGCGAGCAAAGCAGCAACGTCACTATCCTCTTCCCGGCGTTCGATCCCGATGGCGCCTTGGGCTACGGCGGGCAGCATATCCTCCGCGCTCAACAGCTCTGTAATCACCTCTTGCTTCCCCAGCCGCTTGAGGCCAGCCAGCGCGAGCAGGGTCGCATCCGCCAGTCCTTCGTCCAGTTTTCGCAGCCGGGTCTCAACGCTACCCCGGAAAATACCGACTTTCAGATCCGGGCGGCGGTTGAGAATTTGCGCCTGACGGCGCAGACTGGAGGTGCCGACCAGCGCGCCTTCGGGAAGGTCAGCGAGCGCTGCGCCGCTCGCGGAAATAAAGGCGTCGCGAGCATCCTCGCGCGGCAGGATACAGTCAATAATCAGGCCCGGGGGAAGACGGGTTTCCATATCCTTCATCGAATGCACGGCGAAGTCTATCGCGCCAGAAATAAGCGCCTCCTCGATTTCCTTGACGAACAGTCCCTTGCCGCCCGCCTCGCTGAGCGCGCGGTCCTGAATCTGGTCCCCGGTGGTTTTGATGACAACCACCATCAGCTGCTCCGGTGTGAGCGCACCCTTGTGGGCGTCCAGAAGCCGTGCGCAGGTTTCCTTGGCTTGGGCCAAGGCGAGAGGGCTTCCCCGGGTGCCGATTTTGTAGTTTTTGACAAACGTCATGTTGCGGGATATTCCCTCAGGTGTTAGAGCCTTATGCAATTTGCACCGGTTTGTAATAGAAAACAAATGCCAAACAAACAAGTAATAGTCCTCGGGCTGGAAAGCAGCTGCGACGAGACGGCGGCGGCTGTCGTCACGGGAACACGCGAAATTCTCTCGAATGTCGTCCTCTCGCAGACAGAGGCCCATGCGCCATTCGGTGGCGTGGTGCCGGAGATTGCCGCGCGTGCACATGTGACAGAGATGGACCGGCTGGTGGATCAGGCCATGAAGCAAGCAAATGTCACCTATAGCGAATTGTCGGCGGTCGCCGCAACGGCAGGCCCCGGGTTGATCGGCGGGGTTCTTGTAGGGCTGATGACGGCGAAGGCAATTGCGGCAGTGGCGGGCGTCCCGCTGATCGGCGTCAATCACCTCGAAGGCCATGCTCTGACCGCCCGC
>JAIOYL010000048.1 GCA_021741195.1 Sneathiella sp. | reverse complement strand
GATGATGATACGGATTTTTCGTTGACGGTAACCGCAACCGCCACGGAAGCGGCTACGGTAGCCGGTGGCGGCGAGTTGACAGATGCGAATAACGTCGCGACGACAAGTTTCACCGTTGATGTGACGGTTGATCCCGTCTCTGACACACCTAGCGTCGTTGTTGAGGATGCTGCGGGCAAGGAAGACCTCGGCGCCGCGGCTGATCAGATTGCATCTATCCCGGCGCCGACCGATGGCAGTATCCCGCTCTCCATTACTCTGACGACTGGGGAAGGCGGTACGGAAGACGGTTGGGTTGTTTTAAGCGGCTATCCGGCAGGGGTGACTTTTTCCGTTGGTGCGGCGGCCGTGGACGGCTGGCGCGTTGATTTGGCGGACCTTGGTGCCCTCGCGATAAATGGTCTGCCTGCAGACAGCGATGGTGATTTTTCGATAACCGTGACTCCCTGGTCGCAGGATGGCACGGCTACCCCGGTTGCCGGCGCAGATGGGACAATTGATGTCCTGATTGATGCGGTTGCGGATATTCCGGCCCTGACCCTTGACGGCGGTGCGGGAAATTCATCCGCCAGCGGTGATGAAAATACAGCTATTGCTCTTCCGGACGTTGCAGCCGGCCTGCAGGATATGGATGGCTCTGAAACGCTTTCTATTTCCATCGGTGGTGTGCCCACCGGCGCGACACTTTCTGATGGCTTGAATAATTTCGTTGGCGATGGTTCGGATGCAAATGTCACGGGGTGGGATCTTGCGAATCTGACGATCACACCCGCAACGGACGATGATAGCGATTTCACGTTGACGGTGACGGCAACGGCGACCGAAGGCGCTGCGGAGGCGGCAGGTGTCGAGCTTCAGGATGATGATAATAGTGCCAGCACATCGTTCAATATTGACGTGACAGTAAATGCGCCGCCGCCGGATGATGGTCCGACGGCTGTTGCCGATGGTCCGGACTATATATCCGAGCCACTAGATACTCATGCTGTTTTCGTGATTGACACCTCTGCAAGTCTGAGCCAGCCGGACTTGGCATTGATGGAAGAAGCTTTGAAGAATCTTGCGACGACCCTGTTTACGCAAAATCCGGAAGGCACCAAAATCACGCTGATCGATTTTGATACCCATGCCAGCTTTATCGGTGGCGGCGACGGCACCTTTACGACATTGGCATCGGTATTGACGGCGTTGGACAATCTGGACAGCTCCAGTGGTGGGGCCACAAATTACTATGACGCACTAAATTTGACCCGGACCATCAATTTTGAGCCGGGTTATGAGAAGGCGATCTATTTCATTTCGGATGGTCAGCCCACACAGGGCAATACTCAGGGCGGCATCAACGATTTTAATAACTGGGTGACCAACGATCTTGGTGGTGCCGATGTTTATGCCGTAGGCGTCGGCAGCGACGCACAGAACAGTATCTACCTCGGACAGATCGATAATACGACGATTGACAATAATAATGATCCAGATCCGGGTGACCCCTATCTTTATGTCGCCAGCCCTGGAGATCTAGATGCGAGCCTTGTAACGTCAAATGTGCATCTTGAAGGCAATGTTCTCGATAATGACGTGCCGGGAACTGATCCGCTTGCAGCCGTTCCGATTGTTTCAATCGCTTATAAAGGTGTGACATATGACCTTGGTGATGGTGCTGATCCTAATGTGACGGTTGACGGTAACGTCCTTACTCTTGACAGCGACTTTGGCGTCCTGACACTGGATTTCGAAACCGGCGAGTATAGTTATATAGCGAATACGGACATTTCGAATTCCGAAAATGAGCTGTTCAGTTACACAATTGCGGACACTGGCGGATCGACGAGCACAGCGGTCCTGACCATTCAAATAACGCCCGACAGCTCCTACACGGGCACGCCGGGTGCGGATGATATTATTGGCGGAACTGGAAATGACTATATAGCCGGTCAGGCGGGAGATGATACACTGTTCGGCGGGAATGGGGATGACCGGTTCGTCTTTCAGAATGCCAGCACGGATGGCCATGATGTCATTCAGGATTTCGGAGCCAATGGCGATGGTGATGTGATCGATTTATCCGCGTTGTTTGATGAGCTGGGAATTGCCCCGGCGGATCGTGCCGACCACGTGGTCTTCAATGAAGCCGGTGGCGATACGACGATTACGGTGACCGATGGCTCGGATGCCACTATAGCCGGCTTCTCAATACTCGTTGAAAGTGCCTCTTTGGACGCGACGGATATTACCAACCATAAAATTGTCGTCGACGAAAGCTGAATGATTTTCATGATTTATAAAAAAGGCCGCATATAATTGCGGCCTTTTTTATTTGGATTTGCCGACTAAAGAACTAGAAGGGGTGTGATGCATGCCCTAATATGGGAAGGCCGAAAATCTTAACGACGCATTTAAACTGGGGGTACATAACTTGAATAGGGTAAGAAATTTATTGGCGCTGGTCGCGGTTGTTTTTGCCGCACTGCCAATGATGGCGAACGCGAAAGACCTGCCGATCTCGGCATTTAAGGGGGACTGGCGCGGTAATGCCATTTCGGAAAGCAATGTCAGCGTAAATTTTCCCATTACCAGCCGTGATATCGATGTGAGTATCCGGCCAACTCTGGAAGGTGATTTTACGATCACCTGGCGAACGTTGCTCCGGCAAAAGGGAGTCCCGTCCGATCCAAAGGAAGTTCTCAAGGAAACAACCCTCACATTTAAGAAGACCGAAACTCCGGGCATATGGAAGGACAGTCACGGCGGAAATGTTTTCGCTGGCGATATTATTTCCTGGGCGCGCCTCAAAAAGCAGACACTGACTGTTTACGTTATGGCAATTAGTGACACAGGCGATTATGACATGCAGATCTACAAACGTACCTTGACCGGCGTCAACATGGAACTGGATTTCACGGCAATTCGGGATGGCGTTGTCCGCCGGACCGCCAAAGGGCGTCTGACCTTGAACAGCAATTAGTTGCGAACCTTAAAAGTCACCGATACCGGGAGAAATGTTGCGCTTTTTCGATGGCTCGAGCTGCCGGATTTGCGATGGCGGCGGGGCGGCACGCTGGGCGCAGTTCGGCCGTTCGCAAAGCCTGCAAGTGATACCGACGGGCATCACTGTCCTCGGTGCCGCCAGATTCATCCCGTCGGTGTAGATCAGCCGGTACGCCTGTGTGATATCGCAACCGATGCTGATCGAATAATGCCGTTTTGGCTGGGCATATCCAAGGCTTGGTTTCGTAACTGTTCGGGCAATCGAGAAATAACGACTGCCGTCCGGCATTTCGGAAATTTGCGGACAAAGCGTGCCCGGTGTCAGAAACGCCGCATGCAGGATCCAGCGTGGACAGGAGTTTCCATATCTAGGAATGCGAAGACCTGAGGCGCTGAAGCGTTTCGAAATATTTCCGGCGACGTCGCTCCGGATGAGGTGAAAGGGTACCCCGTTCATCCCAGGCCGCATCAAGGTTGTCAGGCGGTGACAAATCTGTTCGAAGCTGGCGCCAAACTGCTGCTGCAGAAGTTCGATATCGTACCGCAAGTCCTCCGCCGCGTGAAAAAACACCTCATAGGGCAACAGACAGGCACCGGCGAAATAATTGGCAAGCGCCGCGATCCCTTTCTGCCTTACCGCTTCGCTCGGCAATTCCGGCGCAGTTGCGAGTTCATCGAACAGATTTGAATAGGCAAGTTGTCCGCAGAGCAGCGCCAAATGAAAATTGACGCTGGATTGCGGTAATGATTTTGACAAAACAAGTGACCGGTTTTGCTCATCATACAATGTTGCTTCTGTGTTGTGGTTGTCGCGGCTGGCAAACTCGACATGCACACCGCGCTCCCGTTGCAAATAATCCACCATCGCCTGGGTCGGAATATTGTCTTCATGGCCAAGTGACTTGCGAAACTCCGAAGCTGCACTTTCGATTAGTTCAAAATAGTTGTTTCGGGACTGGATGAAATCCGACACTGCTTCATTCGGGGCGGGAGCCCAAGCCCTTCCTGTCAGGCCATCGCCGCCTACAAAGCCGAGCATTTCGTTCACGGTATCGGTCAAGGCTTCGCTATCCTTCAGAACAATTTGCATGAACTCTTTTCGTTGCTTTGGACTGAGGTCTTCATTGTCATGAACAATTTCGGTTGAAGAGATAATCGACGTCACCAGAGTCCGCAGGCGAAAGGACGATCCGGCGAACAGGAGATCCTGGGACAGGCGCTCACTCAACAATTGTAGATCCGATTGTGCCGTTTTGAAGGCATCATAGGCTTTTTTGAAGGCTGAACCTAAAGCGGGAGAATCAGCCGCCATTTCCGCTATATCGGCATCATTGAATTGATCATCCGCGAACAACGGGTCTTTCAGCGCATCTGTAATCTCGCCGATAAGGTGGCCTTCCTCTTGAGGTGAAAAGATTAGTGGGTCAACTTTCAAAATCTGGCTGAGATGGAGGAGAAGAGGAACGGTTATGTTGCGACGGTTATGCTCAAGTAAATTCAGATAACTCGCGGAGATTCCCAATCGGTCCGCAAGTTCAACCTGTGTCAGTTTCTTTTCCTTACGCAATCGTCTCAAACGATTGCCGAGGAGTGGGGGTCTGGCCAAGCTCATTCCTCATAAATTTACATAAATTTACAAATTTACAAATTAGTATCGAAAATATTTACATAAAAAACCGTAGTTTTACAATGTTTTATTGGGAAAAATGGCAAAATTGTGAAATTTTTACAGTGCGGGGATTTGCTTGCTGATGGTGAACAAGTCGCAAGCTCCCTGGATGGGGATGACCAACTGAAAAATGGGAGACATTTTATGAATGATATCAAAAAACCGGGCTTGTCACGTCGCGGCCTTCTAAAGGCTGGCGCTGTAACGGGCTTGGTCGCATCGACCCCGAGCTTTTTTATCAAAAACGCATGGGCTGCAGAATTTAGAAATAATCCGGAAAATTCCGGTGAGTTGAAACTTGGATTCAACGTGCCACAATCTGGCGCCTACGCCGATGAAGGGGCCGATGAGTTGCGGGCCTATCAGCTTGCGGTGAAACATCTGAACGGTGAAGGTGACGGCGGTATGCTCAACACCTTCAAGCCGTCAATGCTGACAGGCAAAGGTGTTTTGGGAAAGAAAGTTACCTATGCTACAGGTGATACGCAGACGAAATCTGATGCCGCCCGTGCTTCCGCGAAACGCATGATTGAAAAAGATGGCGTGCTGATGATTACCGGCGGGTCTTCTTCAGGTGTGGCTGTCGCTGTGCAGTCGCTTTGTCAAGAACAGGGTATCATCTTCATGGCTGGTCTGACCCATTCCAACGATACCACGGGTAAAGACAAAAGGCGTTATGGCTTCCGTCACTTCTTCAATGCCTATATGTCTGGCGCGGCGCTGGCGCCCGTGCTCAACAAGGAATATGGCAGTGACCGTAGGGCGTACCATCTGACGGCGGACTATACCTGGGGCTGGACACAGGAAGAAAGTATTAAAAACTCGACCGAGGCTCTGGGTTGGCAAACAGTAAACACCGTCAGAACGCCCGTCGGCGCCGGTGACTTCTCGCAGTATATCACACCGGTTCTGAACTCCGGCGCGGACGTGCTGATCCTGAACCATTATGGCAAGGATATGATCAACTCGCTCAGTCAGGCCGTGCAGTTCGGTCTTCGTGACAAACAGATCAACGGCAAGAACTTTGAAATCGTTGTGCCGCTCTTCTCGCGTCTGATGGCGCAGGGCGCAGGAGATGCGATCAAGGGCATTCTTGGAACGACCAACTGGAACTGGTCGCTGCAGGACGAAGGCTCGCAAGCCTTTGTGCAGTCCTTCGGGGCCGAATATGGCGCGCCACCGTCCATGGCCGCACAAACTTGCTATGTGCAGACGCTGCTATATGCGAATGCCTGTGAAATGGCCGGAACCTTCTATCCACCTGAGGTTATCAAGCAGCTGGAAGGCTTCAATTTCGATGGCATGGGCAATGGTCCGACGCTTTATCGTGCGGAAGATCACCAGTGCTTCAAGGACGTCCTTGTGGTGCGTGGAAATGAAAACCCGAGCAGCCAGTTTGACCTTCTGAATGTGGTTGAAATTGTACCACGGGCGCAGGTTGAATATGACTGGACGATTTTCGGTGGTGAACTTGGTCCATATGAAGTTAAAATGTAATTGACCAGATAACAAGAAACGGGTTGGCGGCGGTTCGAGATCGCCGACCCGATTTTAACTGGTTACCAAAGGTGCAGGCGACGTTTGTGGAGGCCTTCCGGGTATATTTTTATGGATGCCATTTTTATTCAAATACTGAACGGTCTCGATAAAGGGGCTGCCTATGCGTTGATTGCGCTGGGCCTGACATTGGTGTTTGGGACTTTGGGGATCGTCAATTTTGCGCATGGCGCCCTGTTTATGTTGGGCGCATTCTGCGCTGTTACCTTCGAAAAGATTGTCACCCTTTCCGCCAAAGTGCGCGACCCGGGCGTTACCGCGTTTGTCGCCTACAAAGAGCAGCCGTATCTTGAAACCTGGTTCGGCGATGTTGGAACGGCGATCATAAATTATGCGGTTCCGCTCTCCATTTTATTAGCAATTCCATTCATGCTGCTGGTGGGTTTTGTAATGGAACGCGGCCTTATCAAGCATTTTTACAAGCGCTCTCACGCCGAGCAAATCCTGGTGACCTTCGGGCTTGCCATTGTCATCCAGGAAATCATCAAGACATTTTTTGGTGCGAACCCGATCCCGCAGCCGGCGCCCGAGCTTCTCTCTGGCAGCGCCGATGTGGGCGCTTGGGTAGGACTCGGTAAAAATCTGGTCTATCCTTGGTGGCGGCTTGTTTATATCGGCTTTTCCGGATTGATCATATTTTCAGTATTCGCGTTCCTGCAGTTCACGACATATGGAATGGTTGTTCGCGCTGGAATGCGCGATCGTGAGACGGTGGGCTTGCTCGGCATCAATATCGAGCGGCGGTTTACGATTGTTTTTGCAATCGCGGCGGTGGTTGCGGGTGTCGCTGGTGTGATGTACACGCCGATCCTGCCGCCAGATTATCATCTGGGAATGGAATTTCTGGTACTATCCTTTGTTGTCGTCGTTGTCGGCGGCATGGGATCTCTTGGCGGCGCGGTATGCGCGGGCTTCCTGCTTGGAATTGTTCAGTCCTTCGCCTCAATGAACGAGATCAAGGACATTTTTCCTGGTATTGATCAGATCATACTGTATCTCGTCGCTGTTGTTATTCTACTGGTCCTGCCGCGTGGGTTGATGGGCCGAGCCGGTGTGATGGATGACTAAAATGAAAAAGCCGTTTCTTAATGACACACTCCTCCTGCTGGTTTTCGCGGCCGTAATTCTGGCGATGCCGATATTGCTGGATCCATTCGGAGCCGATTATCCCGATCTATTACAAAAATTTGCCATCTACGGTATTTTCGCCATTGGCTTTAACATTCTGTTCGGGCTAACTGGGTATCTTTCATTTGGACATGCCGCGTTCCTTGGCGTGGGCTCCTATGCGGCAGTCTGGTCTTTCAAGCTTTTGTCGATGAACGTCATTCCGGCAGTGATCTTCGGGATCATCTTCTCAGGCGTTCTGGCCGCCATTATAGGCTTTTTGAGCCTGCGGCGGTCAGGAATTTATTTCTCGATCCTGACCTTGGCCTTCGCCCAGATGTCCTATAATCTCGCCTATTCGGTGCTGACGCCAATCACCAACGGTGAGACGGGATTGCAGCTGGCCCGCGCTGATCCGCGTATTCTCGACCGGTTTTTCTCGGAAGAGACAGTTGCGGGGCTACCCACTACCAATCTTTTTGGGGAGACCATGAGCGGGTATCCCGGGTTTTATTTTTGCGCTGTGTTATTGATCATCTGTTTCTATATATCTTTGCGGATTTTCCGCTCGCCGTTCGGCCTTATGCTGAAGGGCATCAAATCGAACCAGAACCGGATGAAATACACCGGGCTCAATACCCGCCCTTATATGCTGACAGCTTTTATTATTTCCGGCATGTACGCCGGGCTCGCCGGCAGCCTTCTTGCGGTTACCGATCCGCTTGCCGGTGCTGAACGGATGCAATGGACAGCCTCCGGGGAGGTTGTGCTGATGACCATTCTGGGCGGGGCAGGCACTCTGGTCGGGCCGATGCTTGGGGCCGGACTGATCAAGTATTTCGAAAATATTTTCTCGTCCTTTGACAACAGCGTACTGCATCACGCCTTTTCGTTTCTGCCTGATCAGGTGACGGATTTCCTGGTTCCGGTTGTCGGCTTGTTTGTTGGCAGTGGATGGCAATTAACGCTTGGATTGCTGTTCGTCGTGATTGTGATTTTCCTTCCCGGCGGCCTCGTTGAAGGGTTTAACCGGATTTATAATTTTATCACGTCAAATCGAAAGCGTGAGGCACAGTCTGTCGAAGTGCATAATCAGGCTGGGGAGTAAAAGGGTAAGACATGGGCGATCTCGTTCTTCATCTTGACAATATCAACAAAAGCTTCGGCGGTTTGAGCGCCTTGTCAGATGTCAATCTGCATGTCGAGGAAGGTACGACGCATGCGATCATTGGCCCGAACGGCGCGGGAAAGTCGACGCTCCTAAATGTATGTATCGGACGGTTGAAGCCCGATACAGGAAAGGTCACTTTCGACGGTCAGGAACTAACAGGCAAGCAACCGCACGAGATTGCGCAAATCGGAGTTGCCCGTGTTTTCCAGACGCCCGAGATTTTCCAGGAAATGTCCCTTCTCGAAAATGTTATGATCCCGGCCCTATCGCATCGTGACGGTTCCTTCCGCTTCAACGCCAACAAGCTCTTGAGCCGTCAAGGAGAGCTTCGCGATGAGGCGGAACATATTCTCGAAGATGTCGGCCTCAAGGATATGATGATGACGGAAGCGGGAAGTCTGTCGCGCGGCGACAAGCGGCGGCTGGAACTTGGTATGTGCCTGATTTTGCGGCCAAGGTTGCTGCTGCTCGACGAGCCGACGGCTGGAATGGCACGCCATGACACCAACCAGACAATTGAGCTACTCAAAAAAATCAAATCCCGGGGCCTGACAAAAATCATCATTGAGCATGACATGCATGTGGTGTTCAGCCTTGCCGACAAGATCAGCGTGTTAGCCCGTGGACAGATTATCGCGGGCGGAGATCCTGAGACGGTGCGCGAAGATCCAAAGGTCAAGGAAGCCTATCTGGGAGGGGCACATTAATGTCTGCGGCGGAAGAAAAAAAACCCTATTTCAGCGTAAAGGATATTCACGCATATTACGGTGAATCATATATTGTTCAAGGCGTTTCCTTTGATATCGAGGAAGGTGATATTGTCGCACTTCTGGGAAGGAATGGCGCGGGCAAAACCTCGACTTTGCGCACGTTGGCCCGGGTCGATAGCCCGGCTTTGAAGCGCGGAGAAATATATCTTGATGGAAAGCCTATCCATACGATGAAAGCCTATCAGGCAGCCGGAGCCGGTATTCAGCTTGTTCCGGAGGACCGCCGGATAATCGGGGGCCTGACGGTTGAGGAAAATTTAATGCTGGCGCAAGTTGCGGAGCCTAAGGGCTGGGATATAGAGCGTATCTATGATCATTTTCCAAGGCTTGGGGAACGCCGCAACCAGGATGCCGTTACTATGTCGGGCGGTGAGCAGCAGATGCTTGCAGTCGCGCGGGCCCTCGCGCGCGATGTTAAAATGCTGTTTCTCGACGAGCCCTACGAAGGGCTCGCCCCGGTCATTGTGCAGGAAATTGAAAAGATCTTGCTGGAAGTCAAAAAACTCGGAATAACCACAATTATTGTCGAACAGAACGCGATTGCGGCGCTGAAACTGGCTGATAAAGCGCTGATTCTGGATATGGGGCAGATTGCCTTTCGTGGGACCGCAAAAGAAGTTCTTGAAGATCAGGAGTTGCGTCACGAATATCTGGCAATCTGATCAAGGTTGTTGGCAAAAAGTCATCTTTAAAGTTGTATTTTCGATAGCGGCGATAAAATGATTGTACTATTTATTGCGAACGCCCATGAACAAAGATGAAATGCGGATGCTAGACGAAAGGACCTAAGAGGATGTCAACAAACGATTTATACCCCGTACCTGCGGATCTGGCGAAAACGGCCTGGGCCGACAAGGCGAGTTATGAAGCGATGTATCACGCATCTATTGAGGATCCCGCCGCTTTTTGGGGCGAGCATGGTAAGCGAATTGACTGGATCAAACCTTATTCGAAGGTGAAAGACGTTTCATATGCCAAAGATGATCTGCATATCCGCTGGTATTATGACGGTACACTCAACGTAAGTTATAATTGCCTTGACCGGCATCTGGAGGCACGCGGAGATAACCCTGCCATTATCTGGGAAGGTGACGATCCCAAGGACGACAAGACCCTCACGTATCGGGAACTGCACACGGAAGTCTGTAAATTTGCGAATGTTTTGAAAGCGCAAGGCGTCAAGAAAGGAGACCGTGTCACTCTTTATATGCCGATGATTGTCGAGGCGGCGGTTGCCATGCTCGCCTGTACCCGGATCGGCGCCATTCACTCCATCGTTTTTGGCGGCTTCTCACCGGACGCACTTGCCGGACGAATTCGTGATTGCAAGTCAAATTGCATTATTACAGCGGATGAAGGCATCCGTGGCGGCCGACCCATCCCGCTTAAAGCAAATACGGATGAGGCTCTGGAAGAATGCCCTGACTGTACCATCTGCATAGTTGTCAAGCGCACCGGCGGGAAGATCAACTGGGTTGCCGGCCGGGATGTCTGGTATCATGAGAAAATGGCCAAGATAGATGCTGATTGTCCGCCAGAGGAAATGAACGCAGAAGATCCGCTTTTCATTCTTTATACGTCGGGCTCTACCGGGCAACCTAAGGGCGTATTGCATACGACTGGTGGATACATTGTCTATGCGGCAATGACGCATCGTTATGTTTTCGATTATCACGACGGAGACATTTACTGGTGCACGGCCGATGTGGGCTGGGTGACGGGCCACAGCTATATTGTTTATGGTCCGCTTGCCAATGGGGCGACGACTTTGATGTTCGAGGGGGTGCCGAATTATCCAACCGTTTCCCGCTTCTGGGAAGTCTGTGACAAGCATCAGGTTAATATTTTTTATACGGCGCCGACAGCGATCCGCGCACTCATGCGCGACGGAGACGAGCCTGTCAAGAAGACATCGCGAAAATCCCTTCGTCTGCTTGGCTCGGTCGGGGAACCAATCAATCCTGAGGCCTGGCGCTGGTACTATGAAGTGGTTGGCGAAAGTCGCTGCCCGATCGTCGATACATGGTGGCAAACGGAGACTGGCGGAATTCTGATTACGCCGCTGCCTGGCGCAACTGACCTGAAGCCCGGCTCAGCAACGCTTCCATTTTTTGGAATTGATCCGGTCATGATGGATGGTGAGGGGCATGTTCTGGAAGGTGCCTGTGAAGGTATTCTGTGTATCAAGGATAGCTGGCCGGGACAGATGCGGACGGTCTATGGTGATCATGAGCGGTTTTACCAGACTTATTTTGCGGCGTTCCCTGGCCGCTACTTCACTGGGGATGGTGCACGCCGTGATGAGGATGGATATTATTGGATTACTGGCCGGGTTGACGACGTGATCAATGTCTCTGGTCACCGGATGGGAACCGCGGAAGTGGAAAGTGCGCTTGTCGCCCATGAACTGGTTGCTGAGGCAGCGGTGGTCGGTTTTCCACATGATATCAAGGGGCAGGGTATTTATGCTTATGTCACCCTGACGGCTGGGATCGAACCAACGGAAGAATTGCGTATTGAAATGGTGAAATGGGTACGGCAGGAAATTGGCCCAATCGCGACGCCGGATCTTATCCAATGGGCGCCGGGCCTTCCCAAAACGCGGTCTGGCAAAATCATGCGACGAATATTGCGTAAAGTTGCGGAGAATGATTATGGCAGTCTTGGTGATACATCGACGCTGGCTGATCCCGCTGTCGTTGAAGAATTGATCGCCAACCGGATGAACAAATAGCCGCTGCCTTCTAGACTCGATTGGCCGATGACAATTGCCTGGGAATTAGGGTACAATTGATTTGCAGGAGAACCGAAGGATGGTTCGTTGATGTAAGAGAGCTCGAAAAGAGTCGAATATATCTCCGGATGAATGCAAGTTTCTCGGTCATTGTAAGGGAGCTAACGGCAACATGTCGCATACGGTGCTTGTGGTGGAGGACGAGCCGAATATCGTTTTGTCCTTGCAGTTTATCTTGAGACAGGCCGGGTTTACGGTGCGGGTTGCGCGCGATGGAGAGCAGGCGCTAAGGGCGATTGCAGATTACATTCCGGACCTGGTATTGCTAGATATCATGCTTCCAAAACAGGACGGCTTTGCGGTTTGCGAGGCGATAAGAGCTAACGCGGCTTGCCGGAATGTCAAAATCATAATGCTGTCGGCGAAAAGCCGGGAGGCGGACAAGGAACGGGCGCTGGCGCTTGGTGCAGATGAATTCGTGACGAAACCTTTTTCGACCCGCGTTCTTAGTAAGTTGGTCAAGGAAATTGTGGCAACCCGCAGGACGATCTTGCCGACGAAATAGATTTGGAAGGCAAATTTTTATTTTGATGTGAGCGTAGCCAGATGATTAGAACCGGGCGAAAAAAAGAATGGTCGATCCTGCTTTTTGTGGCCTGTCTGATTGCCTTCATGCCTCCGGTTCTCGTACTTTTCGACAAGGCCGACAGGGTCTTCGGCATTCCGCTGGGCTATCTCTATCTGTTTGGCGCATGGGCGGGGATTATCGTCGTTACCGCTATCGGCGCCAAGCGGCGACCCGAAAAATTGTCTGAAACAGAAAGCGCTCCGCGTAATGGTAACATGAGGCCGCTCCTGGACCCGAGAAAACGCTGATGTCTGGCGGTATCGTACTCACCGTCTCTTTTCTCTATCTCGGCCTGCTTTTCGCCATTGCCCAGTTCGTTGATTTGCGGGCAAAAAAAAACCGGCCACTCACGAGAAACCCCTATATCTACACTTTGTCCATCGCTGTCTTCTGCACTTCCTGGACGTTCTATGGAAGTGTCGGTCTGGCGGCGACCCGGGGTCTTGATTTCCTGCCAATTTATCTTGGGCCAACTTTCATCTTTGTGCTCTGGTCGGTTATCTGGGTAAAGATTATCCGGATATGCAAGGTGCACCGGATTACATCAATAGCCGACTTTATTGCCTCGCGCTACGGCAAGCGGGCAGGTCTCGGCGGTTTGGTGACGATAATTGCCGTCGTCGGTACGATGCCCTATATCTCGCTGCAGCTGAAATCCATTGCAACCAGTTTCCGTATTCTGGTCAGTTCCTCTGAAAAGGCGCTTCTTCATGCACCGAGCGAACCGATCTTCTTTATCGATACTACGCTGATCGTGGCGGTGGCGCTGGCTCTCTTCGCTATTCTTTTCGGAACCCGGCATATTGATGCCAGCGAGCATCATGAAGGCCTTGTTGCGGCCATCGCTTTCGAGTCGGTCGTCAAGCTCGTGACATTTCTGGCCGTCGGCATTTTTGTGACCTATGGACTTTTCAATGGCTTTACAGACCTTTTTGCGCGAGCCGCCGAAAAGGGCCTTGATCCGCTCTTCACGGTCAATTCGGACAGCGATTACAGCCTTTGGATGACGATGACTGTTCTCTCAATGGCCGCAATAATTTGCCTGCCGCGACAGTTTTATATTACGGCGGTGGAGAACCCGGACGAATCCTACCTTAGGAAGACGACTTGGCTGTTTCCGCTCTATTTGCTGGTGATCAATATCTTTGTGTTGCCCATTGCACTTGCAGGCCGATTGTCTTTTGACGGAACGCCAGCGGATGCGGACATGTTCATGCTCACTGTGCCGCTTTATTATAATCAGGGGATCCTTGCGCTTTTTGCCTTTGTTGGCGGGCTTTCAGCAGCGACGTCCATGGTGATTGTCGCCGCCATCGCCCTCAGCACGATGGTCTGCAATGATTTGATCATGCCACTTTTGTTGCGCTGGAAAGGTCTGAACATAAACAAAAATGATGACCTCACTGGGTTGTTGTTGACGATCCGGCGGGTCAGCATCCTGCTGGTTCTGATTTTGGGGTATGCCTATTACCTGATCGCCAGCGAATCCTATTCGTTGGTGACGATAGGGCTGGTATCCTTCGCCGCCGCTGCGCAATTCGCCCCGGCCATTATCGGCGGTATTTTCTGGAAAGGGGCCTCCTATAGCGGCGCAATGACGGGGCTTGGACTTGGCTTCCTGGTTTGGCTTTATACCCTGTTGCTTCCGTCTTTTGCCCAGTCCGGCTGGCTGCCGATCAGCTTTATTGAAAACGGACCTTGGGGAATTACCCTGCTAAAGCCCTATACTCTCTTTGGAATGGAAGGGTTTGACCGCCTGACCCATGCGCTATTTTGGAGCATGCTGGTGAATATCGGCGCCTATTGGTCCGTATCGTTGATGTCACAACAGACGGCGATCGAGCGTATTCAGGGCACACTTTTCGTTGACGTTTTTGGACATACCAACGATGAGCGGGATAGTCGCTACTGGCGCGGATCGGCGACGGTTGCGGACCTTCAGCAGCTGGTCGGGCGGTTCGTTGGCGTTCAGCGGGTTGCCCAGGCCTTTGCCAATTTTGCCGCCGATCGTGATATAAATCTGCGCAAAAGTCAGACGGCCGATGCGACAATGTTGGACTTTGCCGAAAAAATGCTGGCAGGCGCCATTGGATCGGCAACGGCCCGCGTGATGATGGGCTCAGTGGTCAAAGGCGAGATTGTGGGACTTGATGAAGTCTACCGGATTCTCGATGAAACCAGTCAGGTGATTGAATATAGCCATCGTCTGGAGCAGAAATCGGCGGAGCTGGAGCGGGCGACGGCTCAGCTCAGAAACGCCAATGAACGGTTGAAGGAACTGGATTCACTTAAAGACCACTTTCTCTCCATGGTCAGTCATGAACTCAGGACACCGCTCACGTCGCTCCGGGCTTTCGGCGAAATTCTGGTGGATAACCCCGAAGTGTCACTTGAGGAAAGAGAGCAGTTTCTCAACGTCATTATCAAGGAGAGCACACGCCTGACCCGATTGATTGACCAGCTTCTTGACCTCGCCAGAATGGAGGCGGGACAAATGGACTGGTCACTTGATACCGTCGATATGGCCGCGGCGATACATGAGGCAATGGCGGCTCTTGCCGGCCTGCTAAAGGAGAACGATGTGGCGCTGAATGTCCAGATACCGGAAGCACTGCCGACGGTGCGCGCCGACCGCGATCAGTTGATTCAGGTGATGATCAACCTTGTGTCGAATGCCATCAAGTTTTGCAACAAGGCGAATGGTAAGATCGATGTCGTTGTTGCCGCTGGCAAGGATATGCTGCAAGTCAGCGTAACCGATAATGGCAAGGGCGTTCCGGAAAATATGACGGAGCGCGTCTTCGAGAAGTTTCATCAGTCGCTCGACGATAGCGAAGATAAACCTCAAGGATCCGGGCTTGGCCTTGCTATCTGCCGGGAAATCGTGACGTTTCTGGGGGGCAAGATCTGGGTCGTCAATAAAGTGGGCGGCGGTGCCAGCTTTTCTTTTACCGTGCCACGCTCAGACCGACTGGACATGCGGCTATCCGCGGAATGACATTTTTTAGGTTGCGGGTCTTATGAAAAAGCCTTGTAAATCATTACAACGCCGATTAGCGCGACCAGCATCAGGACTATTTTCTTGAACGTAACCTGATCGATCCTGTAGCGGATCATGGTCCCCGCCCACATTCCCGCAAACAGAGGGATCAGCCCGAGCAGGCTGTAGGCCACTTCCGTGGGCCTAATGAAATCCATGCTTTGCAGGCTCAGCAGCAGGAAAATACTTCCGGCGAAAAGCATCACGCTGACGGCCGCGACGAATTTTTCCTTCTCCAGTCCGAGGGCGATAAAAAAGAAAACCGGCAAGGTTCCGTAAAGAGTCGTAATGCCGCCGGTAATACCGGCGAGGGTGCCGACTATGGGACCGTAAAGCTTCTCGCGTCGGCCTAGAAAGCCGAAGGAAATACCTGAATTTTCGAGACCTGAGATCAGAATCAGGAAGCTGCCAACGCCAATCAGCAGTAACTTCGTATCGACGGTCGAGAGCAGGAAGACACCGACCGGAAGTCCCGCGAACAGCGCAAGAAAGAGCCGCCAATGGCGGGCGATAACAGGCTTGATCTGACCTGAAATCATCATCTGAACGAAATTGGTAATGACCATCGGCACGACCATGATGGCAACTGCGGCGGGGAGTGACATGAAAAAGACAATGATCGGGACTGCGATGGTTGGCAGGCCGAAAGAGGATATTCCCTTGACGAATCCACCGAGGGCGAAAGCGATGCAGACAACCAGCAGATGGAAAAGATTGAATTCAGGAAAATATTGGGCAATCATGAGCGGCGCTATATTCAAAAAACTACTTTTGTCAGCATATAAACAACCGCTGACGGGTTCACAAAAACTATGGACTAAAAAATTGCTTTACAGCAAACAGTTTTATTCCTTCAATGCGCGCATAAACTAAAAAAGCAGGGATCAGGATTTGAAAGCCTATATCATTCAGGGAGACGGCGGTATTGACGGTCTCGGTTTCGTAGAGCGTGAAATTCCGAAACCCGGACCGGGTCAAATCCTGGTGCGTCTAAAGGCGAATTCCGTTAATTACCGTGATTTAATGACAATCAAGAATGCCGCCGCCCGCGGCATAACAGGTTCGCGAATTCCCGATTCCGACGGCGCGGGAGTTGTGGAGGAGATCGGTGCAGGCGTTACCGAGTTCAAGTCTGGCGACCGCGTTGTCGGTACTTTTTTTCAGGACTGGCCAAGTGGACCCATTCATAACCGCGCAATGGCGAGCGCACTTGGTGGTCCGATTGATGGCCTGCTGGCGGAATATGCACTGTTGAATGAAAGAGGAGCTCTTCCTATTCCCGATCACCTGTCGTACGAGGAGGCGGCGACGCTGCCGTGTGCGGGGCTGACCGCTTGGAATTGCCTGATCGAGGCAGGCCAGGCGCGAGCCGGGGATACGGTATTGCTGCTCGGAACCGGGGGTGTCTCGGTTTTCGCCCAACAGATGGCAAGAGTTTGCGGTATCCGGACCATTCTCACCTCGAGCAGTGAGGACAAGCTCGCCCGGGCGAGGGACCTTGGCGCCAATGATCTTGTCAATTACAGCCGGTATCCGGACTGGGAAGAAAAAGTAATGGAGCTGACCGGGGGACGCGGTGTTGATCTGGTGGTCGAGGTTGGCGGTGCGGGAACGCTGGGCAAGTCCGTCGCGGCAGTTCGTGTTGGCGGCCGGATCTCGCTTGTCGGTGTACTGACGGGCGGCCAGATGGACCCAACTTCCATCATGCGAAAATCAGTCTGTTTGCAGGGGATATATGTCGGCCCGCGTGATATGTTCGCACGCATGAACGCAGCTCTCAAGCACAACAATATCCATCCCGTTATCGACACCGTTGTCGATTTTAAGAATGCGAAAGACGCCTATCGATTGATGGAAAGTGCGACGCATTTCGGAAAAATAGTTATTGGATTTTAAACGGGCGCATGCCCCGTCAGGAGAAAAAATGAAACTGTTGCGATACGGCCCGCTGGGAAATGAAAAGCCGGGACTACTGGATGATGTGGGAAATATTCGGGATCTTTCTGGAATTGTTACTGATATCGCCGGAGATGTCCTGACGGACGCGGGCATAAAGAAGCTTGCCACCGTCGATCCGCTGAGCCTGCCGTTGGTTGGTGGCACTCCCCGCATCGGCCCCTGTGTCGGTGGAATTGGCAAGTTTGTCTGCATTGGTCTCAACTATTCGGACCATGCGGCTGAGGCCGGTCAACCTGTGCCGACGGAGCCCATCGTTTTCATGAAGGCGACATCGGCGGTTTGCGGTCCGAATGACAATATTGAAATTCCCCGTACCTCCAAAAAGACCGACTGGGAGGTTGAGCTCGGTGTCGTTATAGGTAAGCGAGCGAAATATGTCACTGAGGAAGAAGCGCTTCGTCACGTGGCCGGTTATTGCACGGTCAATGATGTGTCTGAGCGGCATTTCCAGTCCGAGCGGCTGGGGCAATGGACCAAGGGCAAGAGCCACGATACATTCGGGCCGATAGGTCCCTGGCTGGTAACCCGTGATGAGGTGCCGGATCCGCAAAATCTCGATTTATGGCTTGAAGTTGATGGTGTGCGCCGCCAGAATGGTAATACAGGCACCATGATTTTTGGCGTTGCCACAATCATTTCCTACCTCAGCCAGTTCATGACACTCAATGTTGGCGATGTGATTACGACGGGCACGCCGCCCGGTGTCGGCATGGGACAAAAGCCCGAACCGATTTTCCTGAAACCCGGCCAGGTGCTGGAACTGGCAGTTGAAGGTCTGGGAACGCAGGTACAAACAACCATTCAGGCGTGAATTTATAATAATAAGAAAGTTGGGAGCGAACAATGAAACCAATTCAAAAACCAGAAAGCATCGGATTTTGCTCTGAGCGGCTGGAGCGTATCACGGACTGGATGAACCGGTATATAGAGAGCGGACAACTCGCTGGCGCACAGACCTTGATCGCCCGAGGCGGCAAGCTTGCCTATTCGAAATCAGTGGGTTACGCGGATCTTGAAAACCAGGTCCCATGGAATGATGACACCATGGCCCGTTTCTATTCCATGACGAAGCCGATCACCTCCGTCGCCCTGATGATGCTATATGAAAAGGGTTTGTTCCACCTTGATGACCCGGTGGAGAACTTTATTCCGTCCTTTAAGGGTATGAAGGTATTGCGGCCTGGCGCCCTTAATATCAAGGATACGGATCCGGCGGCGGTGAAGATGACGGTTCATCATCTATTGACTCACATGTCCGGCCTGACCTACGGCTTTAATTTGGGCGTACTCGGCAATGATTATAATGAAATCAAGATGGATTTCGGCCCCCGGCGCGGCACCCTGGAAAGCCAGGTGGATAAGCTTGCGGACAGGCCGCTCCTGTTTAATCCCGGCTCGCGCTGGAACTATGGCGTCTCCACGGACGTCGTCGGGCGTCTTGTGGAAGTCATATCGGGGCAGGATCTCAGAAGCTATTTTGATGAACATATTTTCGGGCCGCTTGGCATGGTGGATACCGCCTTCGACGTCAGCCCGGACAGGGTCGGACGCTATTCCTCCGCCTATGGTGTCGCCGAGGATGGCTCCCTCAAGGTCATGGATGCCGCACAAAAAAGCATTTTCCTCGCGGGCAGAACCGAATGCTATTCTGGCGGTGGCGGACTGATCTCAACGGCGGGCGATTATTTCAAGTTCGCGGAAATGATCCGGCGTCGAGGCGCTTTTGACGGCGGCCGTCTTTTGGGATCGCGCACCGTCGATTTCATGACACGCAACCATCTCGAGGGAGATCTTGCCCTGAATGGACAGCCGCTCTTTTCCGAAGTCTCCTTCATTGGGGTTGGCTTTGGTCTTGGCGGCTGGGTGATGCTGGAACCGGCAAAATCGCAGATGATGGGATCTCCCGGAGATTTCGGTTGGGGCGGCATGGCGAGCACTGTCTTCTGGGTCGACCCGATCGAGGATATGACAATTATTTACCTGACACAGCTTTTACCGAGCAGCCATTACCCCTTGCGAAAAGAGCTTAGGGCGTTGGTGTATCAGGCGCTGGTTGATTAAAAAATTAAGGTCTTGACGCCATAAGTTGCGATGGAAGGAACCATTCCTGTCTTAAATCTGACATAAAAAGGCAATTTTTACGTCACCGAATGGACATTCGGCTGCAACAGTTCCTTGCGATAAACAGGATAAATCTCTGTTTAGGGTATGTAGGAGCTTATTTTGGAACCGTTGCGATTTAACAACCTGGAACTTCGTCTGGCGAACACAGCCGCTGATGTGGATGCGGCGCAGTCCCTGCGATACCGTATCTTTTACGAGGAAATGGGCGCGACTCCGTCGGCTCTTTGCCGTGGGCTCGCTCGCGATATCGACCGCTTCGATGAAATCTGCGACCACCTGCTGGTCATTGATCTTGAAAGAAGCGCGGAAGGCAATCCTTGCGTTGTCGGCACCTATCGCTTTTTGCGCAGTAGGGTTGCCGAGAGAACAGGCGGGTTCTATTCGGAAGCCGAGTTTGATCTTGGTCATTTGAAAGCATTTCCGGGCGAGATCATGGAACTTGGCCGTTCCTGCATCGACGCCGCCTATCGCAAGCGCGGGGCCATGCAGCTCCTGTGGCGCGGGATCGCCGCATATATCTATCTTCACGACGTCCAGATCATGTTTGGCTGCGGCAGCATTCATGGCACTGATCTTAAGGATCAGGCGCGGGTCCTGTCCTATCTGCATCATTTTCACAAGGCTCCCGGTCATCTGCGCCCAAGAGCGCTGGAAACGCATTACATCCCGATGA
>JAIOYL010000047.1 GCA_021741195.1 Sneathiella sp. | reverse complement strand
GGCGACCGGCCGCACAAGGCGGGCTCGGCCGAGGACGCGGCCTTTATCATGAAGAACGCAGGCAAGGTGATTGTCGTGCCGGGCTACGGTCTCGCCGTCGCCCAGGCCCAGCATGCCTTGCGCGAGATGGTCGATGTCCTGAAAGAGGAGGGGGTCGAGGTCTCCTACGCCATTCACCCTGTGGCGGGCCGCATGCCTGGCCATATGAACGTGTTGCTGGCCGAGGCCAATGTGCCCTATGTCGAGGTGTTCGAGCTGGAGGAAATCAACTCCGACTTCTCCAGCGCCGATGTCGCCTTCGTGGTCGGCGCGAACGACGTCACCAACCCCGCCGCCCGCGACGACCCAAGCAGCCCGATCTATGGCATGCCGATCCTCGATGTCGACAAGGCGCAGACGGTGCTGTTCGTGAAGCGCTCGATGTCGTCGGGCTACGCCGGGATCGACAACGACCTCTTCTATAAGGACAACACCATGATGCTCCTCGCCGACGCCAAGAAAATGGTCGAGGATATCATCAAAGCGCTTTAAGGATTTATATCTTGTGATAGTATTGAAGCCGCGGGGAAACTCGCGGCTTTCTTATTTCCTGTCTAACGGCTTGGGACTATCCTTGATGCGCAGAATATTTTTACCCTTGGCTTTATCCGTTCTCCTTCTCAACTCCGCCGCCGCAACGGCGCATGAGGTGGAAATTCCGTTGAAGGGGGAGGGGCCGGCCGTTGCTCCCTCCGCCTACGAGCAGTTGCTGCGGGCGCTGATGCCCGATGCCCATGCAGAGGCCACTTTCTCCGTCGAAGGGGATTACCGGATCATCCGGGGAAACGGCTATCCAGACTATACGCCGGGCGCCTTTCCCAACGCCCATAACCCCAATGCCATCCGCAAGAAGAACTATCATTTGCGCGTCGCGCTCAATCCGGAATTGGGGTCCGCGCGGCCGACGGAGCGGACGCCCTTCGGGATCGCGCTGAACGGTGTATTGTTCGATCCGAAAACCGCCGAATATTGGGAGAGCGATCCGTCCTCGGGCTGGAACTATGAGGCGATTGGGGGCGCCTGCCAGCTCGGGCTCGATGCCAGTAATGCCCATGTGCAGCCGAACGGCGCCTATCACTATCATGGCCTGCCGACCGGCCTGCTCGATAAATACGCTTACCGGAACACACCGGCCCTGATCGGCTACGGGGCGGACGGGTTCCCGGTTTACGGGCCTTACGGGTATGAAAAGGCCGGCGAGCCCTCGAGCAGCATGAGGAAACTCAAGTCGAGCTACCGCATTAAATCCGGCACCCGGCCCAGCGGTCCGGGCGGGGCCTACGACGGCGTCTTCACCGAGGACTGGAGCTATGACGCCGCGCTCGGCGACCTTGATGAATGCAACGGGCGGAGCGGGGTCACACCGGAATATCCGGACGGCACCTATTATTACGTTATCACTGACAGCTTCCCCTATATTCCCCGCTGCTGGCGCGCCGCGCCCGATCCGTCCTTCTCTGTCCTAAAAGGTCCGCCAGGACAAGGTGGCCCGCGTCCGGGACCTGGAGGGCCGGTTGGGAATGGTCAGCCGCCACGCCTTGGTGCGGGAGGCCCGCCTCAGGGCGGTCGAGGCGGCCCGCCATGTCAGGGAAGCTGATATAATTCGGTAAGGGAATATTTTCAGGCGCTGCGCTTGATCTCGCCTGCGAAAGGCTCATGTCTCCCATATGGGCGTTTCGGTATACGGGAGAGAGCGATGCGGTATGTGATGATCGTGATGGGTCTTTTGCTTTTAAGCGCCTGCCAGACGACGGCGGCGGAGCAGGATCCGAACCTTTTCTGCTGCACCTGGGGCAACAACCAGCATCCGTAAGGCCGCGCCCGGCGGTCAGTAGAGCGTGGTCTTGTAGGCCACGTCGAGCGCCTGATCGGTCTTCTCCGCATCTATATCGCCGAGCTGGTCGGCGAGCACCTTGCCCAGTGTCGGATAGACCGAGCGCTCGACCTTGGTATCCGGGTCCCAGAGTTTCGAGCGGATCAGCGCCTTCGCGCAATGCAGGTACGCCGACGTCACCTCGATTTTCAGCGCGCTCAGCGGCAGCTTGCCATTCACGGCGAGCGGCGCGAGCAAAGCGGGGTCGGTGGTGATCACCGCGTTGCCGTTGATGCGCAGCGTCTCGTTGATCCCCGGCACCATGAAGAGCAGGCCGACGGCGGGATTGCGGATGATATTGCGCAAGCTATCGAGGCGGTTGTTGCCCGGCCGGTCGGGAATGAGCAGTGTCGTCTCATCAAGCACCTTGACGAATCCCGGCGCGTCGCCGCGCGGCGAGGCATCGGCGGTGCCGTTCCCGCCATCCGAGCCCATGACGAGGAAGGGGGAAAGCGCGATGAAATCCCGGCAATGCTGATCGAGGCGGTGAATTTCCTTTCTCTGCGCCCGTTCCGTCGGCTGCTTGTAGAGGCTGTAGAGGGCGTCAATCGTCGTGATGCGGGTCTCGGACATTCCCATTTCTCCGGCTTGTTCCTGTAATCGGCCAATGGCCGTAACTTTACGAATTTGTATATAAGATGTTGATCGAGATCAATTGCCGGAGAGGGTTAAATTTTCTATAGTCTGCTTCACCCGTTGAAAAGTCGTGGAGAGTACTGTGTTTTATGATCGTTTTACCCGTGTTCTGCATCTGTTATTCGCCGTCGGCATTGTGGCTCAACTATTTGTCAGTGAATGGATGCATCATCCACGGCCGGACAAGCCCGGTAATTTCCTCTATGAAATCCACGAGTATCTGGGGATCGCCCTGTTGATTGTGCTGCTGGTCCATTGGCTCTGGTCGCTGGTCCGTGGCGGCCCCGTGTCGCTTGGCCAGTTCTTCCCGTGGTTCACCGCCGCACGGCGCGCCGCGCTTTGGGCGGATATCCGGCTCTATCTCGCCCATATTGTCAAATTCCGGCTCCCCGGGACGGATGAACCCAGTCCGCTTGCCGGAGCGGTCCAGGGGCTTGGCCTGCTGGTTGTCACCGCCATGGCGGCAAGCGGCACGATCATCTATTTCTATACGCCGGAAACATGGCAAATCACCGGCTGGCTGCGCCAGGTTTTCGAGATCCATGAGTTGCTCGCCAATCTTGTCTGGGCCTATCTTGTTGTGCATATCGGGGCCAGTATCCTGCACCGCTTCTTCGGCCATAAGATCGTCACGGAAATGTTCAATTTCTGGGGAAAAAATCCGGGAAGCTGACGCCGCCCGGATTTTCTCAAAAAGCTATTCAGGCTGCAGAAGCGGCGTTAGCTCGCCATGGAGCGGATATCCTTGAGAACCGCTTCGACTTCTTCCTGCAATTTGGCGGAAAAGCCTGCGAGCTCGCCGACCGAACCCAAGAGCTGGGTTGCCGACTCGCCCGACTCGGAGGCCATGTTCGAGACGTTCAGCACCGATCTTGACACTTCTTCCGTGCTGGCCGAGGCCATCTGCACATTCTGGGTGATTTCCTTCGTTGCAGAGCTTTGTTCCTCAAGCGCGGCGGCCATCACCTGAACCGTCTCGTTGATCCGCACGATCATTTCCTCAA
Source organism: Sneathiella sp. (assembly GCA_021741195.1). GTDB lineage: Bacteria > Pseudomonadota > Alphaproteobacteria > Sneathiellales > Sneathiellaceae > Sneathiella. Next base: position 16,967 of record JAIOYL010000047.1, on the reverse strand, counting down.
TGCTCTTGACGGCATTGACCGCATCGCTGGTGGCGGTCTGCATGTCATCGATCTGGCGGGTGATCTCCTCGGTCGCGTGGGTGGTCTGGGAGGCGAGTCCCTTGACTTCGGACGCGACAACGGCAAACCCCTTGCCAGCCTCACCGGCGCGCGCGGCCTCGATGGTCGCATTGAGCGCGAGCAGGTTCGTCTGCGCCGCGATATTGTTGATCAGTTCGATCACATTGCCGATTTCACCGGCCGAAACGGCAAGCTTGCCGACGACCTTGTCGGTGGTTTCCGCAACTTCCATGGTTTCTTTCGAGAGGTTGGCTGATACATCGACCTGACGGGCGATTTCCTGTAAAGACGCGGAGAGTTCCTCCGCGGCGGATGCGACACCACTGACATTTCCGGCGGCCTGCTCGGCGGCGGCGGCAATGGTAGTGGAATGACGGTCCGTATCGGCGGCGCTCGTCACCATGCTTTTGGCCTTTTCCTCCATATGGGTCGCGGATCCGGAAATCTGGTGAGCGACGGCATTGACGCTCGATTCCAGTTTTTCGGCGATCTGCTTGACGAAATGGGCGCGTTCCGCCGTGGCTTTGGCGGCGGTTTCCTGTTCGCGTTTATGTTCCTCGGCGATGCGCATCTCGTCTTCGCGCCGCCGCTCTTCGGCGCGAAGGTGTTTCTCTTCCTCTTCTTTATGACGCTCTATCTCCAGCGCCTTGACCTTCTCGGCATTGGCCTTGAAGACCTGGACGGCGCGGGACATGTCGCCGACGTCATCCTTGCGGTCCAGCCCAACGATGGCAACCGTATGGTCGCCTCCGGCAAGGGCCGTCATGGCCCCGGTGAGCTGGCTCAGGGGACGTCCGATGAAGCGGCCGAGCAGGAAGCCGGTGAGAACCACGATGCCAAGCAGGGCCGCCCCGGTCAGCAGCATCTGCTGCCGCAGGTTTGAGGCGAGCTGTGCGTTCAGCCGGTCAAGGCTCCAGGCGAAGGCGGCGTAGCCGGCAAGGTCCCCCTTGCTGCTTGTGACGGCAGTCAGGATAATCTGGTGATCGCCGGTGTTTTCGGTGAACAGGCCGTCTTTCTCCGCTTCAGCCTTTTTCTCTTTCAAAAGACCGGTCAGTCCGGCGGTCGGAAGGGTTTCGGAATGGTACTCGGTGACGACGTTTCCGCCGGTATCGAAGGTGACGATGTCGGCAAGCACGGAATCGTCCTTGGCTGCCATTTCATGGTAGACTTCTTCGATCTTGTCCGCCTTCTTCCATTTGAGGGCGCCGGACAGTTGTTCCGCCATCAGGCTGGTGATTGTCAGGTTATTTGAAATCGCGAGCTGCTCCATATCCTTGCGCTGGCTCTGGATGCCCAGAAAGACAAGGAGCGCGAGACCAACCAACGTGGTCATGAAAACGACAAGGAGAATTTTCCGGCTTACAGTAAGCTTGAATGCAAGCTTCTTCTTCTCTTTAACTGGGCCTTTTGTTGTTTGGTTCTCGACGCTCATTTGGTGCTTTTCCTTTGGTGATTTCAGCCGGAGAAATTGGGGCCGGGATTAATCCAGCATTTCCACATTGACGCCGACGGTGACAGCGCCAATTGCCATGCTTGAAGCCGGGTCGACGATGGAGATGCTGACTTGGGACTGGTAGGTCTGCGAGGAATCGTCGAATTCGACATCGTCAATCAGCACGGCCTTTGGGCCAACGGCGTAGGTCTTCTGCCATTTGGCTTCATCGCCCTGCCAGTAATCGGAGGTCGGATCGCTCTGGCCGACATTGAGGCCTTTCATGTCCATCACGAAAATCTCCGTATAGAGGCCCTGTGATTTTTCCTTCACGTCCTTGAGGTAGGTGGAGAGGCTGTTGGCGAGAACGGAATTGATCATGGTTTTATCGCCGCCCTTGGTCTCGGCGCGCCATTTCTTGTCCTGGCTGTCGATCTCGTCCTGCTTGAGAGTGGCGGAATTCTTGTTCTGTTCCTTGATGGCGGCGACGACTTCGGGGCTCTGGGCCCAGGCGCGCAGGTCGCTGTCGACAAGCTTCTGGATCTTGGGGGTATAGTCATTGGCGAAGGCATTAGCTGACAAGCCCGCGATAGCGGCAGCGGCAGCGAGGGAAACAATCAGTTTGCGGGTCATACGGAATACTCCAGTAATACTATTATAGTCGGTCTTCTAACGGTGGCGGGCGCTGCAGTCCGTTTGAACCCAAGGCCATGCCAAGTTTTACGATAATATGATGTAATTTATTTATTTATGGTTAAGAGCGTGGACTGTTGTTCCCGCGCTGCTATCTGGCTCAGGCAACCATCCGGTCGCGGCCCTGCGGGAACGTTATGATGACGGTCGTTCCCCTGCCAAGCTCGCTTTCAATGAGCAGCGTTCCCTTATGGGCGGTTACGAAGGACTTCACGATGGAGAGACCGAGCCCGACCCCTTCATGGGTGATATGCGAGTTCGAGTGGCCCTTGACGAAGGGTTCGGTGACGCTGTTGAGCTGATCCTCGCGGATCCCGTCGCCGGTATCGGCAACGGCGACTGTGATCTTCTCATCATTGGCCCGGGCGGTAACCGTGATCCGGTCGCCAGCATGGGAGAACTTGATCGCGTTGGTCAGCAGGTTGAGGAAGATCTGCCGCATGGCGGTTTCGTCGGCTTTAATGACCGGCAGCGCCTTGTCGGTTTCCAGCGAGAGCTGGATGCCCTTGCCCTCCGCGCGATGGGTGACGGCCCTGACGCAATCGGTGAGCAGCGCTTCAAGAACGAGCGGCTCCAGCACCAGATCGCGCTTGCCCAGCTCAATCGCCGAGATATCGAGCACCTCATCGATCAGGGACAGGAGATGCCGGCCGCTGTGATTGATGTCCTTCGCATATTCGGTGTATTTCTGATTGCCCACGGGGCCGAAATACTGGCCCATCAGGATATCGCTGAAACCGATGATGGCGTTGAGCGGCGTGCGCAGCTCGTGGCTCATGGTGGCGAGGAACTTTGATTTCGACTGGTTGGCTTCCTCGGCCTTCATCAGCGCAAGGCGGAGGGTTTCCTCAGCCCGCTTCTGCTCCGTGATATCGGTGTTGATGCCGCCCATGGCGATCACCGTGCCGTTGTCGTCCATGATCGGGAATTTCTGCACCATCGACGGCACGATGGTGCCGTTCGGCCGCATGCCGTTGGTTTCGCCTGAAATCGGCAGGCCCCTCCGGAAGACCTCCTTCTCCTGGGCCGTGATGGTTTGCGCTTGGTCGGGCAGGAAAAACTCGTCGATTTTCTTGCCGACAATATTGATCCTCTCCGGATTGTACCATTCATGCCATTTCGAGTTGGCATGGAGGTAACGCCCTTGCGCATCCTTGATGAAGATGGCCGAGGGGGAATATTCAATGAAGGTGCGGAACAGCTTGTCGCTCGCCTGCAGCTTCTGCTGATGCACCATGGCGAGGCGGATCAGCCAGGCGATGGCGATCGAGAGGATAACAAGGGTGACGAGGATCAGCTCATCTATCGCGGATTTATGCGCGGCGATGGTGGCGGGCGTCGGCAGAAGCGCGACCGTCCAGTTCCGGTTGCCGACGGTGATGGTTTTGCGAAACGCCTCGATCCGGCCCTCTGTCGTTCCGGTACTGCCATAGACCTTCAGCGGGCCGTCGGTGATGAAGACATCATACTGCTTGAGGAAACCCTCCCGCATCGTCGCATTGATCAGCGGCTTGATCCGGAACACGATATTGACGAAACCCGTCAGCCGTTTCAGCTTCATCACCGGAACATAGGCGACAAATCCGTCGCCGCCCTGCGCGAGACGGATCGGTGGCGTGATCTGCATCTGGCCCGTCCGCTCCGCGGCGGCGAGCGCGGCGCCGGGCACTGCCAGTTGCCGGACATCGAGGTTCTCGGCCCTCTCATTTCCCTTCAGCGGCGAGAGCCAGCGGATCACGCCCTTGGAATCCACCCAGTTGATCGCCTGGAAATCGGAGAAGAGCTTGTGGATATAGGAAGTCTGGGCGAGAAACCCCTCGCGGTCCTTGATCTGTCCGCCGATCAGGGCGAGCCGGAGCTGATGGCCGATGGCGAGGCGCGTCGAGATATGGCTTTCCAGCCGGGCGGCGAAACTCTCGAGATTGCTATGCGCGTCCGCGTCAAAGCCCCGCGTCCCGCTGTTCGGGATCAGCGCCCAGGCGGCAACGACGAGAAAAACCATGACCGCGCCAATGGCCGCAGGGACCACCGCCGTATGACGCGGCAGCCTGAGCAGGGCACGGTGAAGCCAGTTCGGTTTTGAAATTCTAGTCATTGGGGAAATTGTAGTTAAAAAGGTCCTAAGAAATTCTAAACAAGAGAGCATTGGATTCTATAATTTCTATCGGCTCCCGGCGGTGGCGGTAAATTGGCCGTGAACTGCCGCCCAGCCCGGCGGCAAGACCTGCGGCAACTGGATGGGCTCTGGTGAGGGCGGCGACGCCCCCGGCCACCATGACCGCCATGGCGGCGGCAATATCCCGTATCCCGCACGAGACCCGGTCAAGGCCGCGTGGGATCGCGGCGGATTAATCCTTCAGCCGCAACACTCTCCGCCCGCCTGCATCGGCGGGCAGGGAACGCTGCCGTAGGAACAATAGACGCAGCAGTCCCCGGCCTTTGGTTTAAGGAGCGCGCCGCAGCCCTTGCAGTCGTAAAACCACTGGCAGGCGTCCGTTGGCATGACCTCCTCCTCGCGGTGGCCGCACTCGGGACAGGTCAGGGTCGAGCTCAGGTCGATAGTCTGTTTTTGCGTTTCCATAGGGCATACACCGTAAGGCAGATAAAAAGGGCGAGGGCGGGCAGCAGCACATAGTCGAGAACGCCAATCACCGCCGACAGGCCAACCGCACCGGCAAGCAGGACGAGGATTGGCGTAAAGCAGCAGAGCGCCGTGACGGCGGTGCCGATAAGGCCGGTTTTGAGAAGGGTCTTGTCTTTCATCGGGCTATCTTACGCCGCACCGCCATAAGGAACAGACAATTTCCCACACATCTTTGTGAGGCGGCGCGCAGGCCACCTATGCTGCTTCGCGGTGGACTGGGTTTTATGCGCGCGGTGGACCCCCGGGCTAAATCTGGAATAGAGGGTGAGAAAAAAGCAAGGCCCCGTCCAGCGCGGCGGGGGTGGCATTGCAAACGGTAGTGGTTTGTAGTATATTGTATACATATGAAAAAGGAGAGGGCGGTTAAAACCATGGCGGACAGCACAGTCCTGTCGGTGAGAATTGACACTGACGTTAAAAAGCGCTTCGCGAAACTGGCGGGCAGCCTGAAGCGAAGCCAGTCTTTTCTGGCAGCCGAAGCAATTGAGGAGTTCCTGGCTGTTCAGGAATGGCAGATTGCCGGGATCGAAGAGGCACTTGCCTCGGCGGAGGCGGGCAAAACTATTCCGCATGACGAGGTGGGTGACTGGATTTCTTCTCTTGGCACCGGGAATGAGCGCCCCTTACCTAAATCCGCATGAAGCTCGTCTGGGTACCGGAAGCGGTCAGTGACCTTCACGACATCTATCAATACATAGCGGAACGCAACCCGGACGCCGCCCGGCAAACGCTTGAGCGGATCCATGAGATTGTGGAAACACATCTTGCGCGCACGCCCACTATTGGGCGCGAGGGACGGGTGACAGGGACACGGGAACTGATTATACCGGGAACACCCTTTGTTGTTCCCTATCGCGTGAAATCAGGGGCGATTGAGATATTGCGCGTCTATCACGCCGCCAGACGCTTCCCGTCATCTTTTTAGCGTTTATGCGGGCGGCAGGGGACGCGCTCCCTCCGGCCATCACGGCCGCCACGGCGGCGGCAACGGCTACTTCTACTGCTTCGCCGCGGATTAAGTTTTATTGAGACGGCTTGCCCTCGTTGTCGGATATGGCGATGTTCTTCTGTTCACAATAGGACGTAAAGGAACAGGATCGCGCTGAGCTGGTTTCTGTGAACAACGTGGGCGATGGTGGGAATGGCATAGTCATCTTTTGAGCCCAGCGACATACAAAAGCTCTTCACTAGTTACTCTTAGATCGCCTTTTATATCATCGATGTCAGTTCTTACTGCATTGTATCTACGACTGTGGGCGGAAAGATCGCCAACGTTTTTTAATCTCTTTAATCCGGATTTTGTATTACGACTCAAGTGCCAGTTCGTTTTTGACAGAGTCTTATTTATCAAATCTTGTAATAGAAGAAAGTTATTGTCTTTATCTTTTATTTCGGATTCTTCTTTGTGATAACAAAAAGATTCGATAATGAGTATTTCTACTAAACGTCGGATCATTACGGCACAAGCATCGTAACATGTGGCTTCGTAAGATGTATTTATTTGGTCGACGACCCGAAGTATATATCCCCTTGTTTCCGTAAAATGACCGCGAGAAATTACAAGTTCTGATGGCGCTTTTTGAACTTCCAATGGCAACAAACCGACATCAAGGCAGTCACTTTGAATCGCTTGAACAACACTTGATATATCTTGGATTTTGGATGAAGCCATTGTTTATTGTTTTGCAACTGAACCTAGGTGTTTGGACATACTTGCAAAGATTGTTTCGATTTGTTCTGGTGAAGAATCTGCGGAAATATGAATTTGTATATTAAGGTTTAAAATGGGTTCAAATCCAGTAGCCCCTCTTTCTTTCTTAGATTTCTTTTGCACCGATTCTTCCTCATCGGTTTCAGGTTTCGATCTATTTTCCGACGATTTCTTAGTCTTAGTAGCCGAGTTCGCTGTTTTTTGAACCTTTATCGTATCCGGTTGCTTTGACAAATCCGCTTCTAGAAGCAGCAAATATACTGCTGCGGCTTGCCGAGCGGCTTCATTCCCTACTCTAAATTTGCCTGCAATCCAGCTAATAATTGTATCTTTATCAGATTCCGCGTCCGTGGCTAAATGCAGCAGCTCTTCTGGATTGACATTTTCTCGAATTTTTTTACAAGTTGCTTCGTATTTATCGTCGTCACGCCAGTCGAACAATAAGTCCGTAGGGACACCCTGATCGTTTATTAAGTCCAATTGCTTAAAAGGTGAAATTACGTTTGTTTGCGCACTAACTTCTTTGATACCTAATGCTGCAGCCACGAAGCTTGATGTCAGTCTGCTTGGTATTGTTGCTTTGAGTTTTTTTCGAATTGCCCAGTAGTTTTTAACCATAATTTTCGGCAGGGAGTTATTACTTTCAGTGGCCATCGCAGGAATCTCCAATATTCATACGTCCAGACACAACACTATGTGTATGTCAAGTTGACCTTGTACCACATTATGGTGTTATATGGTAAATTTGTTTTGCAACTATTTAGCGAAGCATTATTGTTGAAGAAGCGCTCGGGACTTATCCGAAAATTACTTGAATGTGAATTTTAATGTTCGTTCCTTTTAAAAATCATAGTGTTTTGTAATTCCCTTGACAATTTTCGAAATCTATACTAGTATAAACGTCTTCCCTAATCGTGACGAAACTCTATACCCAAGTCACCGATCAGGTGTGAGAAAGCCGCGCTGGTTTCCCCCCGCGGCTTTCTGCGTCATCTGGAGGATCTCAAGCTGTCCGGGCCGACTGACCACCCAGACGCTTGAGGCCGACGGCCTGAAGGCCCGCGAGGACAGCTACGGCTATGGCGATAATCTCGACCACCCACTGTCCCTCCACCGTCAGGCTGCCTGAGTAGAACAGGAGGGCGATACCGCTCCCCACCACCCAGGCGACGTTGGCAGCAATGATGACCTTGACGAACAGCGGGTTGATATTTTCCCGCGTCGCCGTCAGGGCAACATCGGCAGCAAAGAGCAGCAAGCCCACCCCGAGTGCATACAGGATCCATGACGCGATCCCTGTCCAGTGTGCCAGCGGGTCCGCGAACAGCAGTGTTGCCCCTCCACAGAGAAGCGAAGTCCCTGCGTCGGTCAGCAGGGCATTTCGTAGCAGGTTTGACGTTTCCTTCATCTTGATCTCCTTTGCAGCTGGTTGAAATGGATACCACGGGTCAAAGGATGGCGGGCGGAGGTTATCTTCTCAATTACCTCGCGGGTAATGTTCCCGGGTTTTCTTTCGCGCTATAGTGAGGGCCGGAAACAACGCGAAGGAGAAGACATGACCGCGTCAGCCCTGCAAACTCCGGTGCCGGAACTTGGCCGGCTCTTGAAACACTGGCGCCAGGTCCATGGCCTGAGCCAGCTCGATCTTGCGCTGGCGGCGGAGAGCTCCGCCCGGCACCTGAGCTTTATCGAAACAGGCCGCAGCAGTGCGAGCCGGGAGATGGTGTTACGTTTGGCGGAAGCGATGGACCTTCCGCTGCGCGAGCGCAATCGACTGCTCAATGCCGCGGGATATACGGCCGCCTATAGCGCGCGGCCGCTGGAGGACGCGCATCTCGCCCAGGTGCGTCAGGCGCTTCATCATATGCTGCGCCAGCAGGAGCCGTTCCCGGCGATTGTCATGAACCGCGTCTTCGACGTGCTGATGATCAACCGCTCGGGCGCGAAGATGCTGGCGATGCTGGGCCTTGACGCGGGCGGTGGGAAAGGACCGCCGAATATTCTGAGACTGACAATGCGCACCGACGGGCTCCGCCGGGTGATCCGGGACTGGGAGCGCGCGGCGGCGCATCTGATCGAGCGCGCGCACCGGCAGATGAAGGGCGCGGAGGCGGGCGATCCGCTCCGCGCGCTTTTGGCCGAGGTGCTGGCCTATCCGGATGTGCCGGAAAGTTTCGGCCATGAAAACCCGTCGGCCGACGCGCTCCCCGTATTGCCGCTCGAATTCGAGATGGACGGCGTCACCCTTTCCTGGATCACGACGGTCGCGGGTTTCGGCACCCCGCAGGACGTGACGGCGGAGGAAATCATGGTCGAGAGTTTTTTCCCCGCGAACGCGGAGACGGAAAAAACCATCCGCGCGCTGATGGCGGAGGAGGCTTGAAACGGGGATAAACGCCAGAAATGCCGAAAGCCGCAGTCCGGAACCGGATGCGGCTTTCTGAATTCTGATGCCCCGGTGAAACCGGGGGGCGGCCTCAGCCTTCGCGCTGGATGCGCTTGCGGGCGAGCTTGCGGGCGCGGCGAATGGCTTCCGCCTTCTGGCGGGCGCGCTTTTCGGACGGCTTCTCGTAAGCCCCGCGAAGTTTCAATTCCCGGAAGATGCCTTCACGTTGCATTTTCTTTTTCAGCGCCCGGAGCGCCTGGTCTACATTGTTGTCACGAACAGAGACTTGCACAGCTGATAGTGCTCCTATCTAATCCTAAAGTTAATACCGGTACGGAGTGGCGCGGGTTTAGCACGCTTGCATTCCCCTGTGAAGGGGGAAACCGCATTTTTAAGGTGAATTCCCTAAAGAAAAGAGTAAATAACATATAAGGCACGATAAAGGAAGGGCTTATGGCGATCCGCGAGATATTGAAAATGGGCAATCCGCTGCTCCGCGAGCCGGCGGCGCTCCTGCACCCGCCGTTCGGCGACGAGATTTACCAGCTGGTCGAGGACATGCGCGCGAGCCTCAAAGCCGTCGGCGGGGTCGGGCTCGCGGCGCCGCAGATCGGCGTCCCGAAATCCCTCGTCCTCTTCGAGGTGCCCGCCGACCGCGTGGAAATGGAGGAGGGCGGGGTCGCCGAAGGCATTCCCTCCACCATCCTCATCAACCCTAGAATCGAGCCGCTCTCGGACGAGATCGAGCTCGGCTGGGAGGGCTGCCTCTCGGTGCCGGGCCTGCGCGGCCTCGTGCCCCGCTACAGCCATATCCGCTACCGCGCCCTCGGCCTCGACGGCGGCGCCATCGACGTTGAGGCGCGCGGCTTTCATGCCCGCGTCGTCCAGCATGAATGCGACCATCTTCTCGGCATTCTCTACCCCGAAAGGATGGCGGACCTGCGCTACCTGATGTATGAAAGCGAGGTGCAAGCCTTTATGGCGGGCCTGCGCGAGAGCGTGGCGGACAAGGAGGCGGTGATATGAGCAAAAGCGAAGCGAAAATTGAGAAGGACTGGCAACTCAGGCTGCTGGACGCGGTGCTGCCCCATGTGCTGTTCGATGGCTGGACGCGAAAAGCCATGAAGGCTGCCGCTTTGGACCTGAAGGAGGATGTCTCCACCTTCGACCTTGCCTTCCCCGACGGCGCGACGGACATGATCCGGCTCTTTATCGAGAATGCCGATGACGCGATGGAAGCGGAGCTTAAAAAGCGCGATGTCCTCACCCTCAAGATCCGCGAGCGCATCACCCTCGCGATCCGGGTCCGGCTGGAGCTTTATGAGGAAAACAAGGAGGCCGTGCGCCGCGCCGTCAATATTCTCGCCCTCCCGCAGAACGCAAGCCTCGCGCTGAAACTCACCGCGAACACGGTCAGCCGCATGTGGTGGGCGACGGGCGATAGCTCAAGCGATTATAACTGGTACACCAAGCGGCTCACGCTCGCGGGCGTTTACGCGGCGACGCTCCTCTACTGGCTCGCCGACAAGTCCGAAGGCCATCACAAGACATGGGAATTCCTCGACCGCCGCATCGAGAACGTCATGCAGATCGAGACCGCCAAATACAAATGCCGCGAACGCCTGAAACAAAAACCCGATTTTTCGCATCTCCCGAGCGCGAAAAGGTTTTGGCGGAACTTGACGCAGCGGTGAGGGAATAATTCTGTTCTTTTTTGAATTTCGCCTGTTCTATCAAATGATCTGGAAAAGAACAAATTATGAACAAACTGTCTTTACGCCCTCATATCTAGGTGCTAATCTTCCCAAAATGTCAAAATAATTCCCAGAAGTAATTGGAGGGGGCGGAATGTCAGAGTTGAGTTTTCGGGAATTGCGTCAACAAAATGCGATGTCTTTTGAAGATGCGGCGCATCTTCTGGGTGTGACGAGTAAAACCATACGCCGTTGGGAAAATGGCGAAGTCGAGCCGAAAGCCCATTGTCTTGAAATCCTCCATAACAAACTGGAATACAAAGAGCGTTTCAGAAACCCCCATCCGGAGTTCACCTTTATTGATCTGTTCGCCGGTATCGGCGGAATCAGACGCGGTTTTGAAGCCGTCGGCGGAGCCTGCGTTTTCACCAGTGAATGGGATGAATATGCGCAGCGAACCTATCGCGCCAATTTCCATGATGACCATCATATTGCGGGCGATATAACGAAAGTAGATGCCGCCGACATTCCGGCGCATGACGTGCTTCTGGCAGGCTTTCCCTGTCAACCTTTCAGTATCGCAGGTGTATCCAAGAAGAATGCTCTGGGACGTGCGCACGGATTTGAAGATAAAACCCAGGGAACGCTTTTCTTTGATGTACTACGGATCATAAAATATCATAGGCCAAAGGCTTTTCTGTTGGAGAATGTCAAGAATCTCAAAAGCCATAATAATGGAGATACCTTTGCGACAATAATCGCTGCACTTGCGGCCGAGGGATATCATCTTAGCACCCGTGTGATTGACGGTAAGGGGTATGTGCCGCAGCACCGCGAACGGATATTTATTGCCGGATTTCGCGACAATAACGATTTTGATCTCAATCGGCTAAAATTTGCCGATCCGGATTTCGGACCTGTTCTTGGCTCGATCCTTCATGACGAAAGCGAGGAACCGGAAGAGCAATACACTCTTCCCGTGGAAACTGATGGCACCAATGCCAACTCTGTTGTTAACACCAAATACACTCTGACAGATAAACTTTGGGAATATCTGCAAAACTACGCCGCCAAGCATAAGGCGGCCGGAAATGGTTTCGGATTCGGGCTAAATGGACCAAATGACAAGGCTCGAACGTTGTCGGCCCGATATTACAAAGACGGAAGCGAAATCTTGATCAGGCAGGGAAGCGGCAACCCCAGACGACTGACGCCTCGCGAATGTGCAAGACTGATGGGGTATGACAAGAGTCGTAAACCTGAATTTATAATTCCCGTGTCGGACACCCGCGCCTATAAGCAGTTCGGCAATTCGGTGGTTGTGCCAGTGATCGAGGAAATAGCGCGATATATGAAACCCTATATTGTTGAAGCAGAGAATGAAAGGCAAGCCCCCGTGTTAAAGGCAACAGCCTGATTGCGAGCCCCGATGGCTGACATTGTCTCTTCAAAAAAACGCAGTCAGATGATGGCGGGTATTGGACCAAAGGACACCAAACCCGAACTCATTGTAAGAAAAGCACTACATAACTCAGGTTTTCGGTATCGCCTCCATGCAAAGAATCTGCCGGGAAAACCTGACCTGGTGTTTCCAAGATACAAGGCTGTAATACTTATAAATGGATGCTTCTGGCATGGTCATGACTGTCACCTTTTCAAATGGCCGAAGACCAGACCGGACTTCTGGAAACAGAAGATCGGAGGAAACATTGCTCGCGACCAACGAACCAATGCAGAACTTCTTGCCACCGGATGGCGCGTAATGACAATATGGGAATGCGCGTTGAAAGGAAGGGATAAAATCCCTTATTTGCAGTTTGTTGATACTGCGTCCGGGTGGTTGAGGTCAACCAAGGTTAGCCTTTCGATACCGAATGCCAGTGTTCAAGGGGAAAAGAATGTCGGAAGAGCTGAACGAAATCAGAAACCTTGAACAACTCAAAGCGCAAATGAAACGGCATGGAGTTGCCACCTTGTTATTCAAGCGCCTGTCTCCCAACGACAACTCGAAAAACCAGATTTATCTTGGTGGAGACTATGCAGCCTTACAAATTTTGCCCTTTGATACGGTAACAGTCGATCATAACCGGAAAGATAGCAAAAGAGATCGCTTCAAGGCTCGACTGGATTTCCATTGGCTTGACGGCTCAGGCGAAACATATGCCGCGCCGAATGCACAATTGATATTATATCCCAAGTACCCGGAAGTGCGGATGTCCGGATTTTTAATAAAAACGAAAAAAGCACCGCGCCGCCACCTGGCAAGCAGGGATATGGGCAGAACTTTACTGTTGGGCATTACAAAAAACCGGAAACTGATCGGACATGTGATCGGAGCAGACAATCCTGTTTCCCATGCCTTGGAAAAATTTGATAGCGAAAAGGTAATCAATGAAGTCTTCAGTGAGTCAACTGACAAATCCTCAAGAGATGAACTACTTGAACGAATGAAGACAATTCATGAAATGGGCTGGATCGACTCTCAAAAATTAAACAAGGAAGGAGTGCTCCAGCCCTATCGTGCACAAAATGGCGGTGGATACACCCTTGAAGCCCTTTTTGGTATTACGCCAAATGGAGACAACGAGCCGGATTTCAAGGGATGGGAACTAAAACAACACAGCAACAGGTTAAGAAGTCCTATTCTGGGAGGACCTGTCACATTGATGACACCAGAGCCAAATGGCGGTTTCTATCAAATCCGAGGAGTTAGAGAGTTCGTCAAAACATTCGGATATCCTGACACAAAGGGAAAGGCTAACAGGATGAATTTTGGCGGCATACACAAGGTCGGATTGTTGCAGAGTCGAACTGGCCTCACACTTACCCTGAAGGGTTTCGATCCAATTTCAGGAAAGATAACAGACGTTGACGGCGGACTGATACTTTTGTCGGAAAACGGCGTTGAAGCTGCAATATGGCATTTTGACAGTTTGCTGGAAAAATGGAATCGAAAGCATGAACGGGCCGTTTACGTTTCATCGGACAAACAGAAAGCAGGGAAAAATGGCATCCAGTATCGCTACGGAAGCACAGTTGCTCTGTGTACAGGAACAGATTTTAATTTGTTATTAAACTCCCTTGCCGCCAGAGCCGTGTACTACGACCCCGGCATAAAAGTTGAAAATATTGGGAGCCCTAATGAATCAGACAAACGCCGTAGTCAGTTCAGGGTAAAACCTAAAGATATTCCTGAGCTTTATCATACACTTGAGCTTGTTGAATTGACGTGATATCCAGCCCTCCCCCACAAAAAAGGGCCAGCGGTTGATCCACTGGCCCTTCGCTTTTGCGCAATCTAGCGCCTTTATGACGCCGTGCCGCCCTCGACGACGTAGATCTTCTCGTGGCGGAGCCCCATATAGAGGCAGACGCACATGGCGAGAAGCACGACCGTGAACGGCAGGCCGACGGTGATCGCCGCCTCCTCCTCAAACCTCACCCCCGGAAATTCACCCGGCTGTTGCCCTCGCCGTCGGCGCCGACGGCGAGGGTGCCGTTTCCGATGATCTTGACGTCGTAATAATGCTTTTTCGAAAGCTTGTTGGCCAGGCCCTTGTAGACGACGTAGATACAGACCTCGGTCTCGTCGATCCTGTAGGCCTTTGCGGCCTCGATCCTGCCGCCCGCGACCTCGACGGTGACAAGCTCCTTCGATTTGTCCTTCGAGAGGGCGGCGATTTTTTTAACCGCGCTTGCCTTGCTGCCGGAATGGCCGACTGTGATCTCTGCCATGATGCGGTTCTCCTTGAGTTTTATATGCTGTGGAGAAGACGCCGGAAGGCGCGCATTGGTGACGCGGCATCTTGCGTTTTTTGCGTGGCCGGTTATTCTTGGACCCTCAGGGCAGGGGAGCGGGAATGGCGGACAAACTCTATTTCGACGATATCAGGACCGGGGATACCTTCACCGGGAACATCGCGACGGTCGAGCGGGACGAGATGCTGCATTTCGCGGCCTTGTTCGATGACCAGCCGATGCATCTCGATGCGGACGCCGCGCGGGCCATGGGGATGAAGGATATCGTCGCCTGCGGCGCCTATAGCTTTGCGCTCTCGTCGCGTATCGCGACAAAAATCTGGCAGCAATGGCATTTCCTGCCCTCCGGCCTCGGCATTGAGCTCAGCTTTCTCACGCCGCTTTTCGCAGGCGACGTGCTGACGGGCGAGATGGAAATCCTGGCGACGCGGCCAAGCTCGAAGTCCGGGCGCGGCTGGCTCGACACCATCCAGAGCTGCCGCAACCAGGATGGCAAGGTCGCGCTGACGACCAAGGCGCATTTCCTGCTCCTCTGCCGCCCGCAACAGGTATAAAAAAGGCCGCCTGCTGGGGGTATTCAACAGGCGGCCTCGGAAGGGGAGACCTATCCATAAGTCCTGCGGGAATTCAAAGGCTCTGACCCTCGTCAGAACGAGCGCGACAGGGCGACGACGACGTTGCCGCAGAGATCGCTGCACTGGCTGCTCGGAAGGTCGGTATCGGTCCAGCCGACGCTGAGCCCGAAGCCGGCGATTTCCGTCGAGAGGCTGACGCTATAGTCCGTATAGTCATCGGTGCCCCAGGCGGCGTTATCGTCGATCGTCTGGTAGCCGACATTGCCGCTCAGGGTGAAATATGGCCCGAGCGGTATATCGACGCCGCCATGGGTATAGAAGGCATCGCCGCTGTTGCCGAAATAGTTCGGTGAATAGTTGACGCCGCCATTGACCGAGAGGAAGCCGAAGTCATAACCGGCGGAGGGCGCAATCTCGAAGAAGTCATAATCGAGGCTGCTCGACGAGCCGGGATAGGTGTAGTAGATGGCCGAGACGTCCCAGCTGAAGGCATCGGCCGATCCGCCGACGCCGACCGTATAGTCGATCTCGATGTTGGCGTCGGTGAATTTCACGTTGGACGCCCAGACCCCGGCATGCACGGCGGCGTCGCCGAAGTCGTAAGAATAGTCGAAACCGCCCTGGACGGCCGCTTCGTTATCGGTCTGGGAAATGCCCCTGAACACATAGTTGTTGGTCAAGGAAAGATTGGCGGAAAATTCGCCGGGAACGTCTTTCGCCTCGACCAGGGGGTCGGCTGTGGCAGCGGTCGTGATACCGAAGGCAAGAGCTGGAACTAAAAGATACTTTGAAATTGTCATCTTCGGAAAATCCTTTTACACGGGGTTGATGTGACAGATTTGTTGCAATCGCTGTGCCAAACGAAATATTTGTTGTGGATCAATCAATTAGTATATTTTCACCGTAACTATATGTTTTCGCGCGACTAATTTTTATGCATATTCTTTGTGCGGTGCAGCATTTTTGGGCAGCCGCCACGGGAAACAGGTGACAAGAACGCTGAAATGCGCCTAGATATGACAACGGAGGGGTGAATGGCATCAACGGAAATCGAGCGGGAGCTGGCGCGCGCCACGCATCTGCAGCGGAGCGGGCAGGGCGCTGCGGCGGCCACGATCTACCGCCAGATACTGAAAAAGAACAGCAAAATCGCGCCCGCCCATTACAACCTCGCGCTGCTCCTGAAAGACGAGGGCAAGGCGCTGGCGGCGGAAAAATCCTTCAGCGCGGCGCTCAAAATTGATCCCGCCTACCGGCTCGCCTGGGGCGCATATGCGCGGTTTTTAGGCACGCGCGGACGGTGCCGGGATGCGGTCCGGGCGGGACTCAGGGCGGCGGCGCTCGATGCATTCACGCCCGCCGCCCTTCAGGAACTTGCCGATCTTCTGGAGCAGATGCCGACCGGCGATCTTGGGCCTGCCGGGGACGAGGCGATGATCCGCTGCCTCAATTCCGACGAGGTGGAAAGCGACCGCTTTATCCTGCCGCTGCTCGCCCGCATCAACCGGCATCCGGGCCTTCGGAAACTGGCGGGCGGCGCGGATGCGCTGGCAGGACTGAGCGGCGCCTTTAACGAGCCGGTCATCGCCTCGGCCTTTGCGAAGCTGGTGCTGCCCTCCGCCGATATCGGCGAGTGGATCGCGGCGGCGCGCGCCTCGATTTTAACGGGGGAGGTGCCGGTGGAGCCGGAGATCATCGCGCTGCTGGCATTGCAGCTCGCGCTCACGGAATATGCGCTTCCAACACCGGACGGCCCGCCGCCTCGGGTCGACGGGCTGGAGACAGCGCTGATTGCCGCGCTCCATGGTCCGCTGCTGCCTGAAATGGCGGATGAAATACTGGAGAAGGACGGTGCAAGGCTACGGGCGCTGCCCTGGTGCCGCCTTCTGCTGATCCGCATGGGCCCGCAGAAACTCCGCGAGTGGGAACTGGCGGCGACGCTTCCCACGCTGTCGAAAAGCGGCGATGCGGTCTCAAGGGCTGTGCAGGAGCATTATGAGGAGAGCCCCTATC
>JAIOYL010000046.1 GCA_021741195.1 Sneathiella sp. | reverse complement strand
GCATCGGCTCGACGACCTACAAGGAATTCCGGAGCCATTTCGAAAAGGACCGGGCATTGCTCCGGCGCTTCCAGAAAATCGACGTGCGCGAGCCCAGTGTCGAGGACAGCGTAAAAATCCTGAAAGGCCTGAAACCCTATTTCGAGGAATATCACAAAATTCGATATACGGCGGAAGCCATCCGTTCGGCGGTCGAATTGTCGGCGCGCTACATCAATGACCGCAAGCTGCCCGACAAGGCGATCGACGTGATCGACGAAGTGGGCGCAGCGCAGATGCTGAAACCCGAAGGCAAGCGCAAGAAAACCATCGGCGTCAAGGATGTTGAGGCTGTCGTCGCCAAGATCGCGCGCATTCCGCCGAAGTCGGTTTCCAAGGAAGACACGGAGAGTCTGCGTAAACTCGATGTCGAACTGTCGCGGGTCGTCTTCGGTCAGGATGTGGCCATCCAGGCGTTGGCGAGTTCCATCAAGCTGGCGCGGGCGGGCTTGCGCGAACCTGAAAAGCCGATCGGCTCCTATCTCTTCTCCGGTCCGACCGGTGTGGGCAAGACGGAAGTCGCCCGCCAGCTTGCCTCGATCATGGGGCTCAATCTGGTGCGCTTCGACATGTCCGAATATATGGAACGCCATACGGTCAGCCGCCTGATCGGCGCGCCTCCGGGCTATGTCGGGTTTGACCAGGGCGGCTTGCTTACGGACGCAATCGATCAGCAGCCCCATTCAGTGCTTCTCCTCGATGAGATCGAGAAGGCGCACCCGGATCTCTTTAATATCCTGTTGCAGGTCATGGATCACGGCAAGCTCACTGATAATAACGGCAAGCAGGTCGATTTCCGTAACGTCGTCCTGATCATGACGACCAACGCGGGCGCCCATGAGATGACCAAACAGGCCATCGGTTTTGGCAGCGGCATCCGCGAAGGCGAGGATGAGGAGGCGATCAAGCGTCTCTTCACGCCGGAATTCCGCAATCGCCTCGATGCTGTTATTCCGTTCGCGGCCTTGCCGCCGGAAGTCGTCTCGCGCGTTGTCGAGAAATTCGTTCTGCAGCTTGAAACCCAGCTGGAAGACCGCAACGTGACAATCTCGTTGTCCGATACCGCCGCGACCTGGCTTGCGAAGAAGGGCTATGACATCAATTACGGCGCCCGGCCGCTCGCACGCGTGATCCAGGACAGCATCAAGAAGCCGCTCTCGGAAGAACTGCTGTTCGGCAAGCTCGCGAAGGGCGGACATGTCACGGTTGGCGTGAAAGCCGGTGAACTGACTTTCAAGATTGAAAGCGCGGAAGAACTCGGCCGCAAGGACGCGGCGGACAAGCGCAAGAAGAAAAAAGGCAGCAGTAAAAACACCGAGATGGTGGAAAAGTGAGCTGACCGCGCATCGGTGAGACGGCGAAAATAGTGAAAACACTCGTTGTCTGTTCCGGCGGGATGGATAGTGTCACCCTCGCGCATCTCGTTGCGAGGGAACATGCGCTTTCCCGCCTGATGACCTTCAATTATGGCCAGCGCCATGTAAAGGAAATCGACTATGCGGCGCGGACGGCGGCAAGGCTCGGCGTGCCCCATGACGTGGTCGATATCTCCCATCTGTCCGGATATCTCTCAGGCTCGGCCCTTACCGGTGATCTGGATGTGCCGGAAGGTCATTATGCCGAAGACAACATGAAAGTGACCGTGGTGCCGAACCGCAACGCGATCATGCTGACTATCGCTTTCGGCGCTGCCGCTTCCTACGGATTGGAGAGGGTGGCGGCCGCGATGCATGCGGGCGATCATTTCATTTATCCCGACTGCCGCCCGGAATTCACCGACGCCTTTGCAAGAATGCAGAAAACCGCGTTGGAGGGCATGTGGGAGATCGATTTTTTCGCGCCCTTCATACAATTCAGCAAGGCGGATATCGCCGCGCTTGGCGGCAGGTTAAATGTGCCGTTCGAGCAATCCTGGAGCTGCTACAAGGGCGGCGATCTTCATTGCGGACGCTGCGGCACCTGTGTTGAACGCCGCGAAGCCTTCTACCTCGCCGGTATCCCGGATCCAACAGAATATGCAGACCCGGATTACTGGCGGACTGTCCTCAAGTTAGATCCCGGAATGGTTACTTCTGACCGATGACCCGGCGGCCCCGGTTGAGGCCTTTGAGATACTCGATGCCTTCGTCGGCGATGGCGTAGCCGACCATATCCTCGTTCTCGCCTTCCATCTCCTCCATATCAACCCAGTGCGAATAGATCGGCCGGGTGCGGTCCGTGATGATGCCGGATTTCATCAGGGTCTTGACCAGGACGCGGAATATATTGGTGGACTCTTTGAGCGTATTGCGCCGGTCCGCGTCTGTGAAAACCTCGCGGCAGGCGTCGCGCACCCATTGCCAGTCGAGGCCGAACTGCTCGTAGATAACCTGTTTCTGGCGGATATTGACGAGATTGAAGAGCACGGTCTCAAAGCATTGCGCCGCCCAGTCCTCGACCCGGTTATGCTCTTCCTTATCGAGCTTCGGAATGGTTTTGTCGGCCCAGATCTTGCCGAATTTATGATGGAAGGCCTCATCGGTCATCACCAGCTGAGTGAGCCGTTTCAGCAGCGGGTCATTTGTTTTTGCATGGAAATTGGCAAAGGCGCCCATGGCCAGACCCTCGATCAGCATCTGCATGCCGACCAGTTTCTTGTATACTTCCTCGGCGCTCACCAGTTCCTGAAGTAATCCGCCGAGCGCTTCGCCGACCGGATAGGGGCGTCCCCACCGGACGCCGATATAGCGGCTGAAGGCCGTGACATGGCGGGCTTCCTCGCGGGTCTGGTTGGAGGCATATTCCTGCGCGCCCGGATCGACAAGAATATGGCAGAGGCCGGCGCTCAAGCTGAGGGCGCCCTGCTCGCCATGCAGGATACCGGAAATGCCCCACCGGGAGGTTTCGTTGGCCAGATGGATTTTCTGCCCCTCGTCCAGCCGGTCGGCCACCGCGCTTTGCAACTCAGGGATGGTCTCCGGCGGCATCAGGTATTCATTCTTGAGATCGAAGGGGCTGGAAAAATCAAGATAGGTCGAATCCATCGGGTCCCAGAAATGATCATGTGTCGCCGAAATGATGCTATCGAAGGCGTCGGTGCGTTTTCCATAGCGGCCAACATCCAGCATCACTGGAAAGTCATCGCGGTTCACCGTGTTGTAAATGGGGTCCTGGGTAATATGGTCGGTCATGATCATCCCTTTATATCATTATGGTCGGCTGCATCTTCGCGGCTAGCCTTTACGTTTACGTAAACGTCAATATTACTTACAGTAAATTTGCGGATTTTTCAACAGGAGATTTCAACGACGGGGTGGCTACGAATTCGGCTAATCCGAGTTTTCGTGCCGGAAGGGCGAGTGGCGCGCGAGATAGTTGATCTCGGCCGCCACTTCCCGCGTTTCCGCGCGCAGGAATTCCGCCACCGCGTCATGAAATCCTGGATCGCGCAGCCAGTGCGCCGAGTGGGTTGGCGTCGGCAGGTAGCCGCGC
Organism: Sneathiella sp.; assembly: GCA_021741195.1. Lineage (GTDB taxonomy): Bacteria > Pseudomonadota > Alphaproteobacteria > Sneathiellales > Sneathiellaceae > Sneathiella. The sequence goes on along the minus strand of JAIOYL010000046.1, from coordinate 17,403 downwards.
GCGAGCTTGTGCGGACCCTGCGCTCCCGCCTCGACGCGCGTAATGCCATGGTGAATGGCATAATCGATGGCGCGGTAGTAGCAGGTTTCAAAATGCAGGAAGCGGTGATCCTCGATGCATCCCCAGTACCGCCCGTAAAGGCAATCAGTGCTTTTCAGGTTGAGCGCCCCGGCAATATAGTGGCCCGATCTCTTGACCATGAAGAGGACGACGGCTTCAGACAGGGTTTCGCCGAGAAGGCTGAAGAAGGCGCGGGTGAGGTAGGGCGTTCCCCATTTCCGGCTGCCGGTGTCCATATAGAAGCGGAAAAAGGCATCCCAATGGGCTTCGGTAATGTCGGCGCCGCTGATCGTTTCGAATTCGAGACCGGTCTCCGTCGCGCCTTTCCTTTCTTTCCGGATGGCCTTGCGCTTGCGTGACGACAATTGTTCGAGAAAATCGTCAAATGTCGCGTAGCCGTTATTCACCCAGTGAAACTGCTCCCCGGTGCGGATCAGAAATCCCGCCTCTTCCATCAGGTCCCGTTCCGCCGGTTCGAGGAAGGTCGCGTGGACCGAGGAGAGGTTCAGGTTGCTGGCGACCTGTTTCGCGCCCTGCAGCAGCATATGCTGCCGCGCCGCGCGCTCCGGCCCGTTCGGGACCAGCAATCTCGGCCCGGTCACCGGCGAGAAGGGGACTGAGAGCTGTAGCTTTGGGTAATATTTACCGCCCGCCCGCTCATAGGCATGGGCCCAGCTGTGATCGAAGACATACTCCCCCTGGCTATGGCCCTTCACATACATCGGCGTGACACCGGCAATGCGTCCCTCCAGTTCCAGGAGCAGATGATAGGGCATCCAGCCGCTGTTCGCCGAGACCGAACCGCTATCCTCGAGCGCCTTCAGGAACTGGTGAGTGACAAAAGGATGATCCGTCGTCAGGCAGGCGTTCCAGTCGTCTTCGGATATCTCGGAAATGGACTGCAGCGTTTTAATCAAAGGGACATCAGACATACGGGCCGGGATCGGTTGAGGGCGGTTGGAGCTTGGATTTCACTCTAGCAGACATCCTCCTGCCGTGACGGCAAAAATTTGTCACGATATTTTGTTTTATAAACCTATACGATTAATACTTGAAAATATTACTATTAATATATGTATAAAAGAAGTGATTTTCTATCGAAATTTGATGCTGCCTTTAAACGTAGAGGAAATTGGAGAACAAAATGGATTGGATAAAAGTCGGCATCGGGGCCCTGGCCGGTGGCATTATTGCGGCGCTGGTTACAGGCCTGTTGGTAGTGTATTTTGATAAACCGGACGCCGGCGCGTCAAGCTATCCGACCGGATGGAGCCCTTATTCCAATGACGCAAGCCAAGGGGTTGTCGGTACCGGCGGCTCGAACGGCATGGGTGAGGACGCCGAGACCCGGACAACCCGCAAACCGGGCGACACGGCAGGACGCGAGCGGAGGACCTTCGGGGCGGACAACCGGCCCTCTCATACCCGTTAATATAAGGATATCTATTCTTGCAGAAGCGGCAGGACGGTCTCGGTACCCAACGACAAGAGGAGCAGCGGGCCGGATAGTGACAACAAGGCTATGAAATGAGCCGGCCCCCCTTGCCGACAAGACCACAGCGACGGCCTTTGCAAATATGACGTCCTTTACCGCGCTTTTATACTGCGTGAAAAATTAAGAGAGGCGGGGAGCGCCATGACAGGTACTCCCCTTTTTTCGGCTAGTTGATTTCAAATACCGCGTCGATTTCGACGGCGACATTCATCGGCAGGGCATTGGTGCCGACAGCGAAGCGGGCATGGCGGCCCTTGTCGCCGAATACTTCCACCATCAGGTCCGAGGCGCCGTTGATGACCTTCGGCTGTTCGCCAAATCCATCCGTGCAATTGACGAAACCGCCGAGCTTGACGCAGCGGACAACCCGGTCGAGATCACCGCCGCAGGCGGCCTTGACCTGGGCGATGATATTGAGCGCGCAGACACGGGCGCAGGCGATTCCTTCCTCCGTCGTGAAATCCGCGCCGACCTTTCCCTGATAGGTGAGCTTGCCGTCAACGAACGGGACCTGGCCCGAAATGAATACCAGATTTCCGCTCTGGACATAGGGAACGTAATTCGCTGCCGGGGCCGCAGCCTGCGGAACATTAATGCCGAGTTCTTTAAGGCGCGTGTCTATTTTGCCTGCCATGGTTCACCTCATTCCTTCACTTGAATTGAAAATTATCCGCCGGGACGGCCACCGCCGCCGCCGGTAATCCTGATCCCGACATTCTTTGTCTGGACGTAATTCAACAGCGCTTCCTGACCCTTTTCGCGGCCATAGCCGGAACGCTTCATGCCGCCAAACGGCGTCTCAATACCTCCTGCGAACCATTCATTGACGAAGACCTGCCCGGCGATCAGGCGGTCCGCCGCCCAATGGGCTGTTGCCAGGTCCCTGGTATAAACGCCTGCGCAAAGACCATAATCCGTTCCGTTGGCGAGGGCGATGGCCTCTTCGGGATCGTCGTAGGTCAGCACAGAAAGGACCGGGCCGAAGACTTCCTCGCGGGCGATGGTCATGTCCGGCGTCACATTGCTGAAAATAGTTGCCTCGATGAAATGGCCGGGAAGGTCGTCGCGTTTGCGTCCGCCGGTCACCGCCTCTGCGCCAGCTTGCGACGCCGCAAGGCACATCCCCTCGATCTTGTCGGCCTGCGCCGCCGAGATCACCGGGGTCAAATCATGGCCGTCGATACCCGGACCGACGGAAAGCGATTTCGCCTTGGCTGCGAGCTTGTCAATCACTTGGCTTTGCAGGGCTTTCGGCACGATCAGCCGGGACTGGGCGGAGCAGACCTGGCCCGCATGGGTGAAGATGCCGCTTGCCGTTGAATTGACCGCCTGATCGACATCCGCATCCCTGAACAGGATCCCGGCTGACTTGCCGCCGAGTTCCATCACGCAAGGGATGACGCGCTCGGCCGCGGCGTGAAGGATCGACTGGCCTGTCGCGACGGAACCGGTGAAGACGATATGATCGATACCCGGGTGCGAAACAAGCGCCGCGCCGCAATCATGACCATAACCCGACAGGATGTTGACCGCGCCCTTGGGGACGCCCGCGCGGTGGCAGGCCTCGGCGATAAAATAGGTTGAGAGCGGTGAGAGTTCCGGTGATTTCAGCACCACCGTATTGGCGGTGGCAAGGGCGCAGGCAACGGACCGTGCGGCGATCTGCAAGGGAAAGTTCCAGGGCACGATCTGCGCGGAGACGCCGAAAGGGGTAGGGATCGTATAGTCGACATAATCCGCGCCAAGTGGAATCATCCGTCCTTCCACTTTGTCGGCGAGACCGCCGTAATAGGTGAAATAACGGGCCGCCGCCATCGCCTCGTTCTTACCGCCGGCGAGTGTCTTGCCGTTATCGAGGCATTCGGCGAGGGCAATTTCGTCGGCCATCTCGGTCAGGTGCCGGGCAATCCCGAACAGCAGCGCGCCGCGGTTGACCGGGCGCATGTTGTAAAGCTCGCGGCTCGTGAAACAGGCACGCGCTGCGACGACCGCCCGATCGACGTCACTCTTCTGGGCGCGAGCAATCTCGGCAATGATTTGCGCCGTCGCCGGATTTTCGATCTCGATACGCTCACCCTCCAGCGCATCGACCCATTCCCCGTTGATATAGTTCTGCCAGTAGTTTTTTAATTCGGCCATGGTCCGCCTTTTTGTAAATGTCCTTGCTGATTTCTATCACGATGAAATGAGGAGAACCAGCCCGGTCCCGTCACCTGCGATAAGTTTTTTCGTTTTGTTCTTAACTGCGGTTGGAATAAACTTATATAAAGCGGATCTATTCAATCAGTCAGGTGAGCCGATGGGTGTTAATAGCTTAAAACTGAACAATCGTTGCGGCCATTTTCCGGCCAGCAATCCGCAGGAGGAGCTGTTCGCCTGGCTCATTGACGCCGGGATGACCGGCACGACGGTCCGGGATCTGTTTACGGAGTTTTGCGAGCGGGTGTCGACGCTGGGGGTTGCATTGAAACGCGGGAATATTGCGCTGAGCGCCATCCACCCGCAGGTCAGCGCCTTCATGTATACTTGGCGCCGCGATGAGGGGCTCGTGACCAACACGAATTTCCTGCATTCCGACATCCCCGGGGAAGGCTGGTTTTCCAGCCCCTTTTTCTTCATGCTGTCGAACAAAATCAGCTTCCTGCACCGGCAATTGACTGCGGAAATCGAGCTGGATTTTCCCGTTCTTGTTGAATTCCGGGAGGAGGGCATGACGGATTGGTTCTGCCAGATTTTCGATTTCGGCTGGGGGTTCGCGAACCAGACGATGGATCATGGTGCTGGCCTGGTCACCAGTTGGGCATCCGATCGTCCAGGTGGCTTCACCGAAGAGGAATTCATCATCCTGAGCCGGGCCATTCCCGTGTTTGCACTGGCGGCAAAGGGCATTGCATCTTTCAGGACGGCAAGGTCGGTGTTGGAAACCTACATCGGCCGGGAAACATCGCGCAAAGTTCTCTCCGGCCAGGTCCGGCGCGGATCCGTGGACAGCATCAATGCCGTCCTGATCTATGCGGATCTGAAAGGTTTTACGACCTTGTCCGATACGATGCCTCAGGGTGCTCTTGTGGAAATGCTGGATCATTATCTCGAGCAAATGGCCAGCCCGATAGAGGTGGCGGGCGGAGAAATCCTCAAATTCATGGGCGATGGCATTCTGGCGACCTTTGAATTGACGGCGGCGGATGAGCTGAATGCGGGAAATATCTGCGAGCTGGCGCTGGCGACGGTTGAGCGGATGACAGAGGGTGTCGAGGCCCTGAACCAGAAACGGTTGCAGGAGGGTAAGCCGACCATGGGTCTGGATATCGCGTTGCATGTCGGGGAAGTGATGTACGGTAATGTCGGATCCGAGACGCGGCTCGATTTCACGGTCATCGGTCCGGCGGTCAACGAGGTAAGCCGTATCGAGGTGCTGTGCGACATTCTCGGGACTAACATGATCGCATCAGGTGATTTTGTGCGGGCGGCACGGGGCGCCGCGTCAGGATTGCAATCCTGCGGATTTCATGAATTACGCGGAGTGCGTGAACCGATAGAGCTTTTCTGCCGCTGACATAACTGCAGTGGTCCGGAATAGATCAATTCCCTTTCAGATTGTTCTTGCCTTCTGGGCTTTCTTGTTTTCATACATGGCCTGGTCCGCTGCTGCCATGAGCTGATTGAAGCTGCTTTCCGCATTATAGGAAGCGACCCCAAGGCTCGCCTTGAGAAAGAGTTTTTTGCCGCGGACGGGAAGCATGGTGGCGCTGATCTGCCGTTGCATTGTCAGCGCGCGGCTGCGGCCGTTTTCCTCCGTTGTGCGCGTCAGGACGAAGACAAACTCATCGCCGCCCACGCGGGCGATAAAATCTGATCGGCGAAGACTGGAGGCGATCGTGTCGGCGAGTGTTTTCAATGCTCTGTCGCCGGTTTCGTGGCCGTAACGATCGTTGATTTCCTTGAAATTGTCGAGATCGAGAAACGCGAGAATACCTGTTTCATTATGACGGCGGGCAATCGAGAGGGTCCGGGTCATGAAATCCTGTAATCCCCGGCGATTATGCAGCCCTGTCAGTTCGTCCGTTGAGGACAGCGCCTCAAGTTCGCGAATGCGGGCCTGCTGTTCGCTGATATGCTGCTCGGCGCTGGCCGCATAGGCGATGACGCGGTTGATCAGTTGCCAATGCTTGGCGGATGCCTGCTGGCGGAAGCTGTCTTTCAGCTTCGAGGTAAGGTCTTCAAGATGCAAGGCCATATCCTGCTCAAAGCCGGTTGGCGTGGCAGTATCAACAGTCGGTATTGTAGCCATCGATGACGACATATAGCATTCTCCCTTTCGGCGCTTCCTGAAATTCAGGCAGAAAATCCACCAAAATTCCGGATCTGCAAATCACGGTTACCCAAGAAGAAGCAATCTTTGTGCCAACTGTAAATGCCTTAAAATATTGAATAAAGCAGCTTATTATCGTCAAAATTTAATACATTTTTAATTTTCACGCGTCTTTGTCTGGAAGAATTTTCCCTGTTGCAAGAAACTAATGCCCCATAGCCGTTGAAACCGGGCCAATTTGTCGCGATATGTCTTCACAGGGAGCCGGGAGCCGTATATTACTGACTTGGACGATTGCGTCGGGATGTTTGATATACATAAGTTTATGAGACTGGATTGATGATTATAATGAAAATGCCTAAAGCCGCTTTCGCCCTTGTTTTTACTTTTACGGCCGGGTTTGCCGGGCTGGCATCTGCCGTGCCCATACAGCTTGCCTCGCATCAGGCGGTCTACGAGCTTTCTCTCAATGAACTGGGGAAGAACAGCCCGATCGAGGCGGTCCGCGGACGCATTGTTCTCAAAGTCGAGCAGCAATGCGACGGTGTTATCGTCAATCAGCGGATGGTGCTGGAAATGATCAATGTGGAAGGTCATGCCATCATCTCCGACTATCACCAGTCGACCTGGGAGGATAACTCGGGCAAAGTCATGCGCTTCGACATGTCCAACACGCTCAATGGCGAGACGGTGGAAAAATACCGGGGCGTTGCAGAGCATCAGGCCGACAAGACGATTGTCACTTTTTCCGAACCAGCGCGGGAGAACATGGAACTGCCCAAGGGCGTCATTTTTCCGGCCGAGCATACGAGGGAATTGCTTAAGGCGGCGGCGGCGGGTAAAAACCTCCTTTCAGCAAAGGTCTTCGATGGCAACGGAGAGGACGGGCTTTCGGATACCCTGGCGGTTATCGGTAAGGGGCAAACCCTGCTCAAACCGGGGGCAATACTCCGGAAACTCTCGGGCCGGACCTATTGGCCGTTGCAGATTTCCTTCTTCGATCTCAGTCAGCAGCAGACCGAGCCCGACTATGAAATCGGCATGAAAATGTTCGACAATGGCGTCGCGTCGGATTTGCGGCTGAATTATCAGGATTTCTCGCTTTTCGGCAACGTCTCCGACCTGAAGCTTCTCACGTCAGAAAAATGCTCCTGATCGTGTAAGGATTGCAAATTCTAGGAAAACCCGGGCATTATTCAAACTCAAACATAGGGGAGTTTGACAGTGCCTTCTGACTCAGGATCATTCCAGACCACCGGAGGGGTGCAGGCGATTGCCGCACCGGCCGATGGCAGCGGAAAAATCTCGCAGGTGACCTTCGCGGTTTCCCGCTGGCACCTGTTGGGCCGGTTGATAAAAAACAAGATTTTCGGGTTGTTCACCTTTGGCTTTTACCGTTTCTGGGGTAAAACCCATGTCCGCCGGATCCTGTGGGAAGGGGCCAGCATCGAGAATGACCGGCTGGAGTATATGGGCACGGCGAAGGAACTTTTTCTCGGCTTCCTGATTGCCATGATTATTCTGCTGCCGTTGATGCTGGTGGCGAGCCTGATTGCCGGACTGCTGTCCGCGGTGACCCCGGGCCTCCCCGGGGGGAGCGACATGGTGAACATTGCTGTCCTTTACGCCTTCTGGCAGTTTGCCCGGTATCGACTGTGGCGCTACCGCCTGTCGCGGACGTCCTGGCGGGGCATCCGGTTCTTTCTTTCGGGCAGCGCATTGACCTATGCCTGGCAGGTCCTGCTTAGGATGGCGCTGGCGGTGGTGACGCTCGGCTGGGCCTATCCCTGGCTGCGCGCCTACAAGCTCGATTACCAGCTGAACAACACGCATTTCGGCGACGGGAAATTCACCTATGAGGGTACGGCGGGTGGATTATTCAGGATTTACTGGCCGTTCATCCTTATCGGGCAACTGGTCATTGGCGCGATCATTATCTATTTCATTTCGACGGACGCCGTGTCACTGTCAACAACGACGGTTCTGGCGGTCGACAAGGAGAAACTGACGGCGGGCGAGCATGCGGCGCTGATGCTGACGGCGGGCGGGCTTCTGATTTTCATGACACTGTCGGTTTTGTCCTTCGCCGTCCGGGTCTGGGAATTCCGATATCTCGCTGGGGTGACGACCTTCGGTCTGGCGAGATTTTCCTCTCGTTTGCGCATCAGGTCGGTTCTTGCCATATTCCTGTTACTGCTGGTTCTGATGATCATCGGCTATGTCGGCTTTGCCGTGATGATTGTCCTGATCATCAAGTCAGGGCCGGCTGCCGGGTTGGCTCAGTTGATCTTTATCCCGGCCTTTATTGTTGCCTGGATCAGTTTTGATATCCTGAAAACACTGTTCCTGCTGGTGCCCCTGGTCAAGGCGGTCTGCCACTCGCTTTATGTTCATAATGTCGACGTCTTCGAGGAGACAGCGGCAATGTCCGTAAATTCGCCGAAATATGGTGAGGGCTTTGCCGACGCCATGGATGTGGGGGCCTTTTAGGGAATGACAGTTTCCGGTCGCCTTTTCGACGGCAAGAGCGCAAAAGCGCAAGCCGTCCTGCTGGAACTGGCGGGGGACAGGCTTATTCTCAAGAATGAGGCGGGCGTGCGGCTTGGGGACTGGCCCCTCGACGAGTTGCGCGATGAGAATGTCGTGGCGGTAAAGAGCGCGCTGCGCGTCTCGGTCGCGGGCGGGGATGAAGCCCGGCTCATCATCGAAGAGCCGGAATTTGTCGCCGAGCTCCGCCGCCTCTGTCCACGGCTTCGCAAGAAACGGGCGGCACCGCCGGGCTGGTGGAAGCCTTATCTTTACTGGGGCGGCGGCGCGGCGTTATCCGTCGTGATCATCTTCACGGTCGTGCTGCCGTTGCTCGCAAGCCAGATCGCCTATCTGATACCGGATAGTACCCGCGATGAGATCGGACGCGGGGCGCGGGACTATTTTATCAACGCCATCGCCAGCCGCCAGAAAACGACGCCGGAGGCGGTAACCTGCAAAAGCGTGGCGGCGAACCGGGTCTTGCAAAGACTTGTCAGTGACCTCGGCGCGGCGGGAGATGGTGACCTGCCGGTGACCAAGGTTACGGTGATCCGGACGAAGGCGGCGAACGCCTTCGCCCTGCCGGGCGGGCAACTGCTGGTTTTTTCCGGCCTGATCGATATGGCCGACAGCCCGAACGGCCTCGCAGGTGTTCTTGCCCATGAGATCGGTCATGCGAAATACCGCCATCCAACGCGGCTGTTTGTCGCCAATACCGGCGTCGCTACCGTCTTCAGCCTGCTGCTCGGCGATGTGACAGGGGGAACCTTCCTTGCAGCGATGGGCCAGCTTACCGTCGGTTCCGCCTACAGCCGCGACTTTGAACGTGAGGCCGACCGCACGGCGGTGGAGCTGATGCAGGCCGCGGGCTACGATATCTCGCCGATGATCCTGCTGATGAAAAAGATCAGCACACAGGGCGGCGCGGATAAATTCAGCTTTTCCTTTCTCAACAGCCATCCCGGCGTTGACGAGCGGATCTCCCTGCTGGCGGCTGCCGGAAACGCAGGCGGACCGGCACTGACAGCGGAAGACTGGGCGCTTGTCAAGAATATGTGCAAATAACGCTAACGCTTTGCGCTGAGGCCCCGGCCCTTGGCGATAACCGTATCGCCGAACTTCGCCCTGAGTTTGTCGATGGCCGTCTCGACTTCCTTGTCATGCCCGGCTTTTTCCGCGAGCAGATCCGGCTTGTCCGCATCCTCAAGCGGGCCAAAACCGCTGATCCCGACGCCGATCAGCCGGAAATCGTGGTTCAGCGCGACTTTTTCAAGGAGTGGTCTGACTTCCCGATACAGGGTTTCGGCAAGCTGGGTGGGCTGGCGGAGGGTATGACTGCGGCTGATAGTCTGGAACTTGCCGGTTTTCAGCTTCAAGGTGATCGTCTTGCCAGCTTTTCGGGACTGTTTCAGGCGTTTGGAAACCTTCTCGCAGAGCGGCCAGAGGCGGGCGACAAGGATTTCCACATCGGAAATATCCGTGCTGAACGTGGTTTCGGCGGAAATGCTTTTGGCGCGCTGGCCGGGCTCGACCCGGCGGCTGTCCTCGGCGCGGGAAAGATGATAGAGGCGACTGCCCATCACGCCATAGCGCGCCACCAGCTCGGCTTTCTCGCGGTGCTGCAACTGGCCGATGGTGGTGATGCCTTCCGCAGCCAGCTTGTGATTCAAGGCCTTACCGACGCCCCAGATATCGCTGACGGGACGGGGTGCCAGAAACGCGAGCGCCTCGGCCCGGCCAATGACCGCAAACCCGTTGGGCTTGTCGAGGTCGGAGGCGAGTTTCGCAAGATATTTGTTGAAACTGAGCCCGACCGAGACCGTGATCCCGACTTCCTTTTCCACCTCGCGGGCAAGCCAGGCCATGGACTGTGCGGCGGTACGGTGATGCAGGTTTTCGGTTCCGGCGAGATTGAGGAAGGCCTCATCCAGTGACAAGGGTTCGATATCCGGCGTCAATTGTTCGAAAATCTGGCGGATATCACGGCTCACCGCGGCATATTTCTGCATATTCGGTGCAATAATTTCGGCGCTGGGACAAAGCCGTTTCGCCTTGAACAGCGGCATCGCCGATCGGACGCCGGACATTCTCGCAATATAGCAGCAAGTGGAGACAACGCTCCGGGCGTCATCATGGGCAATGATCAGGGGCTTTGCGCTGAGCGCCGGATTGTCGCGCTTCTCCACCGCCGCGTAAAAGGCATCGCAATCGACATGGGCGAGGGTGAGATCGAACAGCTCCGGATGGCGGAGTATTTTCGGCGACCGGCAGTGTCGGCAGCGTCCGCCCGTCATGTCCCGGCTTTCGTCGAGGAGCGTCAGGCAGCGGCGGCACAGAGCACCCATCCCATTCCTCTCCTAATACTCGCCTGTCTCGATATGGCGGAGGATATGCGCTTCTATCTCCGGCCAGCTGTAGAGCCGGGAATGGCTATGCTCCGCCGGTCCGAGAAGCGCCGAGAGCCGCTCGTCGGCAATGTAATGCAGGCGGTGGACATGGGCGGCATGGGTGTTGACCGAGCTGTGATTATGCGGGATATCGTCGATGAAATAGGCGGGCGCATCCAGCCCCTCGGTGAGATAGCGCACCACCTCTCCCTTGCTGCCGACATTGGCGATGAGCGGGAAATCCATGTCCTTGTCCCTCAGGCCTGCCCGGCGGTTCTCGGCATATTTGGGCGGGACGTTGCTGAGCACGACGATCTGGGCATGCTTGCTTAAAGACTTGAGGCCAGCGGCGGCGCCTTCAACCGCCGGAAGTCCGGCGCAGCGCTGCTCAAAGAAATCGGAGAGAAGATGCCCGACTTCGGACTGGTCAATCGGCGCCTTGTCGGCGAGCCGCCGGATATTGCCCGTCAGCGCAAAGGAGGTCCAGTCGAAATAAAGCCCGAGGCTGCCCAGGAAATCTTCAAGGCCGACCATGAAGTTAAATAAAACTTCATCCGCGTCGGTGATAATCAGCGGGCGGGAGCGGTCAATATCGAGCGCTTCGATCTGGGGCTGGACCTCTTCATGAATACCGGTAAACATCGTGTCAAAAATCCTCGGGCGGAGCGCCGGGAAGGAAGCGCCGCGCCCGCGCCGGGCTGGTTGCATCCAGCTTCTCAAAGTTGCAAAAATCAATTAGTATGTCTTCATGGGCCAGCAGAAAGTCAAGAACGCCCGCCAGTATTTCATCACTATCGGCGGAATTGGACAAATTCCGGGGGTCGAGGCCGGTTTCTGTCAGCAGCCAACCCAGTCTTTTCTCGTCGCCCGCGACGTAAGTCAGTGCTTTTAAAGCCAGTATTTCAGATTTTTCGCGATCCATTTGAACTTTCTTTGCCGTACCCACGCATATGGTAATGGAAAATTAAACATATTTCTGTTTAGTGGTTACGAATGATAGTCTTATGTGCCGGGAATTGGAATCAGAAGCTGTGTTCAGCGCTGTTTTTCGCAATCTCTGTACGGGGACTTTTAAAACCGAATTGGACGAATTGAAAATGAAGACAGTGTTGATTGTTGAAGATAACGACTTAAATATGAAGTTGTTTCACGACCTTCTGGAAGCGCATGGGTATAACACAATCCAGACGAAAGACGGGATAGAGGCGTTGAGCCTCGCGCGTGAACATTCGCCGGACCTGATCTTGATGGACATTCAGCTTCCTGAGGTTTCCGGTTTGGAAGTGACAAAGTGGATAAAAGAGGATGAGGCTTTGAAGTCAATTCCTGTTATCGCCGTTACCGCTTTCGCCATGAAGGGGGATGAAGAGAAAATTCGTGAGGGGGGCTGTGAAGCCTATATTGCGAAGCCCATTTCTGTCGAAAATTTCCTGAATACAGTCAAAGATTTCCTGAGCTAATCGCATGTCGGCACGTATCCTCGTCGTTGATGACGTCATACCGAATGTCAAAATTCTCGAGGCAAAGCTGTCCGTTGAATATTATGACGTTGTGACCGCTTATAATGGTCCCGACGCGCTGGAAATTGCTTTCGACCAGCAGCCCGATCTCATCCTGCTCGATGTCATGATGCCGCAGATGGACGGGTTTGAAGTTTGCCGGCGCCTCAAGGCGGACCAGCGGACCGCTCATATCCCGGTTATTATGGTCACCGCGCTCAGTGAGGCCGCCGACAGGGTTCAGGGTCTCGAGGCCGGGGCCGACGATTTCCTGACCAAGCCGGTTGATGACATGGCGCTGTTTGCCCGCGTGAAGTCGCTTTTGCGCCTGAAAATGATGATGGATGAGTTCCGCCTGCGTGAGGAAACAAGTTCCGAGCTTGGTGTTATCAGTATGTCTGACCGGAAAGATGAGGCCATTCGCCGCGCCCGCATTCTGGTCATCGACGACAACGAGTTTTCGGTGAAGCTGATGAGGGAGGTCTATGCGGAAACCTACGATATCACGATGGAGCCGAACATGGAGGAAGCGCAGCATCTGTTGCGCACCGGTGATTTTGATCTCGCCGTGATCAGTCTTGACTCCGCAACCTATGATCCGCTCCGGCTGTGCTCAAAGATCAGGAGCCTTGAGGAGACACGGCAACTGCCGATCCTGACCCTGGTCGATGAATCGGACAGGGACAAGCTCCTGAAAGGCCTGGATCTGGGCATTAATGACTATGTCATGCGCCCCATCGATACCAACGAACTGATCGTCCGCACAAGAACCCAGATCCTGCGCAAGCAGTATCAGGACCGGCTGCGGCATAATTTCCACCGCAGCATGGAGCTTGCGGTCACGGACAGCCTGACAGGCCTCTACAACCGGCGCTATATGCTGAACCATCTGGAAGCGCTGTTGCAGCGTGCGAAGATGGACTATAAGCCCGTCTGCGTCCTGATCATGGATATCGACTTCTTCAAGAAGGTGAATGACACCTATGGCCATGATGTCGGTGACGACGTCATCAAGGGGTTTTCTGACCGTATCGGTACCAGCGTTCGCGGGATTGATCTTGCCTGCCGTTATGGCGGTGAGGAATTCGTTGTCGTGATGCCGGATACGGATCTTGCCGTTGCTTCCACGGTCTCGGAGCGCCTTCGCCGCCAGATCGCCGAGAAGCCTTTTGCCGATGCCAAGGGAAAAGTTGAGCTGGATCTGACCTGTTCCATCGGCGTGACTGTTTCGCGCGAGCAGGAGGACTGTGACAGCCTGCTGAAACGGGCCGATGAGGCGCTCTACAAGGCAAAGCGGGATGGCCGCAACCGGGTGGTTGTCAGCTCCGCCAATATCGTATCTGTTGAAAAGTATCCGGGTGTCGCTGTTCGATAATCCAATGTCACAGGACACAAAAAAGGCCGCAGGATCATTCTGCGGCCCTTTTTAATTCTGCGGCGGGCAGTTACTTGATTTTGGATTCCTTGAAATCCACATGCTTGCGCACAACCGGGTCATATTTGCGTACGACCATCTTCTCCGTCATCGTGCGCGGATTTTTCTTGGTGACGTAGAAGAACCCGGTGTCTGCCGTGCTTACCAGCCTGATTTTCAACGTAGTCGGCTTAGCCATGTCCGAAACTCCAGTAATCTCCCGCTTGATGACAGGAGTGAATAATATTTGAAGCCCGGAAAATACGGATTTAATCGGCGAAGTCAAGCACGAGCTTGCGAATGACGCGTTTTTTACGACTCAGCGCGACCTCAGAGCCTGCCGGATGGCGAGTGCGACAAAGATCAAGCAGATCGTGGCGAACGTAAAGGGCATGCCATGGGGCTTGATGATCTCCATTGCCACGCCGGCGATGGCCGGTCCGAACAGGCTTCCCAGGCCCCAGAGCGCGCCGACCGCAGCGGTCGCCGTGATCAGGTCACCGCCAGTGAACTTCTGGCCCATGATCACGAGGGCGATTGTATAGGTGCCGACGACAGCGCCGCCCCAGACAATCAGCAGTGGCCAGAGGAAGTAGGGCTCCGATATTGCCAGGGGCAGCATTAACGCACCAATGACGCCGATGATCCCGCAGCCGAGAATCACCTTGGTGGGGTCATATCGATCGGCGAGCCAGCCGATGGGAATTTGCAGAACGATATTCCCGGCAAGGAGTGCGCTCGTCATCAGCACGGCGGTTTCCTGGAGTTGGCCGTTCTTGATGCCGTACACAGGCAGCAGGGTGAGGACGGAGCCGTCGAAAAAGGCCACCAGCAATGCCGCTGCGCTGATCATCGGTGCGATTTTAATGAAGGAGAGAATCGAATAGCCGCTTTTCCCGCTGAGATTGGGAAACCGGTCACCGACCAGCAGAAAGGCGAATCCGGCGGAAAGCACAATAAAGCCGGAAACAATGAAAGGCAGTGTCCCTTCCGCCCCGAGAAAATTGATCAGGACCGGCCCGAAGGCAAAACCGCAGGTCAGGACGGAAACATAGATCGCAATCGTCCGGCCACGGGTCTTTTCTTTCGCGATCTGGTTCACCCAGGTTTCGCTGATCAGGAACAGGACGGCCATGGAAAGCCCGATCAGCAGCCGGAGGAAGAACCAGAAATAGATGTTGTCCGATATCGCCAGCGCCCAGATGCAGGATGTCGCCAGCAGCAGCGCCGCCCATAGCATTTTCCCGGAGCCGAAATAGCGCGTCCAGGCGGGAATGGCGGGCGAGGCGAGCAGGAACGCGAGCGCGGGCAGGGACCCCATCAGGCCGATAACATCGCTGCCATAGCCCCGCCGCTCCAGCGACAGGGACACCAGCGGGATCGACAGGCTGAGCGATACCGCCATTGCCGTGACGGCAGCAATCACCGCAATGAGGGCCAGCGTGTTGTCCTGGGACGGCTGGCTACTCATGGCCGGGCGTGCGGATAAGCGATTTTCCCCTAAAATAAGTAAAAAGCGGAACCGGGTTTGCTCCGAATGGCGCCACCGCGGCAGCAGATGTCAATTTTCGCCCCATTTCCCCCAGAACGAATTCCGTGACATCGACGAGCGGCATGGTCAACGCCTCGGTGAGCGGGATCCAGCGCAAATCGATCAGTTCCCCCGAACCGCCGAGTGTGCCGGAGACGTGGCGGGCGTCGATGCTGAGAAACCGCGTGTTGAAGCGGATAGGGCTGATCGGCGGCGTGATTGCGCGGGCAATATAGTCGAGATTGGAAAGATCGGGGATCACCTTGTCGGCCTTGACGTCGCCGATTACAAGGCCGGTTTCCTCATGGGTCTCGCGCACCGCCGCAGCGGCCACCGCATGCGCCATGTCGGCTGGCCGGGACAGCATTTTCTCAACATCCGGCGAAAGCGGCGCGAGAGGTTCGAGATCGGCATCCGCCTTATCGACACGGCCGCCCGGAAAGACGTAGACGTTGGGCAGGAATCTGTGTGTTTTCGCCCGCTTTCCCATCAGGACATAGATATCGTCCTCTTTTCTCTCATAAATGACAAGGCTCGCCGCATGCCGGGGTCTGACCGGCCGGCCGGGTCGGGAAATAACAGTCATTCTTCACCAAATATCCGCTTGCCATGACGCATCTGAAACATCGGGACGGGGCGGTTTGGATCGTGGGGCGGCCGGGTTTTCAGGAAATGATCGGCATGACCCAGTACGACCTCGGTGATTTTCGGGATATCGAGGTCCAGGGCTTGCTGGATTGTCACCCAGCGCAAATCGAGAAGCTCGCCGGAGCCCTTGATCTCGCCTTCGAGCGTTTCGGCATCGGCGACGAAAAACCGGGTATTGAAGCGCTTTTTGCGCGACGGTGGGGTGACCGCGCGGGCGATATAGTCAAGCTTGGAAAGATCCGGGCCGCAGGTAATGCTGCCGAATTCGTTCCAGACCGGGACACGCGAAATTTTTGGCTCCGGATGCGAGGCCGCGAGTCGAAGGCCGGTTTCCTCGAAGGTTTCGCGAATGGCGGCAACGGCGAGCGCGCGGGCACGCGACGGGCTGCAGCCGCCCCGGACAAGCCGCGCCATCACATCCTCCCGGAGGTCTCTGGCGGGCGGGATGCGGCTGTCGCTGGCATCGACGCGGCCGCCGGGAAAGACATAGGTATTCGGCATGAAACTATGCCGTCCGCTGCGTTCGCCCATCAGGATCTCTGTATTTTTGCTGCTTTGCCGGTAGAGGATGAGGGTGGCGGCGTCTTTCGGGCGGGGGGCCTTGCTACCGTCGGTGCGGCTTTCCGCGATGGTTCTTTTCTTTTCGCTGGTCATTTTCTGGTACTTTCACTTTTTCAGCAAGTATGCACTTGCTGCCGCGCCAAGTCCAGTCTGCAGGCGTTAAGTGAAATCGCCGCCGAAACCGTGCATGCGCCGCGCCCATTGAATGCCGATAAGGGCGCCTTTGACGCGCGGCAGCAGCCAGAGCGCGGAGACAAGTGACACCGGCAGCCAGATGGTCAACTGGACCCATGTCGCGGGGCTGAAATTCTGTTCAACCAGCAAAAGGCCGGACAGAACGAAATGCAGCACAATCAGCATGGTGAAATAGGGCGGCGCATCATCCGCGCGCTGAAAATGCAGTTCCAGCCCGCAGGTATCGCAGGTGTGATTGACCTTGATATAGTTGTTAAAGACGCGGCCCACTCCGCAACCGGGGCAGCGCTTGCGCAACCCATGAAGCATGGCCTGACCAACAGATCTTTCATCTTGTGCAACAGTCATAGTCATCTTTATCTCTTCTTTCACGCGGACAATACCATCATCTGGGGTCGGGAAGTATGAAGAAAAGGGCTTTGCGACACTCTGCCGCAGATTTCAGTCTTTTGAAACGCTGCGCCGCGCCCGCTTTTTGCCCTTGGACAGCGTCCGCTTTTTCTTCTTCGCAGGGTTTCCGGAGGGTTTGCCCCTTCCCGGCCGGCCTGCATTTGCAGGACGCCGGGGCTGCGCGCCGCCGTCGCGGCCATCCTCAACCTCGACAATCATGCTGCCGGTGACAATATCGACTTCGCGCAGGCGCACGGCGAGACGGTCGGCAAGGCGGAAGATCCGCCCTGTCCGCTTGCCGACAAGGCTATGTTTGTCCGGATCGAAATGGAAAAAATCATTCCCCAATGTCGAGATCGGCGCGAGCGCGTCGGCACCGGTA